>CAKSVQ010000041.1 GCA_934504065.1 uncultured Dysosmobacter sp. | reverse complement strand
GTGGAAACAGCCGAAGCGCCGCCAGCGGCGGATGAAGCGAGGCTGTTTCGAGGAAGCGGCACGATTGGCGGCGCGGATAGCGCCGGGAATCGTATTGCCGCGACGGTGACACATTGGCCGCTTGGCGGCCATGAGGCACAGCGCGCAGCGAAATTTCCTCGAACAAGTGGCAAGGCCACTTGTTCGAAAGCGTCATCTCCGGATGCAGGAGGCCAGCGTGTTTTTCAGGGTCTCCATGTTGATGGGCTTGGCCACATGGGCGTTCATGCCCGCGTCCAGCGCGTCCTGCACATCCTTGACAAAGGCGTTGGCCGTCATGGCCACGATGGGGATGGTCAGCGCTTCGGGGTGCTTGGAAGCCCGGATGGCCTTGGTGGCCTCATAGCCGTTCATCACGGGCATCATCACGGGCATCATCACGGGCATCATCACGTCCATCAGCACGGCATCGTAGCTGCGGGCAGGCATGGAGAGGAACTTATCCACCGCCAGCTGGCCGTTTTCCGCCACGTCGCACTCCGCGCCCTCGGACCGAAGCAGCTCCACCACGATCTCCGCGTTGAGCTCGTTGTCCTCCGCCAGCAGGAAGTGCATCCCCTTCAGGTCGAGGGACACGTCCGCCTTGGACACGGAATTTTTGAAATGCTCCACTTCAATGAGCTTCTCTTTCAGGTTCATGGGCGTAAAGGGCTTGGCGAGGAAGCCGTCCACGTCGATCTCCAGCGCCTCGGTCTCGATCTCCGTCCAGTCATAGGAGGTGAGGAAAAGCACGGGCGTGTCGATGGGGATGATCTTGCGGACGGCCCGGGCGGCGTCCAGTCCGTTCATGCCGGGCATCTGCCAGTCCAGAATGATGGCGCTGTACTCCCGGCCCGCGGCGTATTCCTGCTTCACCCGCTCCACGGCGTTCTCGCCGCTGTACACCGCGTCCAGCTCCACGCCGCTGCCGTCCATTCCCTGCTTCATCCCGTCGCACACGGACTTGTCGTCGTCCACCAGCAGGATACGGGACATATTGTGGTGCTCCCAGAACTGCTCGTCCGCCTCCTCATGGGGCAGGCGCAGCGGCAGCTCCACCGTAAAGGTTGTTCCCTTGCCAATGATGCTGTCGAGGTCGATGGTACCGCCCATCAGGTCCACGATGTTTTTGGTGATGGCAAGGCCAAGGCCCGTTCCGGTCTCCTTGTTGGTCACGCTGTCCTCCGCCCGGGTGAAGGGGTGGAAAATGACCTGCTTGAACTCCTCGGTGATACCGTAGCCCGTGTCGGAGACCACGAAGCGGATATGCTCCACGGACGAGGAAGAGCTCCCCATGTCCGTGACCTCCAGCCGGATCTCCCCCTCCGCCGGGGTATATTTGATGGCGTTGGACAGCAGGTTGATCAGCACCTGATTGATGCGGGTCTTGTCCCCCCACGAACAGCTCATGGGACATTTCGCCCATGCTCACGTGGAACGCCTGCTTTTTCCCGCCCGCTATGGGGCGGATGACCACGTTGATGGATTCCATCAGCTCGTCGATGGAGAAAACGGACTGGCGCAGGGACATCTTGCTGCTTTCGATCTTGGAAATATCCAGAATGTCGTTGATAAGGCCCAGCAGGTGGTTGCTGGCCGCGCCGATCTTGCGGGTATACTCCCGCACCTTCACCGCGTTGTCCGGCTCCCGCGCCAACAGGGTGGAAAAACCGATGACGGCGTTCATGGGCGTGCGGATGTCGTGGCTCATGTTGGAGAGGAAGGTGGACTTTGCCTCGTTGGCGTCCTGCGCGATCTGTAGCGCCTCCCGCAGCTGGCGGCTATGCTGGGCCTCCATTGCCGCCTTTTCCTTGGCGGAGCGGGTGAGCAAAATCACGACCAGCGCCGCCACCAGCGCCGTGACGCCCACAACGGCCATGATGGACTGCACCGGATGGCGGCGCACGGTCAGCATCAGGGAAACGGATGCCGGGTGGAGGTTGCCCGCGCTGAGGTAGGCAGCCAGATCGTCCTCGGAAATGCTGTAAATATAGTTGTTCATGGCGGCCAGCAGATGCGGCTCGCTCTTGCGGAAAACGGCGATGTCCGCCTCCAGTGCCTGCCCGGGCAGCTGGCTGGTGACCAGCGTGCTGGCTGTTTCATAGATGTAATATTCCAGCCCGACGCGGCTGCCCACGGCGAGGTCCGCCCTGCCGCTTTGCACTGCCTCCACGCAGGCTTTGGAATTGTCGCAGAAGAGCACGTTCTGGTATCCGTCCGTGGGGATCTGCTCCTGCAGGCCCTTGACGATGGCGATGGTCTGCGCGGCGGGGGCCTTGCCCGCCTTGGTGGGGTGCTGGGCGTAAGCCAGCACGGAATTGATGATGGGCGCGCTATTAATAAGGCCCAGCTCTGAGCACAGGCCCGAGGTCAGCGGAATGCCGATAAGGATGTCATACGCTCCGCTGGCAAGCTTCTTCCGGGCATCCTCCCGGTTTTCGCAAAAGGAATATTCCACAGCCAGCCCGGCCTTTTCCGCAAAGTCGTTCATGATGGAGACCAGCATGCCCGCAGGCTCGCCGTCCAGCTGATAGGCATAGGGCGCGGAGCTTTCCGCGCACAGTACATGCAGCGTTCCCATCTCCGAAAGGGCGGTCTTCTGCGCGTCGCTGAGCCGGAAGGACTCGTTCACCACCCGAAAATACGTGTTATACAGGTTATCCTGCAAATTGGGGTCCACCTGATCCATCAGCTCAATGGTGGCGTCCAGCTTTTCAACCAATTCGGTGGTGCCCTTGGTGGCGGCAAAGTAATAGGGCCGAGGCGCGAACTGCGCCACGATGCGGGCATTGGAGACCGGAGAGAGGGACACGCTGGAGATCACGTCCACCTCGCCGTCCAGCAGCGCCTGCTGCTGTTCCGCTGCCGTCTCAAAATAGGTGATCTCGTAGGTAAGGTTTTCCGCCTCCAGATAGGCCAGCACCTCCCCGTTGCGGGTGACGGCCGTCTCCCACAGGCCCACCCGCAGCACGTCCAGATTGCGGAGATTATTTTCCCGCAGGTTCCCGGCGGAAAGGGCGTTCAGCGTGGTATACACCGTGCCGTAGCTGTTTTCCGGGAACTCGAACATCTGCTCCGTGGCCGTGTTTTTCAGCAGCGGGCCCATCAGGTCCACCTTGCCCTCCTGCAGGTCGGAAAGGGCGCTGCCAACGGCCTCGTTGCCGTCCGCGCTGCCATAGGGCACATATTCCATCACCCATCCGGTGTATTCGGAGATCTTTTCCAGATAGTCATAGTTATAGCCCGTCACCTTGCCGGAGTGGCCGAAAAAGCTCATGCCCTCCTGCGTGGGGAATGCCACGCGGATGGTCTGGCGCTCTTCCTCCGCTGCCTTGCCGCTGTAAGAAACCTGTGATATACTGTCAAATCATTAAATGGAAGGGAAAAGGAAGTTTTCATGATCTCCACATATCTTCAGGGGCTGTCTCTGGGGCTGGCCTTTGCGGTCCCCATCGGAATGCAGAACCTGTTTGTCATCAACAGCGCCATGAGTCGGAAGCTGGGGCGGGCCATGGCCACTTCCCTCATCGTCACCTTTTGGGACATCTCTCTGGGCCTTGCCTGCTTTCTGGGGGCGGGGGCGCTGATGGCGGCGCTGCCGTGGCTGCAAAAGCTCATTCTCGGCGCAGGCGGGCTGCTGGTCATTTACATGGGCATCGGGCTGCTCCGCGCCAAAGCGGAGCCGAATGGCGAAGCGGACGCCGGGCAGTCCCTTTGGAAAACGGTCGTCTCCGCCTTTGTGGTGACATGGCTGAATCCGCAGGCGCTGATCGACGGGACGCTGGTGCTGGGCGCGTTCCGCGCTTCCCTGCCGACTGGCAGCGAGGGGTATTTCATCATCGGCGTTGCTTCCGCCAGCTTCCTCTGGTTCAATAGCTTAGCGCTGCTTGTTCACGCGCTTGGCAGCAAGCTCGACCGCCGCGTCCTCGCGTGGCCCAGCCGCATCTGCGGCGCGGTGATCGTGCTCTACGGCATCCGCCTGCTCTATCACTTCGCGCAGCTGCTTTGGGCATGAGCCATCCGCATAAGCTTCCCGTTTCACCGGAAAACTGCAAATACGGCAAAAAGCAGCCGCAGGACAAACTCTGCGGCTGCCTTTTTGTAAAAATCGACTGGTAAGGAGAATGTCAACATGCTGTATGAAAAAATGGAAGAAGCGCACATCGAAAAGGTCTACGGGGTATTTGCCGATTACGTGCGGGAAAGCCCGTATCTGGAGTGGTTCCGGTCAGACAAGCTGGGGTATCTGCTGCTGAAGATCAGCGCGGAGCATCGGTACGTGGACGAAACTATCGTGATCGACACCGCCGGGAAGCTGGCCGAGGTGCTGTTTTCCGAGGTCTCCACCGACGTGCTGCTGCTGACCGGAAACGAACACAGTGAGCAGACCGCCGACCCGCTGGAGCGGGCGGAGATCTGGCGGCGCTGGCAGCCGTTTTTGGCGCAGCTGCCGGAGTACCGCCCCCTCTGCGAGGAAATACTTCCCACAGAAAGAAAAACCGTATAAAAAAGCAAAAACAGGCACAAATTCCGAAGAATTTGTGCCTGCCTTTTAATCTCGCCAAAATAACAAAGCTGCGCTTAGAGTACGATTTTTTCTCCCGGAGATAGCACCTTTGCCGCAAAGCCTGCCGCCTGCACGGATGCCGCGAAAGCGTCCGGGTCCTGCTGAATGGGCGGGAAGGTATTATAGTGCATGGGGACGACCAGCTTGGGCCGGATCATCTTCACCGCCCGCAGGGCGTCCGCCGGGCCCATGGTGAACACATCACCGATAGGCAGCAGGGCAACGTCAATATCTTCTTCCGCCAGCAGCGCCATGTCGCTCATCAGCGCGGTATCTCCGGCATGGTAAATCTTCTTGCCGCCCATCTCAAAAATGAAGCCGCAGGACAGGCACCCGGCAACGCCGCTGCCGTGGATGGCCTGAAAGAACTTGGCGGAGCCAAAGGGCATGGGGATGGTGCCGCCCAGATTGCCCACCTGCACCTTGACGCCTGCGGGGCCGAACACCCCCTCGGCCAGATCCACCGTGCAGCAGACGGTGGCCCCGGTGCGCTTTGCGATGTCTACTGCGTCGCCCGCGTGGTCGCCGTGTCCGTGGGTGACGAAGATGAAGTCCGCCTCCACCTGATCCGCCGACGCGGCGGCCAGCGCGTTCCCGGTCAGGAACGGGTCCGTGAGCACCTTGCTGACGCCGTCATTGAGCAGAAAACAGGAGTGGCCCAAAAATTGCAGTTCCATATCGTATCCTCCCTATTCAGTCGTCCAGAGTTTCTCCGGCGTTGATGGTGCGCGCGATCTGGGAGGGCACCGGAGGGCAGCCCTTGCAGAAAGCCCGGCCCTCGCCCCTGAGCTTGGCCGTACAGTTGCCAACCAGCACCACCCGGCCGCCCTGACAGTCCTTCGCCGTGGCGTCGCCGCCGAAGACCAGCGTGGCCTCCGGCCCGTTTTCATACTCCTGATGGTGATAGCGGAAAAACTGCACCATGGCCGCGTGGCAGGCGCTGCAGGCGCCCTTGTCCACCACCCGGGGATTAGGGTAGTTCAGATGCAGGTCATGCTCCGAGGCCAGCTGGAAGCGGCGGGCCCATTTCAAATAGTCCGCCGGGTGCACGTGGATGTCCTCCACGGCCACGCCCCGGTTTTCCCGCACCAGATTCAGGTGGGGCACCGCGTCCACGGCCATGCCCATCAGCTGGATGGCAGCAAGGTCGGCAGACACCGCGTCCTTCGACGAGAGCACGACCCCCATGTCCACCCGGGTGCCGCCGGAGGGGCCGAAGCCCTCCATGGCCACCACGCCGTCGATGACAACATAATCAGGATAGCAGACTTTTGTCAGATCCACAATCCCATAATCCAGACATTTTCCCTTGTGAATGTCCGGCGGCGCCTGATTGATGCGGTGCAGCCGGGTCTTGTCCTTCTGGAACAGGCAGCCCTTCATGTTCTTGATGCTGAGGGTGACCCCGGCATACATATGGGTCTTCATCACCGGAACGGAAATGACCCGGTCCACCTCAAAGGGCAGGTTGGACATTTTCAGGTGGGGCACCATGATGGGGTCCGGGATCTCCTGCAAGCGCATTCCGCTCTCGTCCAGATTCAGGCACTCCACGCCCTCTTCCGCACAGACGTCCCAGATCCCGGCGGCCTTCAGGGCCTCCACGCTGTCCACGCCTACGATGGAGCTGTCCCCCACGTAAATCTTCCGGGTATTGCGCTCCTTAAAGAAGCGGATCAGTCCCCGGACCACCTCCGGATGGGTGCAAAGGCCGCTGGCCGCGGGGCCCTTGAACCCGGTATTCACCTTTAGCAGGACGGACAAGTTCGCCGGGTCCTCCTGAAAGGCCCGGGAAACCGCGTCGTAGGCCATCTGGGCCGGGGCGCCGCCCTGCATTACGTATACGTCAGGCATTTATTGATACTCCTTTGCTGTGTCAGTTCTTCTTGTTCAGCTCCCCCACCATGCTCTGGATGCGGGCGGGGGGAGCGGGCGTCAGCAGGCTGACCACCACGTGCACCACGGCGGTGACGGCGAACGCCACGAAGGTATAGTGCAGGAAGGTGTTCAGGCCCGCCTTGTACCAGGCGTACACCGCGATAAAGCCCACGATCATGCTGACCATGGCGCCCTCGCGGGTGGCGCGCTTCCAGTAAAAGCCCAGAATCAGGATGGGAGCGAACACGGAAAGGCCGCCCCATGCCCACCAGTTGACCCAGAGGATGCTGTCGAAGGGATTGAAGGCGATGTAAATGGCAAAGATGCCGATGACCACGGCGGCAACGCGGGCCACCAGCAGGACCTCCTTATCCGTGGCCTGTCCCTTTTTCAGCATCTTGTTATAAAAGTCCTGCGTCACAGCCGTGGTGGCCACGTGCAGCAGCGCGTCCGCAGAGGACATGACCGCGGCGAGGATGGCGGCGGTGACGATGCCCACCAGCCAGTGGGGCGTATACTGGGTGATGAGCTGGATGAAGTTGGTGCTGGGGTTTTCGCTGCCGGGGAAGAGCACGATGCAGCACAGGTTAATGAAGAAGGAACCGAAGAGCAGGAATACGCCCGTGGTCCCGGCAATCACCGCGCCCCGCTTGGAGGAGCCGGGGTCCTTCATGCCCATGAACATCTGCACGATCTGGGGCTGACCCATATAGCCCAGCCATCCGGCGGACAGCAGGCCGACGATGGTAACGGGGTTGATCCAGGGAGAGGTAAGGGCGGGGTTGACGGCGGCGACCTCGTCCATGACGAAGCTGAGGCTCCCGGTGTTGCCAAAGGCCACGAACAGGCCCACGATCACGGCGAAGATCATCAGCATGCCCTGCACGAAGTCCGTCCATGCCACGGCCAGCAATCCGCCGGCGGAGGTATAGAGGATGACCACCACCGCGCCGATGAGCACGGACACCCGGTAATCCAGACCCAGCACCGCCTGGAAGGTGGTGCCTGCGGCCATGAGCTGGGAGCTCATGTACACGGTGATGCTGATGGTGATGATGATGGTGGCAATGGCCCGGATGACCTTGCGGTCCTCGTCATAATACCGTGCCTCCAAGAGGTCGATAAAGCTTCTGGCCTTGCTCATCACGGTGAACTTTGCCACCCGCTTGGCCATGACGAAGAAGTTGATAAAGGGGGCGAAACCGGAGGAAAAGGCCGTCCAGATGGCGCCAAGGCCGGAGCCCGCCACCTGCTGGGACCACGCGATGAACAGCCAGCCGCTCAGGCCCGCGGCCTGATGGGCAATGGCCGTCAGCGCGGAGCCGAAGCGGCTGCCGCCGATAAAGAAATCCGCCGAGCTTTTCACGCTTTTTTTCGCCCGGTAACCGATAAACAGCATGGCCGCCATGTAAATGGCGATCACCACAAGGATTATTGTCATACGAGGACCTCCTACACTACACACGTTTTTCCCATTTAAAGCTTTAAATGGTTATACCGTATTATAAACACCGCCGCCTCAAATGTAAATCCCTTCTTTGACATTTTTTGCGCGACTGCAAAAGGAAATCTTTGTGAGAGTTTGATAAGGCTTACTTCGGCCCGTCAAGAAGTGACCCCGCTGCTTTTTGGAAAGTCCGAAGACTCACTTCAGCGGCAGGCTCAGACGGCAGACGTAGCTTTGGATAAAGTCCTCCGGCGGCATGGAGGGGATCTGCGGCACGATCTTCTTTGCCAGCTGTCGGCTGATCACGTCGGCCTGTACGATCTTCTCCGCCGGGACAAAATGCTCTTTCGCGGTCTGCGAGATGAGCAGCGGAATATCCCCATAGGAGATGGAGCGGAACTGGCCGGAGGCCTTTCCCAAAACCAGAATCTTTTCCAGATAGCTTGGCAGGTAACGGCTGTACAGCAGGACATAGTCCTCTCCCTGTGTGAAGGCATATTTCTCCCGCAGGGTCTTCAGCGCCTCCTCCGGATGGGCCAGCATACTGTCGAACATGATGTCGCATTCCAGCACATCCAGATAGAACTGGCGGAAGCCGCCGGAGAGCAGGTATTCGATCTGGATGCGGTCCGACACGATGTCGTGCATGACCGGGTCGTCCCTCAGATCGGGGGCCTGCTCTGCCAGAAAATCCAGCAGCAGCAACAGCGCGTGCTGCCCCAGTATCCGCTTGCTGCCATAATAGTGGTTCATCAGCCCCAGACTCACGCCGCAGGCATCCGTGATCTGGCGGACGCCCGTTTTGTGATAGCCGCTGCGCCGGAACAGCTCCAGCGCAGCCTGCATAATTTTGCACATACTGACTTGATAATTCTCCACGATGGTCCTCCCACTTTATCAAAATAGAGAAAAATAATCCCCGCAGCAGAAAAGCAGTTGACAGATGAACACGTTCAATCTATACTGTTCCCACGGTCAATGAACACGTTCAACTAATGAATATTTTATACAAATTGCTGTATATTCATTATCCAACCGTATTGTACCAACTTCCCGTCAGAAAGTCAAAGGCTCTGCGCGGCCTTCTTCCCGGGAACCGTGTTCCTGCCCGAAACTGCTTGCGAGGTGCGCCATGGACATGATCGAGATCTTCTCCCAGTACTACCAATATTTCCTGCGCGGCACAAGAACGACCATCGTGGTGGCGCTCATCACCGTTTTGCTGGGCTGCCTGCTGGGCTGCGTTGTCGCGCTGCTGCGCCTTTCCAGAAATAAGCTTCTCAGCGGTTTTGCCAAGCTGTACATCACCGTGATCCGGGGAACGCCCATGCTGGTGCAGCTGTACATCGTCTATTACCAGCTGGATTTCCTCCCCTATCCCCCCGGCAGCATCTTCGGGGTGGATCTGGAGCGGATCATCCCCTGCGTGATCGCGCTGGCAATGAACTCCGCCTCCTATATTGCCGAGATCATCCGCTCCGGCATTCAGGCCATCGACCCCGGACAGATGGAGGCGGCGCGCTCCTGCGGCATGACCTCCGGTCAGGCCATGCGCTACATCATCATGCCGCAGGCTATCAAAAACATCCTGCCCGCCATCGGCAACGAGTTCGTCACCATGGTGAAAGAGACTGCCATCATCCAATATCTCGGCATCAGCGACCTGATGTACAACAACGGCATCGTGGTCACCTCCACCTATAATCCCCTGCCCTGCTATTACATTTCCGCTATCATCTATCTGATGCTGAACATTGTCCTCGGCAAGGGCATGAACATCTTTGAAAGGAGAATGAAGCGAAGTGAGCGCTGATACACACCCTCAGGTCCTCTTTGAGATCAGGGACCTTTGCAAAAGCTTCGGGGAGCTGCACGTGCTCAAGGGCATCAACGAGACGATCTCCAAGGGCGATGTCATGGTCATCATCGGCCCGTCCGGCTCCGGTAAGTCCACCTTCATCCGGTGCCTGAACCTGCTGGAGCAGCCCACCTCTGGCACAATCCGCTTTGAGGGGGCGGACATCACCGCCAAAGGCTTTGACGTGAACCAGCACCGCCAGAAGGTAGGCATGGTCTTCCAGCAGTTCAATCTTTTCAATAACCTCAGCGTGCTGGAAAACCTGACCATCTCGCAGAAAAAAGTGAAAAACGTCCCCGCAGATGCCGCCCGGGAAAAAGCGATGAAGCTTCTTGCCCGCGTGGGGCTTGCGGACAAGGCGGATGCCTATCCCGCCCAGCTCTCCGGCGGTCAGAAGCAGCGGGTGGCCATCGCTCGGGCGCTGGCCATGGAGCCGGACGTGATGCTCTTTGACGAGCCCACCTCCGCGCTGGACCCGGAAATGGTGGGCGAGGTGCTTCAGGTCATCCGGGACCTTGCAAACGACGGCATCACCATGGTGGTCGTCACCCATGAAATGGGCTTTGCCCAAAAGGTGGCCACCCGCGTGCTGTTTATGGACAACGGCACCATTCTGGAAGAGGGCACTCCAAAGGACATTTTTGAAACGCCGCAAAACCCCCGGACAAAGGAATTTCTGTCCAAGGTCATCAATGTGATCTGACAGAGGAATTAAAAGGAATACGAGGTAAAGGATCATGAAAAAGCTTACAAAAATCATCTCTTTGATGCTGGCACTTGCCTGCGTGCTGTCTTTGGCTGCCTGCGGCAGCAAGGCACAGACGGCCGACACCGCGCCGACCGATACCGCCCCTGCCGACGCTGCCGCTGAAAGCGAGACCCCCGTCGTCGATGCCATCAAGGCCAAGGGCGAGCTGGTGGTGGGCACCTCCGCCGACTATCCCCCCTATGAGTTCCACACGGAGATCGACGGCGTGGACACCATTGTAGGCTTTGACATCGCCATCGCCCAGAACTTTGCCGACGCGCTGGGCGTGGAGTTAAAGGTCGTGGATATGCCCTTTGACAGTCTGCTGATCGGCCTTGGCAAGGGCGAATTCGATCTGGTCATGGCTGGCATGACCGCCAATGATGAGCGCAGAAAGGCCGCCGACTTCACCGACGTGATCTTCGCCAACGACCAGATCGTGATAATCCGCAAGGAAGACGCCGACAAGTATACCAAAATCGAGGATCTGGTGGGCCACAAGGTGGGTGCCCAGACGGGTTCCGACCCCATGAAGCTGGCGCAGGAGTCTTACGGCGCTGAGAACATCGTGGGCCTTGTGAAGAATCAGGATCTGGTGATGGAGCTGAAGGCCGGGAAGATCGACGCCATTCAGACCACCTCCATGACTGCCATTCCCTATGTCAACGCCAACGACGACCTGATGATCCAGGATCTTGGCTTCCCCATGAACGAGGCCGGCTTCTCCGGTGCCGTCCCCAAGAACGAGCCGGACTTCCTCGCCTTTTTGAATGAGCAGCTGGCCGTTATGAAGGAGCAGGGCCTGATCGAGCAGTATGTCACCGAAGCGCAGGCTTTGGCCAACGAAGAATAAGGAGGCGCGGCATGGAACACCAGTATCCCTATCCTCATCTGTTCAGTCCAATCGAGATCAATGGCCGCCGGGTGAAAAACCGGGTGGTAGCCTCTGCGCAGGCCGCGCCCCACGGCGTCATCCCCGGCGCAAACGGCTATGACAACGCCTCGGAATATCAGGCACAGTATATGGGCCTGCTGGCCCGAGGCGGGGCGGGCATCGTCAACACCGGGCATCTGGGCGTGGACCCCCGCTATCAGCTGGGCGCCCTGCGCTATGCCTTTGACTTTTACTCCGAACGGCTGCACAATTACCAGCTGCCCATGATGCATCTGATGTGCGACAATGTCCATACCTACGGTGCTCTGGCCAGCATGGAGCTCAACCACGGCGGCGACATGTGCACGCCCTTTGAGGGCAACAAGGTCCTTGGCCCCATGTATCAGGAAAAGGCCGACGGACGGGTGGTCGTCCCCATGGACCGCAGTGAAATGGAGCGGGTGGCGGAGTATTTCGCCAACGCCGCGGATGTCGCCAAACGGGGCGGCTTTGACATGATCAACATCCATGCGGCCCACAACTGGCTGCTGGGCAAGTTCCTCTCCCCCATCTCCAACAAGCGGGAGGACGAGTTCGGCGGCACCCCGGAAAACCGCGCCCGCTTTGTGGAAATGGTCCTCAAGGCCATCCGGGACCGGGTCGGCCCGGAAATGCTGATTTCCATGCGTTATTCCGTTGCAGAGCTGGTGGCGGGCAGCGCCACGCTGGAGGAGTCCCTGCGCTCCATCCGTGTGCTTGCGCCGTATGTGGATGTGATCCACTGCTCCGCAGGCAAGGTGGACAATATCCAGTCCAGCAACTTCCTCTTCCCCTCCGCCTTTGTCAGCCACGGCGTTAACGCCTACCTTGCGCAGGCCGTGAAGCAGGCCTTCCCCGATAAGATCGTGGAAACTGTGGGCGGCATCAACGATCCCGCCATGGCAGACCAGCTGGTGGCCGACGGCAAGTGCGATCTGGTGGCCATGGCCCGCTCTTTCATCGCGGACAATGACTGGGCAAAGAAAGCCCATGACGGCATGTCCGAGGACATCCGCCCCTGCATCCGCTGCCTGCGCTGCCTGAACGAGAGCGTCAATCTGGCGGGCCACCGCGCCTGCACCGTCAACCCCAGCCGTGTCCTGTTCCAGACGCTTCCCAAGAGTCCGCTGCCTGGGCGGAAAAAGAAGGTCGTGGTGGTCGGCGGCGGCCCCGCAGGTCTTCAGGCAGCAAATGAGCTGGCACTGAAGGGCCATCAGGTCGTGCTGATGGAAAAGAGTGAAAAGCTGGGCGGACGGCTGAGCTTTGCCGACCATGTGGGCTTCAAGCACGATCTGCGCCGCTACCGCGATTACCTCATCACGCAGGTGAACAAGCGGGAGAATGTCCGTATCTGCCTAAACACCGAGGCTACCCGCGCACGCATTGAGGCCGAGGCCCCCGATGCGCTGGTTGTCGCCGTAGGCGCTCCCAACTTTTATCCCCCCATCCCCGGCGCCGACCTGCCCGGCGTTGTCCATGGCTCCGACCTCTTTGGTCATGAGGAAACCGTGGGGAAACACGCGGTCGTCATTGGCGGCGGCACTGTGGGCTGTGAGATCACCATCCAGCTACACAGCAAGGACCGGGAGGTCGATCTGGTGGAACTGGGCGAGGAGCTGATGGAATCCGACAAGTTCGACTATCCCGACCAGCGGGACATCACCCTGTATTACGTGAACCATCAGTGGGATATGTCCAGCAAGAGCACGGTGGAGACCCCTGAGATCGACACCGTCCACATTCATACGTCCACCCGCTGCGTCTCCATCCAGAATGACGGCGTGGAGGTGGAGGACCGGGACGGCAAGCGCCGGTTCATCCCTGCCGACACGGTCATTCTGGCCACAGGCCTGAAGCCCGACCGGGCTGCGCTTTCCCAGTTTGAGGGACTGGCTCATGATGTGATCTTCATCGGTGACTGCCAGAAGCCCGGTAATATTTACAACACGTCTACCTCCGGTTACTACGCAGCCATGCAGATTTAATCAGGAACGTGCACCCGCAGGGGATGGTACAGCAAGCGCTGTACCATCCCCTGCGGCTTTTCTGCGCGTATGCTGTTATTGTGAACAGCGCCTGTCTGTGCAAAGTGCTTCCAAGCTGCTCAAAGTGACCGGATGATAATGGTCAAATTAAGCAGCTTGGTGGGAGCCGTACCACACGGTATGAACTGCCAAAGAAGTAAACGCAAATAGATTGGAGATTCCTTTATGAGCAGAAAACTGGTTGCATATTTCTCTGTGTCCGGCACCACCGCTCAGGTCGCAGAAAAGCTGGCTGAGGCTTAAAATCCAAGTGTCCGCTCCCGCAGCAGAGGGTTTCCCAGAATCGCAACATACTTCCTGATGTTTTTGTCCTCCCTCTTTCCCATCTGGCCCAGTAAAACCACCGCTTTCTGTACAGCGATTTCATCCCGTCTGCAAATCAATTCGTAAAAGCAATCCCGGAAAAATACACCGTCGGCAGCGGATATATTCGCCGCCAGCGCAGGCAGGAAATCCTTTGTGGGAATCGTTTCGGTGATGCTTTCCAACTCGCTCCGAAGACCGTTCATCCATGAAATCATCTCGTCAGAGAACTCGAATGGAGCATCTGGCGTCCAGTAATATGCCATATCATCCGCATTGACCCGCGGCATTCTGCGGGTAGCGGCGACAGGTTCCAATGGTGGACAGGGCTTCGGGTCCGGCGGTTTTATCACGCACATATCCGGGATATTTTCGCCGATCTCATCCCAGATCGTCCAAAAATCAACATTGAATTCTTTGGCGATCATAGCAACCGCGACCACCGGAGAGACAAAGTCGATCGCCAGGATGAGATGATCGCTTTTGTGTGCATCCATTGCTAGGCGGCGCTCCTCCGCCGTCATTACAAGGCAGTTCTTCAGGTCTTTCAGTGCTCCACCCTGTTGATGATATTCCTTCAAGGCGGTCAGCAGATATGCGCAAAAGGTTGCCATCGACAGAGATTTTTCTTTGAGCAGTGTGTTAATATTCTCTTTGGTAAGCCCTATATCCCGCAAAAACTCGTCCAGATGGCAGACCGCCAGATAGGATTCTATTTGCTTTAGATCGACGCACTCCTCAGGAACATTCCCCATCAAACCGATCAGATCACTGTTATATTTTGTACATTCGTCCTCCTGATGCAGCAGCTTTTCCAGGGTCCAAACCTGTGTAGCCCTCCAGTTTGTATAGGTCGTTCCCAGCACGCCGTTGATCCAGCGGATATACCATCAGTTGACAAGGGCAAACACGGTTTTTCGGGGCGGAAGCAGCATCCGCCTTCGTTTTCCTCATTGCCGGGCGACAGCCCGGCTGCTTCGTCAGCCTCGCCGTGCCGCCGTTTCCGCTCCCGAAAAACTCCGAAGGACTTTCCGGCGAGCAAAAATGAACGCTGACGCGGAAGAGGACGAAGGCTTGCTGGCGCAAGCCGAGGACGATGACAATGCCAGCGCTTATTTTGGCCGCCGGAAAGCGTACTTGCCCTTATCAACTGATGGTAAGGCTCCTCTTTCACCAAACGTCCATCCACCGTTGCTGCGCCATATGATTTTGCCCACAGGGAAGAGAGAATGTTGACTGCGATGATCGTGTGGTAAAAGCAGTTCCCGCCAATTTTATTGCTCCAAAATACTCCATTCTCTGTGCTCAGTTTCCAAGGCTCCCAGCTTTGATTATCCAGATAATTGTAGTATCCCGATGCCTCCCCTTTTTCATCAAATTCCGGTGGAAAGAGAAGATACATCGACTTCCCGCACAGATGGATCTGCTCCACCGACATCATCCCGCCAGCCCGGAGTATGGCCAGAGCCTGCCGTGCGTACTCCGGCCGATCCGCTTCCGGAATATCCATTTCCCCCAAATAGTAAGAAAAAATCCCCATGAAAGTTCCTCCTCAGCTTGCGATGAATTTCAGCCATAGAATACCATGAGGAGGAATTGCGTTCATTCAAGCTGCACTATAAAAACAAAGAAATCAAAACCTCCGGCTAAGCCGGAGGTTTGAGCAGGCCCTATAAGGGCCTATTACGGACGAAGCCCCTTAAGGGGCCCGAAAGGTCTGCCGACCGCATTCCTTTTTCGGGCTACCCCTTAAGGGGTTTTTATTTAATGCCTTGGGATTCTTACTACCCGTAAACGGGTCTATAAATTCCTTTATGCTGATTTGGTCAGACATTTTGTCCTCTTCTAGGATTGCATGATTGATAATATATGCATAGTATTCAAGATCATTGCTGATGATGTTCTTGTGTGCTTTAAGTGCATAGCCTACAGATCCTGTACCTGCAAACAGATCA
>CAKSVQ010000040.1 GCA_934504065.1 uncultured Dysosmobacter sp. | reverse complement strand
GAGAAACGCCCACGGTGAAGCACTGGTTGTCCACCGCCCGCTGGCGGAACAGCAGTTCCCAATGGGCCAGGCCTGTGGTCATGTTGAACGCGGCGGGGACAAAGATCACCCTGGCCCCCCGCAGGCACATGCACCGGGCCAATTCTTCAAACCGCAGGTCAAAACAGATGCAAAGCCCCATCATGCCGAACTCCGTTTCAAAGGTGGTCACCGCGTTCCCCGGGGAAAGGGTGTCCGACTCCATGAAACGCTGGCCGCCCTCCACATCAATGTCAAACAAATGTGCCTTGCGGTGCTTGGCCAGCACCTCGCCCCAGCGGCCATAGACAAAGCTGGTATTGTAGACCCGTCCGCCGTCCAACTCCGGCAGCGAGCCGCCCACCACGTACATCCCCGTCTCCGCCGCCGCGGCCCGCAGCGCTGTCTGGGCCTCGCCGCCCTCAGCTTCCCCATAGGCGCGGAAGCAGTCATTCTGATAGGGGCAGCAGAACATCTCCGGCAGCACGGCAAGCTCCGCGCCGTTGGCGGCGGCCTGCCGCAGCTTCTGGCAGGCACGGGAAATATTTTCATGCTTATCCGCCGTCACTGGCATCTGGATCAGGGCAACACGCATGGGAATCGTTCCTTCCTTGATTGGTTTTCTTCCATTGTATCACGCCCCCAAATATGTTACAATGCGGGAAAAGGAAAAAAGGAGGCCATCGCATGGCAGTTTATACAAAAACGCAGACCTACCACACCCGGGCCCACATGGGCATGATCGACGTGACCGAGGATTTTCAAAGCGCCGTCACAGAGGCCTGCCGCTCCTGCGGCATTTCTGCCGGGACTGTTACCGGCTTCACCACTGGCGGCGTGGCAGGGCTGACCACGCTGGAATTCGAGCCTGGCATGGTGAACCATGACCTGAAAGCCGCGCTGGATGTCTTCTCCCCTTATCTGGATGAGCAGGGGCGGGTCGTTCCCTACTGGCACCACGAAACATGGCACGATGACAACGGTTCCTCTCACATTAAGGCGGCGCTGCTGTCCCCGTTCATCACCATCCCCTTTGTGGAGGGCAAGATCACCATTGGCCCGTGGCAGAATCTGACGCTGGTGGAGTGCGACACCCGCAACCGGGTGCGGGACATTGTGTTTCAGGTGATGGGCGAGTAAACCGCAGGCATCGCCAACGTAATCAGACTACTTGTTCGGCAGTCTACCCTTTTCTTGTCAAACGGCGGAAAACATGGTAAGATAAAGTGTTCTTTCCCCATTCTGATTTCATCTCGGAGGTACTTGCATATGCGTGAGGAAATGCGTACATTCGGTTATCTCTGCCCCAAATGCGGCAAGCCCGTCATGGGGGCTCGCTCTGTTTTTGCGTTGGAGGCATCGGACGCAGAGATCGTGTGCACCTGCGGCGAAAGCGTGCTGCACTCGGAATTTGACGGCGCAAAATACAAGCTCTATGTCCCCTGCGGCATCTGCGGCGAGACCCACATGGCCGTCTGCCCGCCGGAACGGGTGCTGGAAGGCGCCACGGCGCTGGGCTGCTCCAAAACCAAACAGTTCTGCTGCTTCATTGGGCCAGAGGGCACAGTGGAAAAAAATCTGCGGGAGCTTTCCGTTCTGGCAGAAAAGGAAAAGCAGCAGAAGGACAGTGAGGAACAGGAGGCGTTTTTGGACAACGTCATCATGTACGAGGTGCTCTCCGAACTCAAGGACATTGCCCTGCGGCCGGATGGCATCACCTGCGCCTGCGGCAGCCACCGCTACGGTATGGAAATCCGCCGCGCCGCTGTGGATCTGGTGTGCAAGGACTGCGGCGCAAAGCTCCGCGTCCCCGCCGCCACTGACCGGGACCTTGATGACCTGTGCTGCCACATGAAACTGGTCATTCCCGGCAAGCCGGAATAAGGGGCGAAAGCCATGATCACCATGCTGGCCCGGCTGCTGCTCAGGCCGGAGGGGCGGGACGAAGCCGCCCTGCGCAAAGGATACGGGATGCTCTGCGGCGCAGTAGGCATTTTTCTGAACGTCCTGCTCTTTGCCGGAAAGTTCTTTGCCGGAACGCTGTCCGGCTCCATCGCCATCACAGCGGATGCCTTCAATAATCTCTCCGATGCCGGAAGCTCCTTTGTCACACTGCTGGGCTTTCAGCTTGCGGGGCAGAAGCCGGACTCCGACCACCCCTTTGGCCACGGACGGATCGAATATCTCTCCGGGCTGGCCGTGTCCGTACTGATCCTGCTGATGGGGCTGGAGCTGGGCAAATCCTCTCTCAGCAAGATATTCCGTCCCACCCCGGTGGACTCCGGCCTGCTGGTCATCGCCATTTTGTGCGTGTCCATTGCAGTGAAGCTGTATATGTCCTTTTATAACCGGACGCTGGGCAGGCAGTTGAACGCTCCCGCCATGCTGGCCACCGCGTCCGATTCCCTCAGCGACAGCGCGGCCACTGCGGCAGTGCTGCTGGCCACGCTGGTAGGCCGCTTCACAGGCGTCATGATCGACGGGTGGTGCGGCGTTCTGGTGGCGGTATTCATCCTCTGGTCCGGCCTGAAAGCAGCCAAAGACACCATCGACCCCCTGTTGGGAACGCCGCCGCAGCCGGAGTTTGTGGAGCGTATCCGCTCACTTGTTATGGCGCATACCGCCGTGATCGGCATTCATGACCTGATCGTCCATGACTATGGCCCGGGCCGCAGGATGATCTCTCTTCACGCGGAGGTCTCTTCCTCGGGAAACATGATGGAGCTGCACGACGAGATTGACAATATCGAGTCCGAGCTGCGGGAAAAGCTGGGCTGCGAGGCCGTGATCCACATGGACCCCATCGTCACTGATGACGGGATCACCGCCCCCACACGGGACCGGGTGGCTGCGCTGGTGCACTGCATCGACGATGCGATCAGCATTCATGATTTCCGCATGGTGTCCGGCCCGTCCCACACCAACGTCATCTTTGACGCAGTGGTGCCGTATCACTTCCGTCTGAGCGATGAGGAGGTCGTGGAAAAGATCAAAACCGCTGTCCGCACGCTGGACGATCACTATTATGCCGTAGTCCGGGTGGAGCGGTCATACACATAAAAAATGGTAAGCTGTCAAATCATCTTTTAGACGATTTGGCAGCTTACCATTTTTCGGTATCCCTTTAAAAAAGCCCCTCCGGGATGCGGATGTCCGCCCGGGGCACCTTATCCCAATCGAAGTCTGGCAGCAGCTGCCGAGCCGTTTTGGGGCTTGCCGATGGATTAAACCCCGCAAGATACGCCAGTTTCCCCAAAATTTCTGCCGGAGAAGCACGCTCTAAAGCGTCCAGCCCCGCGTCGGCGTCCCGCTTGCTCAGCCGCCGTCCCTGCGCTGTCAGCAGCAGGGGGAAATGGTAAAAACTAGGCGGTGTCAGTCCCAGCAGGCTGTAAAGATAAAGCTGGCGCGGCGTGGAGTCCAGCAAATCCGCGCCCCGAACCACCTCGGTCACGCCCATGGCCGCGTCGTCTACCACCACAGCCAGCTGGTAGGCAAACATACCATCGGAGCGCCGCAGCAGAAAATCGCCGCAATCTGATGCCAGATTTTCCTGATAGCTGCCCATGTGCCCGTCCGTGAAGCCCCACACCTCGTCCGGCACCCGCAGCCGCAGAGCGGGCAGACGTGTCCGGCTGCGCAGAGCAGCTTCCTCCACCGTAAGGTTCCGGCACGTTCCGGCGTAGACCACCTGCCCATCCTCCCGGTGGGGAGCGCTGGCGGCGTGCAGCTCCGCCCGGGTGCAGAAGCAGGGATACACCAGCCCCATCCCTTCCAAATGCTCCAATGCGGACTGGTAAAGCGCCGTGCGCAGGCTCTGCTTATACGGGCCGTTCCCGCCGTCCGCGCCGGGGCCCTCGTCCCAGTCAAGCCCCAGCCAGATGAGGTCGCGCTCCATCTGCTCGGCATAACGCCGGGGACAGCGGGCGGTATCCAGGTCTTCGATCCGCAGCACCACCTGTCCATCTTGCTGCCGCGCGCTGAGCCAAACCAGCAGCGCGCACAAAATATTGCCCAGATGGATGCGTCCACTGGGCGAAGGCGCGAAGCGTCCCGTTGTCATCTTTCCGCCCTCCTCTTTCGTCATACTCACATTATACCCACCCCCTCCACCGCCGTCAAGAAACGGCAGAAAAGCGGAAGTTCAGCAGAACATCCGCTTTTCCAAAAAGAATCTGAAGAAAATTGCAGTTTTTTGTTGACAAGCTAACAGGTTTCTGTTATAGTATTTTTGTTCCGGTTCGGGGGTATAGCTCAGCTGGGAGAGCGCTTGACTGGCAGTCAAGAGGTCAGCGGTTCGATCCCGCTTATCTCCACCAAAAAGAAAAAGCCTTGAAAACACAGTGTTTTCAAGGCTTTTTCTTTTTCCTGAACGCCAATTAAAAGCCCAAGAAAACTGACCAAAGCGCACAAAAAAGCGCACAGCCGGAAAATTGAGAACAGAAAACCCTTGGTGCCAGAGGTCGCCACAGCTTTTGTTGTGATCTTCTTTTTATATCCGCAAGCATCTTATCCCCGCCATGTCTGGGCAAAAATGCCCAGACATGGCGGGGATACGTATTTTACAGGTATAGACACTTATTCCGCTTCAAAGGCCCACGCCTTTTCAAAGCCGCCGCGGACGGCCCCCGCGATGCGGCCCGGCGTTTCCGCGCTGCCCACCAGCACCGTGGGAAGGCCAGCGGCCTCGAATTCCGCCGCCAGCGGAAGCTGGTTGTGCGTGCCCAATGCCAGAATGACCGTTCCGGTGGCGAGGACCTTCTCCTCTCCGGTCTTCACATCCCGCACCTTCACGCCGCTGTCCGTCACGGCAGTCAGCTGGCACCCGGTAAAGATTTTGGGCGCATGGGGGGTGATGCGGCTCATGATATCGTTGAACACCACGTTATAGATCCCCTTGCCCACCGTGTCGTTCATCTCCACCATGGTCAGCCGATGGCCCTGCTCCTGCACCATTTCAGCGCATTCCAGACCTGTCAGGCCCGTGCCCACCAGCACCACGTCACCGCGGCAGGCAACCTTGCCGAGGATCACGTCCTCCGCCAGCACGGCCTTTTCCACTCCGGGGATAGACTTGGGCACCACCGGTGGCGCACCCACTGCCAGAAACACTCCGGCGGGGTCCATGGACTTCACCAGCGCAGGCGTTGCTTCGGTGTTCAGGCGGATGTCCACGCCATTTTCCCGGGCCTCCAGCTCCAGCACATCGATCACGCCCTGCAAATTCGCTTTAAAGGGCGGAAGCTTGGCGATGTTCAGCGTGCCGCCCAGTCTGCTCTCCTTTTCCAGCAGCGTCACCGCAAAGCCGCGCTTGGCCAGAATGATGGCACACTCCAGTCCGCCGGGGCCGCCGCCGACCACCACCGCGCTGCGGCCATTGCCGTTTTTTTGCAGGTCCTGCCAGCGGTAGCGGTACTCCCGCCCCAGTCGGGGATTCAGCGAACACTGCACAGGCATGGCATTGCCCAGCAGCCGCTCCCGGCAGTACATACAGGCAATGCATTTGCGAATCTTTTCCGGATGCCCGGCCTTGGCCTTGTTCACAAATTCCGGGTCAGCAAACTGACTGCGGCCCAGCGCCACAAAGTCGCTGACGCCCTCTTCCAGCAGCTCTTCAGCAAAATCCGGATCCTTCACTGTGTTGGTGGCAATGACAGGGATGTGGAGCGCTTCCTTGAACGCCTTGGCCACATGCTTCTTCCAGCCCGGCGTATAGGAAAACGGCTCGCAGTTGGCGTTTCCGTTCCACGCGCTGCCATTGGAAATGTTGATGCAGTCGATGCCCTGCGCCTCCAGATGCTTTGCAATGGCCAGACCGCCCTGCAGGTTCCAGAAACCCGGCTCGTTGGTCATCTCATCGCCGCAGATGCGGACGGAGATGGGATAACTGCCCAGCTTTTCCCGGATGCCCGCAATGACCTCGTCGATAAATCGGCAGCGGTTTTCCAGACTGCCGCCGTAAGCGTCCGTGCGGTGGTTGTAATATTCGCTGAGGAACTGGGTCATCAGATAGCCGTGGGCGGCATGGAGCTCCACGCCATCATACCCCGCCTTTTTGCAGCGGACGGCGGCGGCAATAAACTTGCCCTGCACCCGCTTGATATCCTCCAGCGTCATGGCCCGGGGCACCTCCCCAGCGGGTGTCATGGGAATGCCGCTGGGGCTGAGGTTCTGCCGCCCGGTGAAAGCGCTTTTGGAGGTGGCGCCGCCGTGGTGCAGCTGGGCGAATATCTTCGCGCCGTAAACATGCACGCTCTCCGTCAGCTCCTCGGCGGCCTTGACGTTATAGTCCTGCGCCATGCGGAGGTTGTGCTGGGTGGGGATGGAGTCCACATCGTCCACACCGGTATACTCGTTGATGATCAGGCCGATGCCGCCCTTGGCCCGCTCCGCGTAATAGGCGATGAGCCGGGGGGTAGCGTTGCCGTTGGTGTCGGCAAAGTCCGTGCCCATGGGGGACATGACGGCTCGATTGCGGATGGTCAGCGGGCCGATGCGGCCGGGGGTAAACAGTTTTTCGTATGCCATGGCTTACTTCTCTTCAAAATTGCGGTTGTGGCTGAAGTGGCCGGGGTTTGCAATGGGGGCAATGGTGGAGACCCAGCGGTTGGTATAGTTGAAGAATCCAGCCACAAAGGCGGCCTCCAGAATCTCATGGTCGTTAAAGCCCACGGCCCGCAGCTTTTCGATCTGGTCGGCGTCGATCTCGTCGGCGTGCTTGGTGACGTACCACGCATATTCGCACAGGGCATACTGCTTTTCCGTCAGCATGCTCTTGGCAGAGCGGTAGTTATAGCTCAGCTTATCCACCAGAACGGGATTCTTGGTATAGCCCCGCAGCGCATCGCCGTGGGTGGTCAGGCAGTAAGAGCAGCAGTTGACCGAAGAGACCACCACACCGATCATCTCCTTGTCGGCGTTGGTGAGATAGCAGGTCTCGGGGTTGAACAAAGAACCCTTGAAGTTCAAAAAGCCAATGTACTGAGAAGCGTTCAGCGGCAGGATCTTGAACAGGTTGTTGATAAAGCCCCAGTTCTTCTCCATGGCCTCCACATTCTGGTTGAAGACCTCGTATTCCTTATTGGTCATTTCATCGCGGCTGGGTTTTTCCAGACGGGAAAGCTGTTCATCAAATTCCAATGCCATGATCAATTCCTCCTAATTTCGTATGATATGTGTAAATCGACGGGCACAGCTTCCGGCCGTGCCCGCCATGGGGTCTTACGTTATTCAGCCGGGCAGATGGCAAAGCACCGGGCGGAGAAGCCCACGCCGTCTTTCAGCTTGGGGAAGGCGCAGACGATGACGCTACCCACCGGGGGCACCTGATCCAGATTCCGCATGACTTCGATCTGGATGCGGTCGACCTCCAGAATGTACTGCTCACCGGGATAGGGATACGCGCCCTCCTTGGTGGTGACGGTGGCGGGGTCGGTGTCCGCAGGCTCATGGCCAATGGCGCCGATGTTGCGCTCTTCCACCAGCCACTGGATGGCGGCCTTATCCCAGCCGGGATAGTGGGGCTGGCCGTTTTCGTCGGGATTGTCCAGATTGGACTTCTTGTACCAGTCAGAACGGAAGGCCACGAACGCGCCCTCGGGAATCTTGCCGTACTGGGCTTCCCACGCCTGCAGGTCTTCCACCTTCATCATGAAGTCGGGGTTTTCCGCGCACTCCTTGGATTTGTCGATCACGACCAGAGGATACACCATTTCCTGCACCTTGATCTCGTTCATGGGACGGCCGTTGCCCCAGAAGTGGCGGGGCACATCCACATGGGTGCCGTACTGGCTGGCCACGCTGATCTGGAAGCAGCGCATGGGAGCCATCATGTCGTCCGGCGTACCCTCCGCATAGTCAAACAGCTTCGTGGCCTCCAGCGGCTTGAAGCCATACCAATGGGGAGTTTCCGGGCTGAGCTCATGGGTCAGGTCCACCCATTTATATTTCGGAGACTTCCAATCCTTGAGCTGTTCCCACAAAGTCAAATTTGCCATAACCGTATCCTCCTTTTAACGATCATCCAAAAGATGTGGTCAACCATCTTTCCTCGTATAAGCGCTTGCGGCTTACGCAGTCATTATACAAATATCTCCCGCGTATTGCAAGACGCGCCGCTTTAAAACGTCAAAATAACGGAGATTTTTGGGCGCGGTTTCTCCGCTTTCTGTGCAGATGTACGTCTTTCACCGGAAAGCGGGAAATTTTCCCTCGTTCCTCTTGACAGCGTGTTTTTCCGGTGCTATATTATTCACCAATAAACCAACTTTTTTAATTGGTATATTAAGGAGGAACCGTTCATGCAAAGCGCGCTGATCCAGCTGCTGCGCAGCAATTTCCGCTGTGGACGAATGCTGTACTCCCGGGCTGTTGCTGTGGCCGGGTGCTTCCTTGTGTCCGCTTGCTGAAAGGCAAGACCTGCCATCCGCAACCGTCCGGGAGCGAAGCGTCGCCCCGGTTTTTTTATGCCCCGGCGGCCAGATACTTCATATAATAACATATTTGAATACTATACTGTATGAAAGAGGAATTGATCATGAGCAATTATAAGTTTGAGACGTTACAGCTCCACGTGGGACAGGAGCAACCCGATCCTGCCACCGACGCCCGCGCCGTTCCCATTTACCAGACTACTTCCTATGTGTTCCGCAACAGTGCCCACGCGGCAGCCCGGTTCGGATTGCAGGACGCGGGCAACATCTATGGCCGCCTGACCAACTCCACGCAGGACGTGCTGGAAAAGCGGATCGCGGCTTTGGAGGGCGGCGTGGCCGCGCTGGCCACCGCCTCCGGCGCTGCCGCCATTACCTATACGATCCAGGCTTTGGCACAGGCAGGCGACCACATCGTGGCCCAGAAGACCATTTATGGCGGAAGCTATAACCTGCTGGCCCATACCCTGCCCGCCTTCGGTGTGACCACCACCTTTGTCAACGCCCACGACCTTGCCGAGGTGGAGGGCGCCATTCAACCCAACACCAAGGTCGTGTATCTGGAAACGCTGGGCAACCCCAACAGCGACATTCCCGACATTGATGCCATTGCAGAGATTGCCCACAAGCACGGCCTGCCTGTGGTGGTGGACAACACCTTCGGCACGCCCTACCTCATCCGCCCCATCGAGCACGGCGCGGACGTGGTGGTCCACTCCGCCACCAAGTTCATCGGCGGCCACGGCACCACGCTGGGCGGCATCATTGTGGACTCCGGCAAGTTCGACTGGAAGGCCAGCGGCAAGTATGCCCCCATCGCCGAGCCCAATCCCAGCTATCACGGCGTTTCCTTTGTGGATGCCGCAGGCCCCGCCGCCTTTGTCACCTACATCCGGGCCATTTTGCTGCGGGACACGGGCGCTGCCATCTCCCCCTTTAACGCCTTTTTGCTGCTGCAGGGCGTGGAGACTCTCTCCCTCCGGCTGGACCGCCATGCGGAGAACACCAAAAAAGTGGTGGAGTTCCTTGCAAACCACCCGCAGGTGGAGCATGTGAATCACCCCTCCCTGCCCGATCATCCCGACCATGCCCTGTACGAGAAGTATTTCCCCCACGGCGGCGCGTCCATCTTCACCTTTGAGATCAAGGGCGGCCAGAAGGAGGCCCATGCCTTTATCGACCATCTGGAGATTTTCTCTCTGCTTGCCAATGTGGCAGATGTAAAATCGCTGGTCATCCACCCTGCCACCACTACCCATTCCCAGCTCACCGCCGAGGAACTGGCCGATCAGGGCATCAAGCCCAACACCATCCGCCTGTCCATCGGCACCGAGCATATTGACGACATCATTGCCGATCTGGAAAAGGGCTTTGCCGCCGTGCAGTAAACGGCAGAGCGCTGATAAAAAACCGTCCCGCCGCGAAAGTTTTCTTTCGCGGCGGGACAGTTTTTTCCTTTTCAGTCCGGTAAGCATCGTGGACCTTACGCGCCGCTCACCTGCGCCATCACTCTTTTCAACTCCTGAAGGCTCACGGGTTTTGCCACGTGGCCATTCATGCCCGCCTTTTTCGCCTCCTGCCAATCCTCATCAAAGGCGTTGGCCGTCACAGCGACGATGGGCACGGATGCCCGGCCGGGATCATCCAGCGCACGAATGTGCCGGGTCTCCATCCAGTGGATTTTTCCGTCGTCTCCCCACTGGCGCAGCCTGAGATAGGAAGAGCGCTCGCCCCGGCCATAGGCTGCCAGCTTGGCCTCCCAGCCCATGGAGGGGGTCAGCTTTTCAAGGTCCTCCGGCTCTACCGAGGTTTTCAGGCTGTCGACCAGTTCCTCCACTGTCAGCCGTTCCATCCGCCCCGCGTGGACGATGCCCTGATTGTATACCGTCCGGGTCTCATTTTTCGTCA
The DNA here is from genome assembly GCA_934504065.1 of uncultured Dysosmobacter sp. GTDB lineage: Bacteria > Bacillota > Clostridia > Oscillospirales > Oscillospiraceae > Oscillibacter. The sequence goes on along the minus strand of CAKSVQ010000040.1, from coordinate 5,415 downwards.
GGTTCTCCTCCAGAATAAAGGGATACACTGTGCTGGCCGCCGACACGATGAGGTCCATGCTGGTCTGCGCACGGACCTGCTCCCGGGTCAGGCCCGTGATGTCCAGAATGCCAATGAGGATATGGGCCTCCCGCCCCGGCTCTGCATAGCGGGTAAATTTGCTTTGCAGATGCCGCTTTTCACCGCCCACCATGGCATCGTACTCCATGTAAAAATCCTTCTGCGCGGTGAGCACCTGCTCCAGCGTTTGCAGCGAGGCCGCGTTTTCAAACCGCTGGCGGTCATTTTCGCACACCACGCTTTGGGCATAGCGCTTTACGCAGTGGGTATAATCATAATTTCCCTCGGCCCAATCCGTCAGCTTTTCGCCGTCATAAAGGCGGAACTGCTCTTCCTGCCCGGTTTTCAGATTCACATCGATCAGGCAAATATAATCGTCCGCCACATTTTGCAGCAGTTTGGTCACCCGGTCCTTATTCTCCCGGGCATGATCCAATGCCGCCTTCTTTTTCCACACAAACAGAATCTGCGCCCCAAACCAGACCAGCAGCGCCGTCAGCAGAACCATCAGGAACTGTTCATCCCGGTTCACCGCGTCCACCATATCCCGCACGGCCTCCGACGGGAAAAGCTGTAACACCATCCAGTCCGTCCCCTCCACGGGAACGATGCATCCGGTGCTCTCTCCCGCCGTACCCTGAAAGCGGAACGCGCAGCTCGTCCGGTTCTCCAGCGCCTCCATGGCTTTGGTGCGCTGGCCCTCCCGAATGGTGTGCGTCACGTCCCGGACATTGGCGATTTTCTCCGTCTGCGAGTCGATATATCGGCCCAGAACCGTCCCATTCCCGTCCAGCAGCATGGTGTCTGCCGCATAACCGTAAAGCTGCGTGCGCAGGAGGTTGGAGACGGTGTGCTCATTCAAAAAACCAACCAGCACGCCGCAAATTTCCCCCTCAAAGCGGACAGGAGCGTAAAAGCCCACCACTCTTCCCGCGCTGAAGCGGGAGCGCATCACCACATCGACGCCCTGCTCCCCGGCAATGCCCTTTTTGAAATAATCCCGATCGCAGACATCCGCCGTGGCCTTGCCGCTGGTATAGCTCACACCGTTGGGGGAGATAAAACGGATACTGTCCAGCCCGGAGTGCTCTTCCAGTCCCTTCAGCAGTCCCCGGTCCGCCTACGGCGAGTGGAGGGACAGTCCGTATAGACACGCAAGCGACGCCACCTCGTCCTTCTGGTTCTGAAAAACATCCCCGATATGCTGGGCCGTTCTGGCGGAAAGCTCGCTGATATACTCATCGATCTGGAGCATCTGCCGGGCATGGTTTTCCCGCTGCGCCAGCACCAGCAAAATCACGATCGCCAGCAGCAAAATCACCACGTTGATGCCGATGTGCCGCATGAACCTCTTTTCCGTGTGCTTCCCCGCGATCTCCCCCCAGCCATCTCCGCCAAATTCCAGAATCCACCATGTATCTTTTTATTATATAGGTACGTCCTCTGAATTGCAAGAAAAACCGCCCCAGCCTAAAAGGCCGGGGCGGTTTTGATGATGCTGTAAGCTCAGGCTTCCAGATTTTTCTGGGTCTCGCGGTCGAAAAGATGGGCGGTATTGCCGTTGAAAGTAAAGGAGATGGGGCTGCCGATGGCAAAGGCCGCCGTGCTCTCGATCTCTGTGGTGGGAACGATCATAATGGTGTCGCCGCCGCAGGCACTGACATGCAGGTGCACGGCGCTGCCCATCATCTCGCTGACATCCACGGTGCCGTGGATCGCGCCGTCACCACCGCCCAACAGCAGGTGCTCCGGCCGCACGCCCAGCGTGACCGGACCGGGTCGCACGCCGTTTTTCTTCAGGTTCTGCTGCTTTTCCTCCGGCAGCACCACCTTTGCGCCCTCCAGCACCACGGCAAAGCTGCCGTTTTCCTCCACCAGCTCCGCATTGTAGAAGTTCATCTGAGGCATTCCGATGAAGCCTGCCACAAAGAGGTTAGCCGGGTGGTCAAAGACCTCCTGCGGGGTGCCGATCTGCTGGATCACACCGTCCTTCATGATGACAATGCGGTCGCCCAGTGTCATGGCCTCGGTCTGGTCATGGGTAACGTAGATAAACGTGGTGTCGATACGCTGGCGCAGCTTGATGATCTCCGCCCGCATCTGGTTGCGCAGCTTGGCATCCAGATTGGAAAGTGGCTCATCCATCAGCAGCACCTTCGGCTCCCGGACGATGGCGCGGCCAATGGCCACCCGCTGGCGCTGGCCGCCGGAAAGAGCCTTGGGCTTGCGGTCCAGATACTCCGTGATGCCCAGAATCTCTGCCGCCTGATCCACCCGCTTGTCGATCTCTTCCCTGGCGATCTTGCGCAGCTTCAGGGGGAAGCCTATGTTCTCTCGCACTGTCATGTGGGGATACAGGGCATAGTTCTGAAACACCATGGCGATGTCCCGGTCCTTGGGGGCCACATCGTTCATCAGCTGGCCACCGATGTAAAGCTCACCGCCGGAGATCTCTTCCAGACCCGCCACCATCCGCAGCGTGGTGGACTTGCCGCAGCCGGAGGGACCGACCAGCACGATGAATTCCTTGTCCGCAATGTTCAGGTTGAAGTCGTCCACAGCCAGAACGCCCTCGTCCGTGACCTTGAGATTGGTCTTTTTCTCCGTCTCGCCCTTTTTCTTCTTTTTCGGCTCCTGATGGGGATAGACCTTTTTGATATTCTTTAAAATGACCTCTGCCATGGTGTGTTTCCTCCTCTTTTTTCAGATGCCGGAAAGATACTGCGCATCCCAGACCCCGCCGGGGCCAATGGTGAATTGCAGCGCCTGATGGGGTTCCAGCGAAACGCCGGAGACCGGGGGACAGTCGGAAAAATACCGCTTCGCCCCGAAATCGGCCAGCAGCTGCATGGCCGCCGGATGGGCGCTTTCATACCTCCGGTCACCGGAGGCACAGCACACCGCCGCCTGAGGCCGCACCGCCTGCAGCAGCGCCGCGTCCGCACCGTCTTTCTGCCCGTGGTGGCCGATTTTGAAAATGTCGGCCCGCAGCTCCGCGGGGTCGATGCCGCCATAGCCGGAAAGGTTGGTGTCTCCCGGCAGCAGCAGCCGGGTGCCGAAATAGTCCAGCCGCAGGATCAAGCTAAAATTGTTCATGCGGGCGTCCAGCGCATCCAGCTCGCGGTAAAATGCCTCAGTGCCCTCCGTCTTGGCGTAAAGCGCCGTCATGGCCGCGGCCAGCTCCTCCCGCCGCGTCGCATCGGGCGAGAGCACCCTAGCCCGCAGGCCCGGACACAGCGCCTGCTCCACGCCCTCCGGCGGGGCGGAAATGCCGCCCTCTGCCAGCGCACACAGCGTACGATAGTCGTTCAGCGCCCGGAGGAACTTGCTCTCCGACGCCGTGCGGGCCGCCGAGACATCCAGCGGGCGCAACGTGCGGTAAAAGTCCGGCGGCAGCGCCTGCCACAGCGCATCCGGCGGGGCCGCACGGCAGGCGCACAGCAGTCCGCACAGATGATCTTCATGGATATGAGTGCTGACAGCCAGATCGATCCGGCGGATGTCCCGCCGTTTCAGGTATTCCGCAGCGGGAAGCCTGCCGGAGGTGCTGCCCGCAAACTCCGCTTCCTCCGCGCCGCCGCCGTCGATCAGGGCGGTGAACACTCCGCCGGGGCGGGAGGCGTCGGGGCACTCCAGCACCATGGCCTCCCCATAGCCCACATTGATAAAGGTGAGCCGCATGTTCTTTTCTTCCATGGCCGCTCAGGAAATGGCCCGCTTGATATACAAGCTGGACAGCAACAGCACCAGCAGCGTCATGACAATGGCGCCCGCGCTGCCAAAGCCGAAGTCCAGAGACTTGATACCATAGTTGTAGAGGTACTGGGTGATGGTGGACGTCGTGCCCGCGGGGCCGCCGCCGGTGAGGACGTTGACCTTCTCGAAAAGGCGGAACGTGTCGATGGTGCGCAGCAGGGCGCACAGCGCAAGGCTGTTTTTGATGTTGGGGATCGTCACATACCAGAACTGCTGAAGCGTCCCCGCCCCGTCAATGCGGGCGGCCTCATACTGCCCCTCCGGCACGGATTGCAGCGAAGCGAACAGCAGCAGGAACACGAACGGCGTATTCTGCCACACGTCGATGAGCAGAATCGTTCCGAAAGCCGTTTTGGTGTCGAGGAACCAGTTGTAATACGGCAGGCCGAGACTTGTGAGGAACTGGTTGATGATACCGTAGTTGGAAGAGAGCATCATCCGCCAGCTCAGCGCCACCGTTACCGCAGGCAGCAGATACGGCAGCAGCAACAGCGTGCGCATGACCTTCTGCCCCCGCTTCAGGCTATTGATAAAAACCGCTACCAGCAGTCCCAGCCCCACCTCAAGGATCACGGCAAGGATCGTGAACTTGATGGTGTTGAAAACCGCCTGACGGAAATAGTCGTTTTTAAAGAGCTTGATGTAGTTTTTGAACAGGACGAAGGAGGCCTTGTCCGTTCCCTTTAAGTAATTGTAATCGGTAAAGCTGTAAATCAACGTAAAAATCAGCGGATACGCGGTCATGACGATCAAAATCACCATGGTCGGCGTCAGCATCTCCAGACCAAAGCGTCTGGTCTGAGATTCCGCGGTCTGGGATCTCGCGGTCAAATTTCTTTTCATTGCAGCAGCCTCATTTCTGGAGCGTTGATGTTTCTGTGTCCGGCGGGGCCGGTTGCCCGGCCCCGCCGCGGAAAGGTACGTTCGCTTGAGAAGTGGGAAGTCTTAGCCCGCCATCAGCTCAACGAGCTGGCTCTGGGCATCGGCCAGACCCTGATCGATGCTCTTGGTACCCTGAATGATGTTGTCCATCTCAGTGCCCAGAATGGTGGTGAACTGGTTCCACTCCGCGATCACAGGGCGATACACACCGGTCTTCAACGCGGCGCAGACCGTCTCATACTGGGGATAGGTGGCCAGCACATCAGGGTTGAGCAGGCAGCTCTCGCGGCAGGGCACGCCGCCGACCTGAATGGAATCCAGCTGGACCTCGGGGCTCATCACGTATTCCAGCAGCTCCAGCGCCAGATCCTTGTTGGGGGCGTTGTTGGGAATGCCGATGCACCACACGCCGTACATGGAGGTGTTCTTGGGGGTGTCCGCGTCGTTGAGCTTGGTGGGGATGACCGTGTAGTTGGCGTTGGTGTCCGCCGTGGGCACGTACCAGCCGGGCCAGGCCTGCCCCAGAGCAGCGGTGCCGCCGTCGATCGCCGCCACGATGTCGTCCTTATCCATGGTGTCGCCCAGCGCATAGAGGTCCAGATATTCCTGCATGGCAGCCTTGAACTCCGGCGTATCCACGGTGGGCTGGTTGTTCTCGTCCACGACCCAGCCGCCGTGCACCAGCAGGTGGGGGATGAAGTCGGAGACGATGTTGTC
>CAKSVQ010000039.1 GCA_934504065.1 uncultured Dysosmobacter sp. | reverse complement strand
TCCACGTTCACCTTGTAGTCGCTGCCCATCTCACGCTTGATGGAAGAGATGGTGCGGTCGGGGTTGGTGATGGCCTGACGCTTTGCCACCTGACCGACCATGCGCTCGCCAGTTTTGCTGAATGCCACAACAGAGGGGGTGGTGCGGTTGCCTTCCGCGTTGGGGATTACAACTGCCTCGCCGCCTTCCATAACGGCTACGCAGGAGTTGGTCGTACCTAAATCAATACCGATAACCTTAGACATAATGCATTCCTCCAAAATATATCTGAATTTTTATTGTTTACTATTTTATGGGCTTTAGTTCGCCACCTGCACGATGGCGTGGCGGATCACCTTGTCGCCCAGTGTGAAGCCCGCCTGAAATACCTGCGCCACGATGTTTTCGTCCAGAGACTCATCGTCGATGTGCATCACGGCGTTCATTTTCTCCGGGTCAAAGGTCTGGCCCATGGCTTCGATCTCTACCACGTCCAGCTTCTTGAGAATTTCCTGATACTGGTGGAAGATCATTTCCAATCCCTTTTTATGGGGGGAATCATCGTCGCCCTCGCTGGCGGCGGCTCGCTCCAGATTGTCATACACCGCAAGGAATTCCTTGATGGTGTCGGCCTTGGCGTCCTGATAGATATTTTCCTTTTCCTTGGTGGTGCGCTTGCGGTAATTTTCGTATTCCGCCGTCTGCCGCACGAACTGGTCCTTCACGGACTCCAGCTGCTTGGCGGCCAGCTCCATCTGCTCCACCTGCTCGCGGGTGAAGGTATAGCCCTTCTCTTTCTCTTTTTTCTTTTTGCCCTTGGCGGCCTTTTCCGGTCCGGCCTGCTGGGCGGTCTCCGTTTCCGGCTCTGCCTGCGGCTGACTGGTCTCCGGCGCCTGCTCTTCGGGATTCTTTGTCTCCTCGCTCATTTGCTCGTATCCTCCTTCGGGGGTAATTCCTGTTTTCCAAACATCCGCGTCAGTCCCTCGGCAAAGCCGGAGAGCCGCGCGGCCACGGTGGCGTAATCCATGCGAGTGGGGCCCACCACGCCGATCAGGCCCCGCATATCGTCGCCGATGTCATAGCTTGCCACCACCACGCTGGTATCCTTCAGCGCTTCGTTGACATTTTCCGGCCCGATCAGGATCTTCATGGGCCCTTCCTCCGGCATGGGGAGGTTTTCCTTGCTGTCGGCCAAAAAGCTCATCAACTCATGGGCCTTGTCGGCATCCCGGAACTCCGGCAGCTTTAAAAGCTGGTTGGCTCCGGCGGTGAAGATCTCCCGCTGGCCCGCTTCCTCCAGCGCGTCCACTGCGTATCCAACCGTCTGGGACAGCAGGAGGAACAGCTGCGGCGGCACCTGCTCGGCAACATCCATCAGCCGCTGGTTCATCTCCTCGGTAGAGGCATTGGTGAAATGGGTGTTCAGCACGCCCACCAGCGTGGGGAGCTGCTCCAGATCGACCTTTAATTGCAGCCGCAGAAGCTGGCTTTTCACCCGGCTGTCGCTCATCATCATCACGACGATGCAGCTCTTTTCATCCACCGGAAGCAGGTCGAAGCGCCGTGCGGTCATCCGCTTTTTTCCGGCGGCGGCCACATAGGCGGGGTAGTTCACAAAGGAAGAGACCGCCCGCCCGGCCTGCGAGATCACCCGGTCCAACTCCTCCATCTTCATGTGGAGGGACTGGTTGATCTTTTCCGTTTCCGCCAGAGAAAGCTTCTGCCGCTCCATCAACTCGTTGACGTACAGGCGGTATCCCTTGGGAGAGGGAATGCGGCCTGCGGAGGTGTGGGGCTGTTCCAGATAGCCCTGCTCCACCAGCTCGGCAAGCTCGTTGCGGATGGTGGCGGAGCTGACGCTGCCGCCCATCCGGGCGGCAATGGTCTTGGAGCCCACCGGCTCGGCGGTGCGGATGTAGTCCTCCACGACCACCTTCAATATTTGCCGTTTTCGCTCACTCAATTCCACGATGCACCTCTGACCGCTTCGGGGTCTGTGTACTGGTTTAGCACTCTCTTTCCCTGAGTGCTAAACGCAGTGTACCACCAAGGGAAATCATTGTCAATGGATGGTTGATAAACAATTTGTGAACAAACGGACCAATTCCTAAAAATGCAAAAAAATCCCGTGGAAAGTATCCACTTTCCACGGGATAATGCGCTTTACCAGCCCACGCGGCGGGGGATGCCCCGCTGCACCAGCCCGGCCCGGGTCAGCGCGGGCAGCAGCGCGCCGATCAGCAGAGTGAGCAGCGCCGTCTGCACGGGCAGCATGATAAGATTCTTCACCGCGCTGGCGCTGGCCGTGACGTACCACGTCTTTCCGCTGAGAATGGCCATCCACAGCGCGCCCAGAAGCACGTTCTGCACATTGGTCACCAGCTTGGCAAGGAAGATGCGCCGCACGGTGATGCGGGCCCGGTAGAAAAACAGCGCATAGGTCAGCACCCCCAGCATGGTGGTGAGCGTGTAACCCGGGAAAAAGGGATAGCCGCCGCCCCCAGTGAGGCAGAAGCTTAAAATATCCTCGGCAAAGCCAAACAGCACGCCCAGCACCGGGCCGCACACCAGCGCGCACACCGCCCGGGCCAGATACCCCCATGTGATCTTGGCCCCGCCGAACAGGGGCACGGAGGGAATGCGGCTGAGGGCCATGCACATGGCGATCATTAGCGCCGCGAAGACCAGCTTGCGCAGGTCCCGGGTCTCTTCTGCGGCGTCGTTCCAATAGCCGCGGGAAAACGGATGCGAATACATAAAAAATCCTCCTTTTGTGTTTCGGCAGTCCGTGACCGGAGCGCCGCACAAAAGGAGGAAAACATCCCTCTGCTTCATGCGGCAGCGGGATGCGGAACACACACTGCAAGGCCGCGTCGGCCCTTTCGTCCGGAAAACAACTCCCCGTTTTTCCGGCACTTTACGCCCCGTGCGATCTGCCCGGAGCGTTTAACACGTGCGTTCCTACTCTGCCTAATCCTGATGGGTATTATCTTATTCCTGAACCGGGAAAAAGACAAGTGAAAAAGTGCCCCAAATCTTTTGATTTGGGGCACTTTTTTAGGAGATTTCAGCAAAATCACTGCGCGGAGGGAGCGCTGGCTTCCTCCGCAGCCTTCTTGGCAGCGGCGGCCTTTTCGGCCTGCGCCTTCTTAATGGCCTTGTACTTATCCTTCTCCTCAGCGGTAGCGGCGGGAGAGATGGCGTCGCGGGGGCAGACCTTGGTGCAGAGCTTGCAGCCCACGCACTTGTCGTAGTCGATGACGGCCACGCCGTTGACCACATGGATGGCGTCCTTCTTGCACTCTCTCTGGCACAGGCCGCAGCCGATGCAGGAGTTGGCGCACACGCTCATGGCAGCCTTGCCCTTATCCTGATTGGCGCAAGCCACGTGCACCTTCTTGGAAACGGGGACAGAGGTGATGAGGTGGCGGGGGCAGGCCTTCATGCAGGCGCCGCAGTTGGTGCACTTTTCGGGATCGACCACAGCGGCGCCGTTGGGGCCGATGGTCATGGCACCGAACTGGCAGGCCTTCACGCAGGAGCCGAAGCCCAGACAGCCAAAGGCGCACTCCAGAGGACCGGCGGCGACCTTGGTGGCGGACAGGCAGTCCTGCACGCCCACATAGTCAAAGCGCTTGTTGGCGTTCACGCCGCCGTTGCAGCGGACATAGGCCACCTGACGCTCGCCGGAGGGAGCAGCCTGACCCATGATCTCGGCGATGGCAGCGGCGTTCTCCGCGCCGGCGGGGGCGCAGGCGTTGACAGGGGCGTTGCCCGCCAGAATGGCGGCAGCGCAGCCCGCGCAGCCGGGATAGCCGCAGCCGCCGCAGTTAGCGCCGGCCAGATGGCTGAGGATCGCTTCCTCCCGGGGATCCTTCTTGACCTCGAAGATCTTGGAAGCAACGGCCAGGATCAGGCCGAACACAGCGCCCAGCACACCCAGCACAACGATCGCAGCAATAATATTACCCATTTCAGTTGCCTCCTTACCAGATCTTCAGGCCGGAGAAGCCCATGAAGGCAAGGGCCATCAGACCGGCGGTGACCAGTGCGATGGGGAAGCCCTCGAAGGACTTGGGATAATCGGCGAAGACCAGACGCTCCCGGATGCTGGCAAACAGCACGATGGCCAGCAGAAAGCCAAGGCCGCCGGTGATGCCGTACACCACGGAAGAGATAAAGTTGTAGTTGTTCTGCACGTTCAGCAGCACCACGCCCAGCACGGCGCAGTTGGTGGTGATCAGGGGCAGATACACGCCCAGAGCGGTGTACAGGGCGGGCATGGCCTTCTGCAGGAACATCTCGATGAACTGCACCAGCGCGGCGATGACCAGAATGAAGGCCACGGTCTGCATATACACCAGATCAAAGGGGACCAGGATCAGCGTGTTCACCAGATAGCACACGGCGGAGGCAAGGCCCATGACGAAGGTCACGGCGATGCCCATGCCCACGGCGGTGTCGACCTTTTTGGAAACGCCCAGGAAGGGGCAGCAGCCCAGGAACTGGGAGAAGATGAAGTTATTTGCCAGAATGGCGCCCAGCGTAATGGCAAGGAGCTCGTAAATTTGATCCATTTCTATCGCTCCTCCTTATTTCTTAGATTTGGCCAGCGCCCACTGCATGGCGGCGATCAGGCAGGCCAGCACAAGGAAGCCGCCCACAGGCAGGGTCAGCACGCCGATGGGGAACTGCTCGGGGATGATGCGGAACCCGGCCAGCGTGCCGGCGCCCAGCAGCTCGCGGATGAAGCACATGGCCAGCAGCACCAGCGTATAGCCGATGCCCTGACAGATACCGTCGAGGAAGGAAGCGCCCACGCCGTTCTTATAGGAGAAGGACTCCGCACGGCCCAGAATGATGCAGTTAACGACGATCAGCGGGATAAACACGCCCAGAGACTCAGCAATGGCCGGGACAAAGGCTTGCAGCAGCAGGTCCACGCAGGTCACGAAGCCAGCGATGACCACGATGAACATGGCGATACGGATCTTATCCGGCACCAGCTTGCGGATGGCGGAAATAACCACGTTGGAAGCGGTCAGGATGATGAGCACGGAAACGCCCATGCCCAGGCCGTTCATAATGGAGGTGGTGATGGCCATGGTGGAGCACATACCCAGAACCTGCACCAGAACGGGGTTATTGGTGATAAGGCCTTCTTTTAACTGTTTTCCGAAATTCATTTCAGTTGCTCCCCCTTTCTCAGCCCACAACGCCGAACACGGCCAACGCGGCGTTCACACCAGTGGTCACGCCCTTGCTGGACACGGTGGCACCGGAAATGGCGTCCACATTGGTGCCCACGGTCAGCGGCGCGTCAGCAGCGGTCTTGTCCACGAACTGGTCCAGCACGCCCACGCCCTTGGCGGTGGGCTGGTTGGTCATGACCTTGGAGCCGATGCCGGAGGTCTCGGAGTTGGAGACGATGGAAACGCCCGTCACGGCGCCCTCGGTGTCAAGGCCCACCATCATTTCGATGTTGCCCTGAGAGCCGGAGGACACGATCTTGAAGGCATAGCCGATGGTGCTGCCGCCAGCCTGCGCCTCATACGCCTCGGTGAGGGTGGCGCCCGCGTCGGAAGCGGCGGAGGTCATGTCCTCGGTCAGGTCCATGCTCAGGGGAGAGCCTTCCAGCTCAGGCAGCACCTGCTGGATGGCCTCGGAGGTCTTTCTTTCGTTGGTCGCGGTGATGTTGGGCAGGGTCAGCTTGTTGACAACGCCCAGCAGTCCGGCGACGATCACACAGGTGACAAACAGCGTCACGGTCAGCTTGATGATGTACTTGGGGTCCATATCGACCTTTTCCTTGGTCTTCACTTCGTTGCTCATTTCGCAGCCGCCTCCTTCTTATCGGATTTCACGACGCCGAAACGAGTGGGCTTCGTGTACTTGTCGATGAGGGCAACCAGCAGGTTCATCACCATGATGGAGTAGCAGACGCCCTCGTTATAGCCGCCGAAGTAACGGATCAGCACGGTGAACAGACCGCAGCCGACGCCGAAGATGACCTGACCCTTCTTGGTGACGGGGGAGGTGGCATAGTCCGTGGCCATGAAGAACGCGCCGAGGAACAGACCGCCGCCGAAGATGCTGTAAAGCATCCACTCAAGTCCAGTGCCCTGCTTGGGGAAGAGGAAGGTCAGCACGGCCACGGTGGCAATGTAGCACACGGGGGTCTGCCAGTTGATGACCTTGCGCCAGATGAGGTAAGCGCCGCCGATAAGCAGAGCCAGCGCGGAGACCTCGCCCAGAGAGCCGGGGATCTGGCCCACGAACATCTGGCTGACGCTGTAAGTGCCCAGCAGATCGGCAAAGCTGCCGGTCTTCATCACGGCCAGCGGGGTGGCGGCGGTGACGATGTCGGCATTGGAGCCGATGATGGCGGCCTTGTTCACAGCGGGATCGACCCAGCTGGTCATGGTGCCGGCATAGCTTGCCAGCAGCACGGCACGGCCGGCCAGCGCAGGGTTCAGGAAGTTTTTGCCAATGCCGCCGAAGAGCTGCTTGACAACGATGATGGCGAAGAAATCGCCGATGACGATCATCCAATAGGGCATCTGCACAGGGCAGACAAAGGCCAGCAGCATGCCCGTGACCACGCAGCTGAGGTCGCTGATGGACTGGGGCTTATGCATGACCTTGCGGTACAGCCACTCCCAGAACACGCAGGCCACCACGGAGACGGCGGTCAGGGTCAGGGCGCGCATGCCGAAGTTGAAAATTGCGAACGCCAGTGCGGGCAGCATGGCGATGATAACGTCCAGCATAATGGAACGGGTGGTCTCACTGCCGCGGATGTGAGGGTTGGAAGTGGCAATGAGCTTGAGATTCTTGTAATCCGTCATTTGTTCACAGCCTCCTTCTTCTCTTCCGCGGCCTTCTTGGCCTCAGCGGCGGCCTTGTCGGCAGCCATCTTGTTCTTCACCAGCTGCTTGCCGGTTTTGAACATATGGGTCAGGTGCATCCGGGCGGGGCAGGCATACGCGCAGGCGCCGCACTCCATGCAGTCCATGATGTGGGCCGCGTTCAGCTCCTCCACCATGCCCTTTTCCGCGTACTGATACATGAACAGAGGCTCCAGATGCACCGGGCAGGCGGCCACGCACTTGCCGCAGCGGATGCACTGGGGATGCTCCACGGTCTGCTCCTCGTTTTCGCAGAAGGCGAGGATCGCGCCCGTGCCCTTGGCAACGGGGATGTCGGCGGTGTACTGGGCCATGCCCATCATGGGGCCGCCGGCAATGAGCTTATAGGTGCCGTCCTTCACGCCGCCGCAGGCGTCCAGCAGGCAGGAAACAGGGGTGCCGATGGGGCACTCGATGTTCTTGGGCTCGATCACGCCGGAGCCGGACACGGTGACGATCTTGCGCACCACGGGCATCCCCTCGGTGATGGCCCGGAAGATGGCGCAGGTGGTGTTGATGTTGAACACGGCGCAGCCGATGTTGCTGGGCAGACCGCCGGGAGGGACTTGCTTGCCCGTAATGGCCTGGCACAGCTGCTTTTCACCGCCCTGCGGATAGCGGCAGCGCAGCGCCTCCACCACCACGGGGGCCTTCTTCTCGGCAATGACCTTGTTCATGGCGTCAATGCCGTTTTTCTTGTTGTCCTCCACGCCGATGACGACCTTGTCCACGCCGAACATCTTGGCAAGGTAGGTGGCACCGCCGATGATCTCCTCGGGGCGCTCGAGCATGGTGCGGTGGTCGCCGGTGATATAGGGTTCGCACTCGGCACCGTTGATAATAACGGTGTCCACCTTGCCGATGCCGCCGGAGATCTTCACATGGGTGGGGAACGTTGCGCCGCCCATACCGACGATACCGGCGTTTTTCACGATTTCCACCATTTCATCCACAGTGAGGGCGTCGGGATCAGCGGGGGCCTGGACCTCCTCGCTCACCTCGTCCTGGAAATCGTTTTCGATGATCACGGATGTCATGTTGCCGCCCATGGAATAGGGACGGGGCTCCACAGCCTTGACCTTGCCGGAAACGCTGGCGTGGATCGGTGCGCCCAGTCCGTGGAACTCGCCGATCTTCTGGCCAACCTTCACGTGGTCGCCAACCTTGACAAGCGGCGTACACGGTGCACCGAAGTGCATCGACATGGGGATGACCACCTCGGCCGGGGGTGCCAGCTGTTCGATGGCCTTTTCATTGGTCGCGGCTTTCATGTCATGGGGATGAACGCCGCCAAAGAACGCTTGTGCCATTGTCTTCACCTCATTTTTACTCCTGATAGCGTCCGGGAGCGGAATGGGCCTTTTCCCGCAGGGATCGGCCCCCTCGCTCTGGAGATACTACCACATACTGCGCTCCATTCTACACCTGAAAAACAGAAATGTCCAGTCTGTGAACGACATTTTTTGTGGGAATCCTGCCATTTTTTACGGTTGCTTCCCGGTTTTATACATTTTAACAGCATAGAAACGATTGCCAGGGGCTTCCTGACGGTTGTTCTTGTCAATTCCGCCAAAATGTGATAGACTACGCAGGTATTCTGAAAAAACGCGGAGGAACCCTGCCATGCTGGCTGAACTGATCGACAGAAAACAATTAAAAGAGGATACGCGGCAGCTGCTGCGCACCGCGCAGGTCCCGCCTGCGGCCATGACCGCGCTGTACGGCGGGCTGCTGCTGGTGCTGGATCTGGCCGCCCAGCTGGTGGACGGCAACGGCGTGGTCACCACCTTTGTGGGCATCGTGGGAAGCCTTCTTTCCATCGTGCTGGGGGCGGGCTTCACGCTGTACTGCATGGCCATCCGCCGGGGCGAGCGGGCCGAATACCTGACGCTGTTTGACGGATTTTCCTTTGTGGGCCGTCTCATCGCTCTGACGATCATGGAGTATTTTTACATCTGGCTGTGGTCCATGCTCTTTGTGATCCCCGGCATCATCGCAGCCTACCGTTACCGCTTCGCCCTGTATAACCTCTATGAGAACCCGGGTATCAGCCCCTCGGAGGCGCTGGAGATGAGCAAGGCCCAGACCGCCGGGTACAAGGGCCAGCTCTTTGCCATGGACCTGAGCTATCTGGGGTGGATCCTGCTTGCGTCGCTTCCCGGTATTGTAGAGAGCGCACTGGTAGGGATGCGGACTGCCACGGCCTATTATGATTACGCGGTGGGCAACACCACGGTCGTTGCCGACGTTGCCTCTCCCCTGCTGCCCGTGTGGGGCTGGGTGGTGCTTTGCGGCGTGTGGAATCTGGCGGTGTCCGTCTTCTATCTGGCTCATTTCCAGTGCGTGGAACTGGGGTATTTTGAAACGGCCAAGCGTACCTCCGGCGTAGGCGCGGGGATGCAGCCGCCCGCCATCCCCTCCGGCAGTGAAGAGTAAGTCCCAAATTAAGAAATGATGCCCCCGCAGGTGTTTAGAACCTGCGGGGGCATACAGGTTATCAGAAAAGTCCAGATAGACTTTTTCGATAACCTGTCTAATGCCTCGCTTTTTTGCCTGCTGCGCAGTCCAAAAAGCTGCCGCTGCGCGGCGCAAATGCCCTAAGCGTGGGCATTTGCAGGCAGTCAATCCAACACGAAGGGGCTCCCGCCCCCTCGTACTCCCCCCCCAGGCAGAGAATTTTTGACAAGTTGGCCCCCACAGGCTTTTAAAACCTGTGGGGGCCAGTTCTTTTGGCTTTTACAGGGGCGGGAACTGCTTGCGGACGTAGCTGCTGCGCTTGAGCGCCATGGCCAGCAGCGTGGAGGCCGCCAGACCGAAGGCAGCCTGCGTCAGGTTGCTGGGAACGCCTGCAAGGCCCGCGGCCAGATTGTCTGCGAGGAACCCGTCAAACAGGCAGTAGCCCACCACCATGATGGCCTCCGCCGCCACGCCGCAGACGATCAGCGCCGCGTCGCGCTTGCCAAGGGCGCGGTACAACAGGGCTGCCGTCAGGCCCATCAGCGCCTTGATGACCAGTGTGGCCGGAACGTAAATGCCGTAGCCGCCCAGCAGGTCTGCCAGCGCGGGGCCTATTCCGCCTGCCACTGCGCCGTATACCGGGCCCAGCAGGTAAGCGCCCAGCAGCACCACCGTGTCGCCCAGATTCATATATCCTCCGGTGGGCGAGGGCACCATCAAAATGGCGGTCGCCACATAGCCCAGCGCAATGAACAGCGCCGTTTTCACCAGTGTTCTTGTCCGCGCACGGTCGCGGAGCCACTGCTTTTCCATGGTAGGTTCCATTGCTGTCTCTCCTCATCTCAATAGGTTTAATAGGATATTGCCAGCATACCGCCATTGTGATATGATTGAAATATCCAAAACATGACTTTTTTATAAGGTCAGGAGGAGGGCGCAATGCTGACCTATGATATGGAGGAGCGGGGAACCCTCTCCTTATATGAATATCTGTACCGCTGCATCCGGCGGGACATTCTCAGCGGCGCGCTGACAAAGGGCGAACGCCTGCCCTCCAAGCGGGCGCTGGCGGAGCACCTGCACCTGTCCGTCATCACGGTGGAGGGGGCCTATCAGCAGCTGGAGGCGGAGGGGTATGTGGTCACCCGGCCCAAGCGGGGATTTTTCGTCTGCCCGGTGCAGGCGGCGCCGGAGCCTGCCCGTCCCACTGTGATCCCGCCAGAGCCCCCTGCCCCGGTGTGGAAGGCGGACCTGGGCCGTAACCGGGCGGATTCCAGTCGCTTTCCGGCGGCCACGTGGGCGCGGCTCACCCGGCAGGTGCTCTCGGAGGGAGGCTTTCTTACGCCTGTTCCCCATCAGGGGCTGTACGCCCTGCGGCAGGCCATTGCGGATGATCTGCGGGCGTTCAAGGGCATGGCGGTTTCGCCGGAACAGATCGTCATCGGCGCGGGCGCGGAATACCTCTATATGATGCTGGCCCAGCTTCTGGGGCCGCAGGCGGTGGTGGCGGTGGAGGACCCCGGCTATCCCAAGATCCGGCAGGTGTACGGCAAGTGCGGCGCGGTGTGCCGCCCCATTGCGCTGGACCGTCAGGGCATGGACACGGCGGCACTGGCCCGCTCCGGCGCCACCGCTGCCCACCTTTCGCCCAACCACCACTACCCCACCGGGACCATCACAACCATTGGCCGCCGTCAGGCGCTGCTGCAATGGGCGCAGGCCCGTCAGGCGGTTTTGATCGAGGATGATTACGACAGCGAGTTCCGCTTCGCGGGCCGCCCCATCCCCGCCCTGCAAAGCATTGATACCCACGGTTGCGTTGTGTATATGAACACCTTTTCCCAGACCATTTCCCCGTCCATGCGTATGGGCTTTATGGTGCTGCCGCCGCGGCTGCTGGAACGCTACCGCCGGGAGCTGGGGTTTTACGCCTGCACCGTCCCGGTGCTGGAGCAGCACGTGCTGGCCAGGTTTCTCTCTGGCGGCTATTACGAGCAGCACCTCTCCCGGATGCGCAAGGAGTACCGTACCCGGCGGGACGCCGTGCTGGCGGCCTTTCAGGCAAGCCCCTTTGCCGGGCGCGTTACGTTTTCCGAGCAGGGGGCGGGGCTGCATTTCCTGCTGCGGCTGAACACCGCCCGCAGCGACGAGGCGCTGCGCCAGCGGGCGGAAGCGCTGGGGGTGCATCTGGCGTTTTTGTCTGACTATGCCGCCCAGCCGGAAAACAGCCAGCCCCATACGCTGGTGGTGAATTACGGCGGCCTTGCCCCGGAGCATCTGGCCGAGACCACCGCCCTTTTGACAGAGATTTTTGAAGAATGAAAACTGTTCAAACAAGTGGCAAAGCCGCTTGTTTGAGGGCGTAAAAGCCCCCGGAGAATGCCATGCATTCTCCGGGGGCTTTTTATATGGTAGGAAGTATTTTAAACGTTTGCTTCAGGCGTTGGGGTTCTCTTTATACCAGCCGATAGCCTTGTTCAGGAAGCGGAGGTGGCGCTTAACAATGGTTTGCAGCTTTTTGGGGTCGCCAGAGAGCAGGCACTCCAGAATCTGGCGGTGCTCCCGCAGAGAGATCTGGAAGTTCTCGGGTGGGACCTTCCCCACGCTGTAAACAAAAAAGACGCTGCCGTAGCTCCAGTTGAACTCATACAGGCGGGTGAGCTGCTCATTGTCCGCCATCTGGATCAGCAGCTGATGGAACCGGGCCTCCAGCGGGCCGACGGCCACAAGGTCGGTCAGGTCCACATGGTCGAACTGCTCCACCAGCTGCTTCATTTCCTCAATGATCTCGGGGAACTTATCCACATTCTTAGTGGCGGCGGCAGCGGCCCATGTTTCCATCATGACCCGGGTATCAAAATAATTCAAAATGTCTTCTGTGGAAAATGCCTTGACGATGAACCCCCGGCGGGGAAGAATTTCCACCCTGCGTCACCAGACGGTTCAGCGCGGCCACGACGGGGGTGGAGCTGATGTTGAGTTCGGCGGCGATATGCTGGGGCGCGAGCTTGCTTTTCGCGGGGTAAACGCCGTTCTGGATGTTCCGCCGGATAAAATCCATGGCGAAATCCTGCAAGGATTCGGGCTGTTTCATAGGCATACTTCCTGACATTTTATAATTTTACCATGTCAGTGTACTATAAAAATCACCGCCTGTCAAGATTTTAACAAAAAATGACTCAAAAATTTCAAATTGTTAAAAAATGAACAGAAATGCGTCAAATTGTTCACAAAAAAGTTTTGCAAGTGAAAAAGTCAAGAAACAGATTTTCCAAAAAGCAACGACGCGGTTTGGCAGATTCGTACAATAATTCATAAAAACGTTTCAATCGACTTGTTAAATTTTAAATTTAATTGACAATGCAGAACGTCTGGATTATGATATAGCTAGATTTTAAATTTAAAACATAAAATTTAAGAATTTAACAATCGACCGAACGGAAAAACAATAAAAAGAAAGGATGACCTGCATGAAAAAAATTGGCTTCCTTGGACTGGGTGTGATGGGCCTGCCAATGGCAAAGAACATCATCAAGGGCACCGGACAGGCGATCATGGGCTTTGACGTGGCCAAAAACCGCCTTGACGAGTTGGAGGCCGCCGGAGGCATTCCCGTAACGGACGCGGACGATATTTACCGCAGCTGCGACGTGATCTTGCAGATGCTGCCCACCCACCCCATCATCATCCATTCCGTGGAGCGGGCCATTGAGCTGGGCAAGCCCGGCAACATCATTATCGACTGCTCTTCCACCGCGCCGGACATCATTCAGGATCTGTACGCCAAGACCAAAGCGGCGGGCATGGCGCTGCTGGACTCCCCTGTTTCCGGCGGCAACCCCATGGCCATTGCCGGAACGCTGGCCATTATGACCGGCGGCGACAAGGAGGTCTTTGACGAGATGCTGCCCATCCTCCAGTGCATGGGCAAGCCGGTCTACACCGGAAAGAGCGGCAGCGGCGACGTGACCAAGCTGGTCAACAACATGATCGCGGGCAACATGCTCACGGCCATCGCCGAGGGCTATGCCTTCGCCGCCAAGGCGGGCATCGATCTGCAGACCACCTTTGAGGCCACCCGCTGCGGCTTTGCAGGCGGCCCCCTGTATGACAACAAGGTGCCTAAGCTCATCCACCGGGATTACGAGCCCGGCGCACGCATCGCCGTGCACCGCAAGGACATCATCAACGCCAAGCACTATGCCCACAAGCTGGGTGTAGACACCCCCCTGTGCGACATTACGCTGATGGTCATGGACTGGATGAACGACAACGGCCACATCGACGAGGATCAGGCGGCCATGGTGAAATACTACGAGGACAAAATGGAAGTCCAGGTAGGACACGAATAAGAAAACAGAAACGACCGGGAAAATTGAAGGAGGATCATGAACATGAAAAGAATTTTGGCAGGTGTGCTCTCCACGCTGATGGTGGCGGGACTTTTGACTGGCTGCGGCGGTAACAGCAGCAACGGCGGCAACAGCGGCACTCCGGCTGCAAACGGCGACGGCGAGGCCGCCAGCTACACCTGGAAGTGCGCCCTGAATTCCACCGAGGGCGACAACGCCTATGACGCGGCTGTGGTCTTCAAGGACAAGGTCAGCGAGCTGACCGACGGCCGCGTGCAGGTCGACCTGTACGGCGGCGCCGGCCTCGGCACCACCACAGAGGTGCTGGAGGGCATGAGCGTGGGCGTGGCGGACATCATCTGCGAGTCCGTCGGCACGCTGGCCCCCTTCACTGAGCTTGCCAACATCGACGCCATGCCCTATGTGTACAGCGGCTATGACCACTTCATGAAGGTCTGGTCCAGTGACTTGGGCGATGAGATCAAGGAGACCGTGGGTCAGGCCGCAGGCTTCAAGCTGCTGGGCGGCGCTTACCGCGGCGCGCGTATCGTGACCGCCACCAAGGCCATGGAGACCCCCGATGACTTCAAGGGCTTCAAGCTCCGCGCTCCCAATCTGGACGTGTATGTGAAGACCTGGCAGTGGATGGGCGCGGCTCCCACCCCCATGGCCATGAGCGAGGTGTACACCGCTTTGCAGCAGGGCACCGTCAACGGTCAGGAAAACCCCATGGTGGACAGCATGAACTATTCCTTCGACGAGGTGTGCAAATACTGGATCAAGACCAACCACGTGTATAGCTGCAACCTGTTCATGATGGACCTGAACTATTTCAATGGCCTGCCCGAGGACATTCAGGCTGCCGTGAAGGAAGCCGCCGAATATGCCGGCCAGCAGATCAGTGAGCAGCAGGCTGATAAGGACGCTGCCGCCGAGCAGGCCCTGAAGGACGAGGGCTGCACCGTGATCGAGGTCGACATCCCCGCTTTCATTGAGAAGTTCAACGGCTTTGCCGAAGCCAACTATCCCGATCTGGCCGACTGGGTCTCCCGCATTCAGGAAATGGACGCCTGATCCGGCCGCGCTGAAAATCAGAGAGGAGAGGCAGTATGCTAAGCGCCTATTCCAAATTTCTTGACCTGATCGAAAAGGTCGAACGGTTTTTCCTTGCCATATCCATGGGCGTGATGATCGTGGATATGACGTATCAGGTGATCCTGCGGTACGTTTTTTCCAACTCCAACGCATGGAGTGAGGAGCTGGCCCGCTACCTGTTCATCTTTGAGGTGATGGTGGCAGCCGCCATTGCCATCCGCAAAAACAGCCATTTGCAGATCGACGTGCTGATCAACTGCTTCAAGCCCCGCACGAAAACGGCCTTCACGCTGGTGTCCACACTGGTGGGCATGGTGTTCCTTGTGTGCCTGCTGGTGTATTCCATCAAGCTGGTGCAGACTGGCGGAACCAATATTTCCGTGGGCTTGAACATCCCCATGTCCATCCCCTATGCCACCATCCCTCTGGGTGTGGTGCTGATGCTGCTGACCTCTGTGGAGGTCGTGTTCAAGAGCGTGAAAGAGTTGAAGGAGGGCGGTAAAGCATGAACGTTGGTCTGGTCGTTATTTTGGTGCTGCTGGTGCTGGCGTTTCTGGGCATCCCCATTTACATCGCCCTCGGCATCGGCACGCTGGCCGCGCTGAGCATGGCGGGCATGCCTACGCTGGTGCTGCCGCAGAAGCTGTTTGCAGGCATGAACTCCGCGTCGCTGCTGGCCATTCCGTTTTTCGTGCTGGCGGGCAACATCATGTCCCGCAGCATCACAACCAAGCTGATCGACGTGGCCAACGCGCTGATCGGCTGGATCCGTGGCAGTCTCGGCGTGGTGACGGTGCTGGCCTCCGCCCTGTTCGGCGCCATTTCCGGCTCCGGCGTGGCCACGGCCTCCGCCATCGGCGGCATCACCATCCCTGCCATGAAGCGGGAGGGCTATCCGGATACCTTCGCGGCGGCGGTGTCATCCATCTCCTCCATTCTGGGGCCCATCATTCCGCCCTCCATCACGCTGATCGTGTATGCCAGCATCACTAACGTGTCGGTTTCCAAGCTGTTCGTCGGCTCGGTGCTGCCCGGCATCATTCTGGCGGTGTCTCTGGCGGTATACTGCCTGTTCTTCGGCAAGAAGCACGATCTTCCGGCCCATGAGAAAATGTCCGGCAAGCAGATCGTAAGCGTGTTCAAGAGCAGCATCTGGGCGCTGCTGATGCCCGTCATCATTCTCGGCGGTATCTTCGGCGGTGTCTTCACCCCCACGGAGGCTGCGGCGGTGGCGGTGGTCTATGCCCTTATCATCAGCCTCTTTGTCTATCGCGACATGACGTGGAAGGAGCTGCCCGGCATTTTCGTGGACGGTGCCATCTCCACCGCCACCATCATGGTGATGGTGGGCCTTTCCAAGGCGTCCAGCTACGTGGTGGTCACCTCCGGCCTTCCCCAGCAGATGCTGGATACCTTCACCTCCATCACCAGCAGCAAGTATGTGATCCTGCTTCTGCTGAACCTGCTGTTCCTGGTGATCGGCATGTTGATGGAGGCAAACGCCGCCATTATCATGATGACGCCGATCCTGCTGCCCCTGCTCTCTGCCTTTGGCATTGACACGCTGCAATTCGGCATCGTGATGAGCTTCAACCTGTGCATCGGTCTGGTCACGCCTCCTGTGGGCCTGTGCCTGCTGATCGACAACCAGATCGCCGGGACCAGCCTTTCCAAGACGCTGAAGGCGCTGGCGCCCATGCTGGTGATCTCGCTGGCTGCGCTGATGCTCATTACCTATGTCCCCGCGCTGACCACGTGGCTGCCCACGCTTATCAAGGGCTGAGCCATTCAACAACCCCTTCCATCCTGTTGTTCCATTGCGGCAGGATGTGCAGTCGATCTCTCCCACATGTGCCAAGCACATAAAAAAGCAGAAGCGGAAATCCGCTTCTGCTTTTTTATTGCGCAAAAGAGGCTCTGCCACTTTTGCGAGGGGGTTCCGTTGTGCCGCATGGC
>CAKSVQ010000038.1 GCA_934504065.1 uncultured Dysosmobacter sp. | reverse complement strand
CGGCCGATGCCCTTGGTCTCCCGGGTGATGCAGATGGAGCCGCCGCCGATGCCGATCTTCACGAAGTCGGCCCCGGCCTCCGCCAGAAAACGGAAGCCCTCGCCGTCCACCACGTTGCCTGCGCCCACCTTCACGGTGTCGCCGTAGTGGTCGCGGATCCACTTCAGGGTGAGGGCCTGCCACTCGGAATAGCCCTCGGAGGAGTCGATGACCAGCACGTCCACTCCGGCCTCCACCAGCGCGGGAACGCGCTGGGCATAGTCCCGGGTGTTGATGCCCGCGCCCACTACATAGCGCTTCTGGCTGTCCAGCAGCTCCAGCGGGTTGCCCTTGTGGGCGTCATAGTCCTTGCGGAAGACGAAAGAGACCAGATGCCCGTCGGCAGAGACGATGGGCAGGGCGTTGAGCTTGTGGTCCCAGATGATGTCGTTGGCAATTTTCAGGCTGGTACCCTCCGGTGCGGAGATGACCTTTTCCGCCGGGGTCATGAAGCTGCTGACAGGGGTGGAGGGGTCCATACGGCTGACGCGGTAGTCACGGCTGGTGACGATGCCCAGCAGCTTGCCCGTTCCGGTGCCGTCGTCCGTGACGGCCATGGTGGAGTGCCCGGTGCGCTCCTTCAGCGCCAGCACGTCGGCAAGGGTATCGGTCAAACGGAGGTTGGAATCACTGCTGACAAAGCCCGCCTTGTAGTTTTTCACCCGGCGCACCATTTCGGCCTGCTGGTCGATGGGCTGGGAGACATAGATAAAGGCGATGCCGCCTTCTTTGGCAAGGCCGATGCCCATCTGCTCGCCGGAGACGGACTGCATGACGGCGGAGACCATGGGGACGTTCATGGTCAGCGGGCACTCCTCGCCCTTTTTGAACTTGACCACCGGGGTCTTCAAGGAGACATTGGCGGGAATGCATTCGGAGGAGGAGTAGCCGGGGACCAGCAGATATTCACTGAAGGTACGGGAGGGCTCCGTAAAATAGTATGCCATATGGCCACCTCGTTTCAAAGAATTTTTATTATCTTACCACAGATATGGAGAAACACAACACAATGTGGAAAAGTTCCGCCCCGCAAAAGTGGGTTTCCGCTTTTGCGGGGACGGCTTTCTTACAGCGAAAAATAATCCCGGGCGGACGCGAACAGATGGAGGTCATACTCGCCGGGCACGTTGCGGTAAAGCGCGGGACCGATGCGCTCGGAGTGGCCCATTTTGCCCAGCACGCGGCCATCAGGAGAGAGGATGCCCTCCACTGCCCAGCTGGAGGCGTTGGGGTTGAAGTCCACATCCATGGTGGGTGCGCCGTTCAGGTCCACATACTGAGTGGCGATCTGGCCCTTGGCGGCCAGTTCCTCCAGCAGGGACTGCGGGCAGAGGAAGCGGCCCTCGCCATGGGAGATGGGCACACTTACAATGTCGCCCGTGTGCACGCGGCTGAGCCACGGAGAGTGGGTGGAGGCCACCCGGGTGCGGACGATCTTGGACTGGTGGCGGCTGATGACGTTATAGCTCAGGGTGGGGCAGTTCTCATCAGCATCGATGATCTCGCCATAGGGTACCAGCCCCAGCTTGATGAGCGCCTGAAACCCGTTGCAGATGCCCAGCATCAACCCGTCCCGGTTTTTCAGCAGCTCCATGGTGGCGTCGCTGACGGCGGGATTGCGGAAAAAGGCGGTGATGAATTTGCCGGAACCGTCCGGCTCGTCGCCGCCGGAGAAGCCGCCGGGCACGAAGATGATCTGGCTTTCCCGGGCAGCCCGGGCAAAGCGCTGGGCGGATTCGGACACGCCCTGGGCGGACTGGTTGTTCACCACCAGAATGTCCGGCTCCAGTCCGGCGCGCAGCACGGCACGGGCGCTGTCGTATTCGCAGTTGGTGCCGGGGAAGACGGGGATGAGCACCCGGGGCCGGGCAACGCCTACCTTGGGGGCGGCAGGCGCGGCGGGGGCAGCGGTCAGCGTGGGGACGGAAGCGGCCGTGTCCGGGGTGCGGCTGGGGTATACATCCTCCAGCACACTCTCGTTCAGCGAAAGCAGCTCAAGAATGGGGGCGCTGTCCGCGCCAATGGTGACGACCGGATCGGTGGTGGTCATACCCAGCTTGGCCGCGCAGGGATCGTGGACTTCCTCTGTCAGCTCGGCAAGGATCGCGCCGGGCATGGCGCTGGAATACCAGATGTCGCCCGCGGCGTCTGCGGTGAAGCCGATGCGGTTGCCGAAGGACATCTGCATCACGCCCTCGGCAAGGCTGTGCTCCACGGCCCACGCGGCCTGCACCTTTCCGCTCTCGCTCAGGGTGTGGAAGGTCTCCCACGCGGCGCGCTGGCTGTCTGCCGTGCCGTCGCACAGGAAGAGGTAGACGGGGTGGCCCGCCGCCTTGAACTCGGCAGAGACTACCTTGCCCGCCTTGGAGGGGGCGATGGCAAAGGAGACCAGCGTGGGCGGCACGTCCAGATCAAGGAAGGAGCCGGACATGGAGTCCTTGCCGCCGATGGCGGCCACGCCCAGATCCAGCTGGGCATCCAGCGCGCCCAGCAGGGCGGCAAAGGGCTTGCCCCAGCGCAGCGGCTCCTCCCGCAGCTTTTCAAAATACTCCTGGAAGGTGAGGTAGGCAGTGTGATAGTCGCAGCCCGCCGCCACCAGTTTGGCAACGGAGGTGACGACCGAGCGGTAAGCCCCGGCGTAGGGGTCCACGCACATCTGGGCGGCGTCGAAGCCCCATGCCATCACCGAGCAGTCCTCGGTCTCCTGCCCCGGCAGGACCGGAAGCAGCGCGGCCATGGACTGGGCGGGGGTGCGCTGGTATTTGCCGCCGAAGGGCATCAGCACGCTGCCCGCGCCGATGGTGGAGTCAAACCGCTCGCCAAGGCCCCGGCGGGACGCGGCGCACAGGCTGGACGCCGTGGCGCGCAGAGAGGTAAGGCCGCTCTGCCCCAATGTGCTGCGGTCCTTGCCCTCCACCCGGACACGGGTGTGCTTGCTGGCACCGTTGGTATCCAAAAAGGCGCGGCTGAGGTCCACGATGGTAGCGCCGTTCCACTTCATCACCATCCGGGGACTCTCGGTGACCACCGCCACCGGATAGGCTTCCAGATTTTCCTTTTCGGCGGCGGCGATGAACGCATCCGCGTTTTCGGGGGCCACCACCACGGCCATGCGCTCCTGCGATTCCGAAATGGCAAGCTCGGTGCCGTCCAGCCCGTCGTACTTCTTGCGCACGGCGTCCAGCTGAATTTCCAGCCCGTCGGCCAGCTCGCCGATGGCCACGGACACGCCGCCCGCGCCAAAGTCGTTGCAGCGCTTAATGAGTCGCGTGACAGCGCCGTCGCGGAACAGGCGCTGAATTTTCCGTTCCTCCGGCGCGTTGCCCTTTTGCACCTCGGAGGCCATGGTGGTCAGGGATTTGCGGTTGTGGCTCTTGGAAGAGCCGGTCGCGCCGCCGATGCCGTCCCGTCCGGTACGGCCGCCCAGCAGGATGACCACATCGCCGGGAGCGGGGCGCTCCCGCACCACGTTTTCGGCAGGGGCCGCGCCCACCACCGCGCCGATCTCCAGATGCTTTGCCACATATCCGGGGTGATAGACCTCAGAGACCAGTCCAGTGGCAAGGCCGATCTGGTTGCCGTAGGAGGAATATCCGGCGGCGGCCGTCTGGGCCAGCTTGCGCTGGGGCAGCTTGCCGGGGATCGTTTCGCTGACCGGGGTGCGGGGGTCGCCGCACCCCGTCAGGCGCATGGCCTGATACACATAGGCCCGGCCGGAGAGGGGGTCGCGGATGCAGCCGCCGATGCAGGTGGCCGCGCCGCCGAAGGGTTCGATCTCCGTGGGGTGGTTGTGGGTCTCATTTTTAAACATCAAAAGCCAGTCCTGCGCCTCGCCGTCCACCGTGGCGTTGACATGGATGGAGCAGGCGTTGATCTCCTCGCTCTGGTCAAGGTTGGCAAGAAGTCCCCGCTTTTTCAGCACCTTCGCGCCGATGGTGGCCATGTCCATCAGGGTCTGGGGCCGCACGGCGGCCTTTTCCTTTCCATAGACCTCTTCCCGGGCGGCAAGATAGCGCTCGTAGGCAGCGCGGGTGTCCGCGTCCAGAATCTCCACATGGTCGATGTGGGTGGAGAAGGTGGTGTGGCGGCAGTGGTCGGACCAGTAGGTGTCCACTACCCGCACCTCGGTGATGGTGGGGTCACGGTGCTCCTCGTCCCGGAAGTGGGCCTGTAAAAACTTCAGGTCGTCCAGATCCATGGCAAGGCCCAGCTTGTCCAGCAGAGCGGAAAGCCCATCCTCATCCAGCGCGGTGAATCCGGTCACGGTCTCCACTGCCGTGGGAATGTCGTACACGGATTGCAGGGTCTCCGCAGGCTCCATGGAGGCCTCCCGGGCCTCCACGGGGTTGATAACATAGTGCTTGATGGCTTCCAGCGCATCGGGCGTGATGGCGCCGGAGAGCAGATACACTCTGGCGGTGCGGACAGTGGGGCGGTTGCCCTGCGTCATGAGCTGGATGCACTGGCTGGCGGAGTCTGCCCGCTGGTCGAACTGGCCGGGCAGGGACTCCACGGCAAAAGCGGTGAAATCCCCGGCGGGCAGGGCGGCGGAGGTGTCATCCACCTGCGGCTCGGAAAACACCGTCTGCACGGCCCGATGGAAGGTGGTCTCGTCCAGCCCCTCCACATCATAGCGGTTCACAAGGCGCAGCCCCGTCAGGGCGTCCAGCCCCAGCAGCGTGCGCAGTTCATTCAAAAGCCCGGCGGCCTCCTGCCGCAGGGCAGGCTTTTTTTCCACGTAAATACGGCGTACCATTGTTATCCCTCCATGGCGCGCAGGGCGCGCTGTCCGATGTCATGGCGCAGGTATTTTCCATCAAAGGTCACCGTCTCGGCGGCGGCGTAAGCGTCCCGCAGGGCATCGGGCAGGGTGTCCGCCACGGCGGTCACGCCCAGCACCCGTCCGCCGCTGGTGACCAGTGTGCCCTCCGCCGTCAGCTGGTCGCCAGCGTGATAAAGCGTGACGTTGGCAGGCAGAGCGGCGGGCAGGGAGATGGCCTTGCCCTTTTCATAGTGGCTGGGATAGCCGCCGGAGGCCAGGATCACACAGGCCGCCGCGCCGCTGTGCCACTCTAAATGCAGGGAAGAAAGGGTCTCGTTTTCCACGGCCTGCATCACGGTGAGCAGGTCGGTTTTCAGCAGCGGCAGCACCACCTGCGTCTCCGGGTCGCCGAAGCGGCAGTTATACTCAATAACCTTGGGGCCGCCCGGTGTGAGCATCAGTCCGAAGTACAAACAGCCCTTGAAGGGGCAGCTCTCGGCGCGCATGGCGGCGAGCGTGGGCAGGAAGATGGTGTCCATGCAGATCTGCGCGATCTCGGGAGTATAGTAGGGGTTGGGGGCGACGGTACCCATGCCGCCGGTGTTGAGCCCGGTGTCGTTGTCCCCGGCGCGCTTGTGGTCCATGGAGGAGACCATGGGGGCGATGGCCGTTCCGTCGGTAAAGGCCAGCACACTGACCTCCGGCCCGGTCAGAAATTCTTCCACCACGATCTCGTTGCCGGAATCGCCGAAGGCCTTGTCCTCCATGATGGTCTTCACAGCGGCCTCCGCCTCGGCATAGCTCTGGGGGATCAGCACGCCTTTGCCCAGCGCCAGACCGTCGGCCTTGATGACGATGGGGTAGGGGGCAGTCTTCAAATAGGCCAGTGCCCGGGCGGGATCGTCGAAGACCTCGTAAGCGGCGGTGGGGATGCCGTATTTTTTCATCAGGTTTTTGGAGAAGACCTTGCTGGCCTCAATGCGGGCGGCATTGGCGTCGGGACCAAAGCAGGGGATGCCCGCCTCATGCAGGCGGTCAACGCAGCCCAGCGCCAGCGGATCATCCGGCGCCACCACGGCAAAATCAACGGCGTGGGTCTTGGCAAAGTCCACAATGGCGGGAATGTCCTTCGCGCCGATCTCCGGCACGCACACCGCGTCGTGCGCGATGCCGCCGTTGCCGGGCAGGGCGTAGACCGTTTCCACTGCGGGATTTTCTTTCAGCTTTTTGATAATGGCGTGCTCGCGGCCTCCGCCGCCGACGACCAGAAGATTCATAAAGCGCCTCCTCGATAAATAGTGGGATGAAAGGAGGATTTTCCGCATATAACCTGTCGAAAAAGCCTCGCAGAGTTTTGCGTCCGCAGACGCGAAGAAATTTTAGTGGTGGAACAGCCGCATCCCCGTAAAGCACATGGTCATGCCGTATTTATTGGCGGTGGCGATGACATGATCGTCCCGGATGGAGCCGCCCGGCTCGGTAATGTACTGTACGCCAGATTTGCGGGCCCGCTCCACATTGTCGCCAAAGGGGAAGAAGGCGTCGCTGCCCACGGTCACACCGGACTGGGTGGCGATCCACGCTTTTTTCTCTTCGGCGGTCAGCACCTCGGGCTTGACGGTGAAGGTCTGCTGCCACACACCGTCTGCAAGCAGGTCCTCGTATTCATCGGAGGTGTAGATGTCGATGGCGTTGTCCCGGTCGGGGCGGCGGATGCCGTCCACAAATTGCAGTCCAAGGACCTTGGGATGCTGCCGGAGGTACCAGTTGTCCGCCTTCTGCCCGGCAAGGCGCGTGCAGTGGATGCGGCTCTGCTGGCCCGCGCCCACGCCGATGGCCTGTCCGTTTTTCACATAGCACACGGAGTTGGACTGGGTGTATTTCAGTGTGATGAGGGCCACGATCATATCGACCCTGGCCTGCTGGGGCAGGTCGTGATTTTCCGTGACGATGTTTTCCAGCAGCGCTTCGTCAATGCGGAAATTGTTGCGCCCCTGCTGGAACGTCACGCCGAACACATCCTTGAATTCCTGCGGGGCGGGAACGTAGTCCGGGTCGATCTGCACCACATTATAGCCGCCCTTTTTCTTGGTTTTCAGAATTTCCAGCGCCTCGGGGGTGTAGCCCGGGGCGATCACGCCGTCGGACACCTCGGCCTTGAGGTACTGGGCGGTGGCGGCATCGCACACGTCAGACAGGGCCGCCCAGTCGCCGTAAGAGCAGAGTCGGTCCGCGCCGCGGGCGCGGATGTAGGCACAGGCGATGGGGGAAAGGGGAGCATCGTCCTCCACGAAATAGATCTTGCGGTCCACGTCGCTCAGGGGCAGGCCCACGGCGGCCCCGGCGGGGGAGACGTGCTTGAACGAGGCGGCGGCAGGCAGATTCGTGGCGGCCTTGAGCTCCCGGACAAGCTGCCAGGAGTTCAGCGCGTCGAGAAAGTTGATGTAGCCGGGCTTGCCGTTCAGCACGGTGATGGGCAGGTCAGAGCCGTCCTTCATGAAAATGCGGGAGGGCTTCTGGTTGGGGTTGCAGCCGTATTTCAATTCCAGTTCATTCATGGAAAGGCACCTCAATTTTCTGAAATTTGTTTGCTCAGCAGCTCCGCCGCCTGAGGAAGCAGCACCCATTCGGCCTGCTCCATCACCCGGCGCTGCAAAACCTCCGGCGTGTCGCCGGGCAGTACGTCCACCGCCTTTTGCAGCAGGATGCGCCCGCCGTCGGGCACCTCGTTGACAAAGTGGACGGTAGCGCCCGTGACTTTCACGCCCTTGGCAAGGGCGACCTCATGGACCTTCAGCCCATACATCCCCTTGCCGCAGAAGGAGGGGATGAGGGAGGGGTGGATGTTTAAAATGCGGTCCGGCCACTGGCGCACAAATTCGGCGGAGAGGATGGACAAAAAGCCCGCGAGAACGATGAGGTCCACCCGGTATTGCGCAAGCTTTTCGGATAATGCAGTTTCAAAGTCCTGCTGTGTCAGGCACTTGCGGGGAACGGCCACAGCCGGAACGCCGTGATTTTTCGCCCGGGTCAGGGCGTAGGCCGTTTCGTTGCTGGCGCACACCAGCACAATCTCGCCGTGGGGGATGGCCCCGGATTCCTGCGCGTTCAGCAGCGCTTCCAGATTGGTGCCGCCGCCGGAGACGAACACGGCAATGCGGGCCTTTTTCAGCATAGCGTCACCCGCTCCGTGCCGGAGACGACCTCACCGATGGCGTAAGCGCCGCAGTCCAGCGCGGCGATGGCCTGCTCCACATCCTCCTTAGCCACGATCACGGCCATGCCCACGCCCATGTTATAGGTGTTGAACATATCGTGCTCGGGGATGGCGCCCTTGTGCTGAAGCAGGGAGAAGATGGGGGGCGTCTGGATGGCGGACTTGTTGATCTTTGCGGTGAGGCCCTCGGGCAGACAGCGGGGAATGTTTTCAAAGAAGCCGCCGCCGGTGATGTGGCTGATGCCCTTGACGCGGGCGGCGTTCAGGCAGCGCAGCACGGGCTTGACATAGATGCGCGTGGGCTCCAGCAGTGCCTCGCCCAGCGTTTTGCCCAGCTCATCGGAATAGACTGAAAGATCGGCGTGTTCCACGTCGAACACCTTGCGCACCAGCGAATAGCCGTTGGAGTGGATGCCGCTGGAGGGCAGGGCCAAAATTACGTCGCCGGGGGTCATGGCGCTGTGGTCGATGACCTTGGCCTTGTCCACAATGCCCACGGAGAAGCCGGCAAGGTCATAGTCCTCGGGGGCCATCATGCCGGGGTGTTCCGCCGTCTCGCCGCCGATCAGGGCGCAGCCGGACTGCACGCAGCCCTCCGCCACGCCGGAGACCAGCGTGGCGACCTTTTCCGGCTCGTTTTTGCCGATGGCGATGTAGTCCAGAAAGAACAGGGGCTTGGCCCCGCAGCAGATAATGTCGTTGACGCACATGGCCACGCAGTCGATGCCCACGGTGTCATGCTTGTCCAGCAGTTGGGCAATGCGGATCTTGGTGCCCACGCCGTCGGTGCCGGAAACAAGGACAGGCTCCTGCATCCCGGAAAGCTCCGGGGCAAACAGGCCGCCAAAGCCGCCGATGTCGGACACCACGCCGGGGATCATCGTCCGGGCGACATGGCTTTTCATCAGCTTCACGCCCTCGTAGCCTGCCTCGATATTCACACCGGCGTCCCGGTAGCTGTCAGAAAAACTACGCATCTTCCTCTTTCTTCCTTTCACTGATCTTGCATTCAAAGCGGTCTTTGCCGCCGCCTTGCGGAATGGCGGTGGGATAGCCGCCGCCGAAGCAGGCGGTGCAGAAGCCGCCGGGGGTGTTATCCGCCAGCTTCACCACATCGTCAAGACTGAGATAGCCCAGCGAGTCCACGCCGATGATCTCAGCGATCTCCTCCACGGTGTGGTGGTTGGCGATGAGCTTGTTCTTGTCGTCGATGTCCGTGCCGTAATAGCACTCGGAGACGAAGGGCGGTGCGCTGACCCGCATATGGATTTCCCTAGCTCCGGCCCTGCGCAGTAGGTCGATGGTGCGGCGGCAGGTCGTGCCCCGGACGATGGAATCGTCGATCAGCACCACCCGCTTGCCCTCCACCACCGAGCGGATGGGGTTGAGCTTGATGTTGACCTCGTTTTCCCGCATGGCCTGCGTGGGGGAGATGAAGGTGCGGCCGATGTATTTGTTTTTGATAAAGCCCATGCCGTAAGGAATGCCGGACTGGCGGGCATAGCCCATGGCGGCATCCAGACCGGAATCTGGCACGCCGATGACGATGTCCGCCTGCACCGGATGCTCCAGCGCCAGAAACGCGCCTGCCCGCTGGCGGGCGATGTGGACGCTGGACCCGTCGATCACGGAGTCGGGCCGGGCAAAATAGATGAACTCAAACACGCACAGGCGCTTTTCTGCCGTGCCGCAGTGGCTGGTGTCGGACTTGACGCCGGACTGATCCACCACCACGATCTCGCCGGGGAGGATATCCCGCTCGAACTGGGCGCCGATGGCGTCCAACCCGCAGCTTTCCGAGGCGAAGACCACGCTGCCGTCCTTCAACCGTCCCATGCACAGCGGGCGGAAGCCGTGGGGGTCCCGGGCGGCGATGAGCTTGCTGGGGGAGGAGATCACCAGAGAATAAGCGCCCTCGATGCGGTTCATGGCGGCGGAGACCGCCTCTTCAATGGAGGGGGCCTTCAGCCGCTCCTGTACGATGATGTAGGCAATGACCTCCGAGTCTGTGGTGGTCTGAAAGATGGAGCCTTTGCTCTCCAGCTCCTGCCGCAGCTCGTGGGAATTGGTGAGGTTGCCGTTGTGGGCCAGCGCCATGCGGCCCTTGTAGTGGTTGACCAGAATGGGCTGCACGTTGCGCTTGTTGTCGCAGCCGGTGGTGCCGTAGCGCACGTGGCCCACGGCGATGTTGCCCCTGCCCAGCTCCGCAAGACGCTGGGGTGGGAATACCTCGCTGACAAGGCCCACGTCCCGCCATGAGGAGAACACGCCGTCATCGTTGACCACGATACCCGCGCTCTCCTGCCCGCGGTGCTGCAGGGCATACAGCGCATAGTAAGCGTAGGACGCCACATCTGCCGTTTCGTGGGAGTAAACACCGAAGACGCCGCATTCTTCGTGAATGTGGCGTTCGGTCAAAGCGGTATTATTCCTCATGGGCCAGCAGTCTCTTCATGATCTCGGCGTAAGCGTCCTCCACGCCGCCCATGTCCCGGCGGAAGCGGTCCTTGTCCAGCTTTTCATGGGTCTTGGAGTCCCACAGGCGGCAGGTGTCGGGGCTGATCTCGTCCGCCAGAACGATGGTGCCGTCCGCGGTCTTGCCGAACTCCAGCTTGAAGTCCACCAGCGTCACGCCGCACTCGGCCCAGAAGGCCTTGAGCACATCGTTGACGGCGAAGGCGTACTTCTTGATAAGGTCGATCTCCTCGGGCGTGGCCAGCTTCAGGGCGATGGCGTGATAGGCGTTGAGCAGGGGGTCGTGCAGATCGTCGTTCTTATAGGAGAACTCGATGGTGGGCTGGTCGAACACAATGCCCTCCTCCACACCGTAGCGGGAGGCGAAATGCCCGGCGGAAATGTTGCGGATGATGACCTCCAGCGGCACGATGGAGACCTTTTTCACCAGCGTTTCCCGCTGGGAGAGCTCCTTGACAAAGTGGGTGGGGATGCCCGCCTGCTCCATCTTGGCCATCAGGCGGTTGGTCATCTGGTTGTTGATCACGCCCTTGCCCACGATGGTGCCCTTTTTCAGACCGTCCAGCGCGGTGGCATCGTCCTTGTAGTCCACGATGACAAGCTCGGGGTCGTCCGTTGCAAAGACCTTTTTGGCCTTTCCTTCATAGATCTGTTCCAGCTTCTGCATAATCTGATCCTCCCTGTATGTTCTATAAATTCGGCTTAGTGTTCGTTATGGAGCTCTGCCTGCAGGGCGCGCTCCTTTTTATCAATGGCGCGGGCCATGTCCGCCCGGGCCTCGTCCAGCTTGGCGGCCAGCGCCTCGTCACTGACGGCAAGGATCTGGGCGGCCAGCACGGCGGCGTTTTTCGCGCCGCCCAGCGCCACGGTGGCCACGGGGATGCCGCTGGGCATCTGCACGGTGGCAAGCAGAGCATCCAGCCCGTCCATCGCGCCGCCCTTCATGGGAATGCCGATCACGGGCAGTGTGGAGTTGGCGGCAAAGGCGCCTGCCAGATGGGCTGCCATTCCGGCGGCGCAGATCAGCACGCCAAAGCCGTTTTTCCGGGCCGAAGCGGCAAATTCAGCCGCGGCGGCGGGGGTGCGGTGGGCGCTGAGAATGTGGGCCTCATAGGGGATGGAGAAGGCGTCCAGCTGGGCGCAGGCGGCCTTGACCACCGGCCAGTCGGAATCCGAGCCCATGATAACGGCAACTTTTTTCATAGTTCCTCCTTTTCGGTAAGCGGCGTTTTACAGCTTTTTGCGCATGACGGTCAGGCGGAAGATGCCGTCCACAAAATATTCGTTGGAGCAGAACACGGGCTTTCCGTCAATGTCGAAGTCCACCTCGTCCATGTTCAGCAGGGGCGTGCCCATGGGCACCTGAAAGATCTCCGCCAGCGCCGCGTCCGCCACGGTGGGGCGCAGGTCGGTCAGGTCCAGATAGGGGAACACGCCGCAGAACTTTTGCAGGAAGTGGAAAATAGGCAACTTCAGGTCGTTGATGGTGTAGCTTCCTTGTGCCAGCGCTTTTTCCACCACGTCCTCGCAGTAGATGGCGGGCTTTCCGTCCGCTGTGCACAGGCGGGAGACCCGGATGATGGGCGTGCCCTCCGGGATCTGGAGCTTGGCGGCGATCTTGGCGTCGGCCGTGCCGTCGGACACTCGGACGGAGGCCACCGCCGCCTCATAGCCGTTCTGGCGGATCATGTCCAGGAACTCTACCTCAATGTCCATGCGGGTGCGGGTGTTGAGCACATGGCGGTTGATGATGGTGCCCACGCCGTGGCGGCGGGTGATGAAGCCCTCCCGTTCCAGCGAGGCCAGAATGTCCCGGAGCTGAGTGCGGCTGATGCCCAGTGATTCGGCCAGCACGCTTTCCCGGGGGAGGCGCTGGCAGTCGGCGAACTCGCCGTCCCGCATGGCCGCGAGAAGCTGGGCGCGGATAGTTTTCGATTGCGTGAGCTGACTGCTCATGTCGTTCACCTCATATAGAAAATAGGTATTACCCTGTTGAAAGGTCATACCTATTGTATCTGATTTTTTTCCGTCCCGCAATGTGCAGATTCGACAGATTGCGCTTTTGATTTTCGTCAGGGTTTGGTAAGAGCGGACTGCGAGACTTTCGAACAAGTGACTTTGCCACTTGTTCGAGGGGGTTTCGCTTTGCTCTGCGCCTCGGTTGGCCGCATAGCGGCCAATTCGACGCTCACTACGCGCAATGAGTATTTCACCACGCACAGGTCGCGGTGAAATACAAATCCAAACACTTTCGCGTCTGCGGACGCGAAACTCTGCGAGGCTTTTCAATAAGCTGACGGCCCTCCGGCCAAGCCGGAGAGCCGTTCTGATACGATTACCATATTCAGGTTTGGCCGATGCACCGATCCAGCCGGGCCAGAAAAAAGGCCAGCAGAAACCCGCCCAGACAGCACAGCGCCGAAAGGGCAGCCTCTCCCGCCCCGGTGTAATGGATGGGGAGGATGACCAGCGTGGATGCCAGCACGATGCCCACGATCCCGTGGAACGCCACGGCGTAATAGCGCTGAAAGATCCAGTTGACCAGCCGGGCCAGCAGCAGTACCGTCAGCCCCAGCCCCGGCAGGCAGGCCGCAAGGACAAAAAGGTCCATCCGGGCCAGCCCCGCCATCATGGGCTGATACAGTCCCAGTGCCATCATCACAGAGGAAGAGGTCATGCCCGGGATCACGATGCCCGCGCCCCACAGCACGCCGCAGAAATTATACCACCAGAAGTTGGGGCGCACGGTGATATGGGCCACGTGACCCACATAGAAAAGCCCCGCGAACATGGCGGCGGCGCACACCGCAAGGCTGACCCACGCGGCTTTGGTCCGGCCCTCCTTGCCCGCTTCCCGGAACAGGGAGGGCACCGTGCCCACGATGAGCCCGATGAAAAGCCATATCGTCACCGTTTCAGAGAGCACCATGGCCGAGGCAATGCCCTTGGCAAAGCCCAGAAAGCCGACGCACCACCCGATGCCGATGGGCAAAAACCACTTCCAGTACCGGGGAATAGCCGTTTTGGGGTGGGTGAGCACTTCCATAAAGGGTCGGTATATGTCAAAAATCACGGCCAGTACACCGCCGGAGACTCCCGGCAAAATTGCGCCCGCGCCGATCAGCACGCCGCACAGCAGATCCCGCAGCCAGCGCAGGGCTGTTTTCCGTTCCGCCATTTCCGTCCTCCTTTACATTATAATATGAAAGGGACATTTTTCCGCCTGAAAAACGAATGCTGTCATCATAACAGTTTTTCCGGCGGCTTTCAATCTGATTCCCGTGAATTTGCGGCAATTCGGCAGAAAATTTTATGGCATTGGCGGATATATACAGTTTTCCGAATGCTTATGCGACGCTTTCTGGCTATTTCGACTGTTGACAGTAAAAACGATAGCGTGTAAACTACGAGACAGATAACAGGAAGACCTCATACCGCAAAGACGATGAAGAGAAGAGTACGCAGGCAGATACGCCGCAGAGAGCCCGGTTGGTGGAAAAGGGCGCGAAAGGGCTTGCCGAACATGGTCTTGGAGTTGCGCGGCCGACTGTGAACGCATAGGCCGCGACGTGTGCGCACGTCACAGCGCAGGAGTGTGTTGGCACTCCGAAAGGCCGCTTTCGTGAGGAAGCGCGCGAAGCAAGGTGGTACCACGGCAGTTTGTCGTCCTTGATGCACTGGCATCAGGGACTTTTTTGTTGCAGCAAATTATAGAGGTAAAGGAGATTCGGTATAGTGAACGAATCCATCATTCAGATTCAACATCTGAACAAGACCTTCGGCAGCGGCGACGGCGCCGTCCACGCGCTGGAGGACATCAATCTGGACATCCAGAAGGGCGAAATTTTCGGCATCATCGGCCTTTCCGGCGCGGGAAAGTCCACGCTGGTGCGGTGCATCAACCTGCTGGAGCGGCCCACCAGCGGCCGGGTGATCGTGGACGGGAAAGAGATGACCGCACTTTCTGAAAAGGAGCTGCGGCTGGCCCGGCGGAACGTGACCATGATCTTCCAGAGCTTCAATTTGCTGATGCAGCGCACCTGCCTTGGCAACATCTGCTTCCCCATGGAGCTCTCCGGCGTCAGCCGGGCCAAGGCCCGCTCTCGGGCCCGGGAGCTTTTGGAGCTGGTGGGCCTTTCCAGCAAGGCAGACGCCTATCCCGCCCAGCTCTCCGGCGGTCAGAAGCAGCGCATCGCCATTGCCCGCGCACTGGCTACTGATCCCAAGGTGCTGCTGTGCGACGAGGCGACCTCCGCGCTGGACCCCACCACCACTGCCTCCATCCTCTCTCTTTTGAAGGACCTGAACCGCAAGCTGGGCGTGACCGTGGTGGTCATCACCCACCAGATGAGCGTGATCGAGGAGATCTGCTCCCGGGTCGCCATTCTGGATGGCGGCGTGGTGGCCGAACAGGGCGCTGTGGAGGATATTTTCTCCCACCCCACTACCGACGCGGCCCGCCGTCTGGTCTATCCCAACGGCGCCAGCATCCAGCAGTATCCAGCCGGGACCCACGCCGTCCGCGTGGCCTTTGACGGCGGCACGGCTTACCAGCCCCTGATCGCCTCCCTCGCCATCGACTGCGGCGTGAAGGTGAACATTCTGGGTGCGGATACCCGCAATATTGACGGCAAGGCCTTCGGCACCATGCTGCTGGGCCTGCCTGACGATCCTAACGACGCCGCCAGGGCGCTGAGCTATATTCGTGCCCAGCCCAATGTTTCTGCGGAGGAGGTTGAATACCATGGCTGATCTGCTGACTGCTGAATTCTGGGCCAAATACGGCCCGCTGCTGCTGACCGGGACCAAGGACACGCTGGTCATGGTGGTCATCTCCACCATATTTGCCTATCTGCTGGGCCTTCCGCTGGGTGTGGCCCTGATCCTTACCCAGCCCCACGGCATCCGCCCCAACAACGTGGTATATAAGGTGCTGGGCTGGATCATCAACGTGGGCCGCTCCCTGCCGTTCATCATTTTGATGGTGGCTATCATGGACTTTACCAAGCTGATCGTAGGCACCAAGATCGGCGTGAAGGGCGCCATCGTTCCGCTGGTGGTGTCCGCCGCCCCCTTCATTGCCCGCATGGTGGAGACCTCCCTTGCGGAGGTGGACGCCGGGGTGGTGGAGGCAGCCCGTTCCATGGGCGCGTCCACGTTCCAGACGGTGTGGAAGGTCTACCTGCCGGAGGCCAAGCCCTCGCTGGTGCTGGGTGGTGCCATCTCCATCGTTACCATCCTTGCCTACACCGCCATCGCAGGTGCCATTGGCGCAGGCGGACTGGGCGACCTTGCCATCCGGTACGGCTATCAGCGCCGCTATCCGCCCATGCTGATGGTCACGGTCATTTTCCTGATCGTGCTGGTGCAGCTGATCCAGTCGGTGTTCAGCTATGTTTCCGCCCGGATCGACAAGCGGGTGGACAGCGGCCACAAAAAGGGCTTCGGTCCCTTTGCCCTGCTGGCCCGCCTGACCCATACCAAGTAAGAAATGATTTCACCGTCTGTCTTGCTTAAAACGGACAGCCGTTTGAAATAAAAAATCCCAAACACATTGGAGGAAAAGAAAGATGAAGAAATTTTTGACGCTGGCACTGGCCCTGACGCTGTGCCTGTCTCTGGCCGCCTGCGGCGGCTCCAAGCAGGAACCCCCCGCCGAGACGCCCGCCGACACTGAGACCCCCTCTGACGCCCAGACCGAGACCACCGTTCTGAACGTGGCCGCTTCCGCTACGCCCCACGCGGAAATTCTGGAAGAGTGCGTGCCCATTCTGGCCGAGCAGGGCATCGACCTGCAGGTCCATGTTTACGGCGACTACATCGTGCCCAACACCGCCGTGGAGGAAGGCACTGAGGACGCCAACTATTTCCAGCACATCCCCTATCTCGATAACTTCAACGCCGAGAACGGCACCCACCTTGTGAGCGTGGCTGGCGTGCACATTGAGCCCATGGGCATCTATGCGGGCAACACCAAGACGCTGGAAGAGCTGCCCGACGGCGCTTCCGTGGCCGTGCCCAACGACGTGACCAACGAGGCCCGCGCCCTGCTGCTGCTCCAGTCCGAGGGCCTGATCAAGCTGGCGGATGACGCTGGTCTGGAAGCCACCCCCAACGACATTGTGGAAAACCCAAAGAACCTCACCTTCACCGAGCTGGAGGCTGCCATGGTCCCCAACGCCGTGTCTGAGGTGGACATCGCCGTCATCAACTCCAACTACGCCATGGAAGCTGGTTTCAACCCCGTGGATGACGCGCTGGCTCTGGAAGGCAGCGATTCTCCCTATGTGAACGTGCTGGTGGTCAAGGAAGGCAACGAGGATAACCCCGCCGTGCAGGCGCTGGTGGATGCGCTCCACTCCGATACCATCCGTGACTTCATCACCGAGAAGTATCAGGGCGCCGTTGTCCCCGCGTTCTAAGCAACAACACGACAAAAAAGAGAGAGGCACAAGCCTCTCTCTTTTTTGTCGTGTTGTTGAAAAAGCCTCGCAGAGTTTCGCGTCCGCAGACGCGAAAGATATTGAATCCGTTGTCTGCCGCGACCTGTGCGTGGCAGACAACACTTTGCGCGAAGCGAGTGTCGAATTGGC
>CAKSVQ010000037.1 GCA_934504065.1 uncultured Dysosmobacter sp. | reverse complement strand
TGGGCAGCCGTTAGCGGCTTCGCCGCTTTACGGATGCCGCGTGCCCTTTACGGGTAACACATTCCTTTTCTACTCTTCCGTGTCTGCGGACGCGAAACCCTGCGAGGCTTTTTCAACAAACTGAAGCCCTGCGGTGTTCCGCAGGGCTTCAGTTTGTATATCAGGCTATTATTTCAGTTCTGCCGTGAATGTGATGGTATCTCCGCTGCACCGCACGCTGATCGAACCCTTATGCCCCTCCGCGATGGCGCGGGCGATGGACAGTCCGATGCCAAAGCCCCCCTGCGTGCTGCGGGATGGATCGGCCCGGTAAAAACGGTCGAACAGCTTCGCCGTGTCGATGGACTGCGCGTCGCTGCAACGGTTGGAGGTGCGCAGGATCACGCCCCTGCGCCCTTTTTCCAGAGAAACGGAAATCGGCGTGTCCGGCAGCGCGTATTTCACGGCGTTATCCAGCAGGATGGAAACAAGCTGCCGCACCGCGTATTCATCTCCGCGATAACGCAGGCCGGGGGCGATCTGCGCGTTGAGTGCATGGCCCTTCGTCAGGGCAAACTCCCGGAAGGATCCCACTGTTTCCCCCAGCGCGGCACTGATGGCGAACTCCTCCATGTGTAGGGGCGACTGTTCCTCGTCCATGCGGGAAAGGGTCACCAGCGAGTTGACAAGCCCGGTCAGCTTTTCCGTCTGCCCCAACGCCTTGTCGATCCACTTCTGCTTGCCCACGTCCATTTCCAGCACCTTTAAACTGGTGGTAATGACGGTGATGGGCGTTTTCAATTCATGACTGGCATCGGTGATGAACTGCTTTTGCCGCTCCGCACTGCGCACCACCGGGTCGATAGCCCGACGGGAGAGCAGCACCACCAGCAGCAGCACCAGTAAAATACACGCCGCGTCCGCCGCCAGCGACCACACCAGCACCAGCTTCAAAGCGCGGAGGGACTGGTAGCTGTCCAGAAAAATGGCAATGTTCCGGTCACTGCCTGTGCGGGCCGCAAAAAAGCGGTATTGCCCATAATATCCGTATCCCGCGCCGTGGCTCACCGCCGCAGCCAGATATTCTCCCGTGTCCTCTTCCGAGACTGCGGCGATCTTGGAAAGGTCCGCCATGGTCAGCGTGCCGTCATCCCGGTAGCGCAGCACGAAATAGCGGGTGGAGTAGGGCGTTTCCACGGTAAAGGGGCCGCCGCGCCCGCCTCCCGGCGGCGCGTCCGACGGCTTATCCGGCGGCGCATTGCCGTCATCCGCCGGGGCATGGGCCGCCGTGGGGATCGTCCCCTCGTTTTCATAGATCAGCGTCAGGGTATCCCGCAGGTCGGCGTCTGTGGAGATGAAATTGGCCGCGTTTAAAATCACGGTGAGCAGCAGCATCACCGCCGCCACGGAAAGCGTGGCAATGCGGATGAACCGATTCCGCAGCCGCCCGATCATGCCTGTTCCTCCAAAAGATACCCCAGCCCCCGATTGGCATGCAGAGAGACCGTGGAGCCAATGGCCTTCAGCTTTTTGCGCAGGTTGGAAATATTGACCCACACCACATTGATCTCCGCCTCATTGTCCCAGCCCCAGACCTTTTCCATGATACGTTCGGCGGAAAAGACCTGTCTGGGCGAGCGCAAGAACAGCTCCATGATCTGAAACTCCCGCCCGCTGAGGCGGACGGTCTTCTCTCCGCAGGTAAGGTCTCCGGTGACGGGGTCCAGCGCCACATCGCCAAAGGAGAGCACCGTGGGCCGATAGGCCTCGCTGCGCCGTAGGATCGCCCGCACCCGGCTCAAAAGCTCGTCGGGGTCAAAGGGCTTGGGCAGATAATCGTCCGCTCCGGCGTTGAAGCCCGTGATGCGGTCGTCCTTTTCACCCTTGGCCGTCAGCATCATGATGGGGGTCTTCACCCCCTCGCCGCGCAGCTTTTCCAGCACTTGGATACCGTCCATCTTCGGCATCATCACGTCCAGGATCACCGCGTCATATTCCCCGGCGGAAGCGTATTCATAGGCGTCAAAGCCGTTATGGACCGCGTCCACCGCGAAGTGGTTCCGTTCAAAAAAGACCGTCAGTGCCTCGGCCAGATCCAGTTCATCCTCCGCGATCAGCAGTTTCATGGTTTTCCCCCGCGTTTCCTTTTCAAATTGCTTGTAGTATAGCGAAAGAGCGCCGGAAAAGCAAGAACTTCAAAGCGCGTCCTTTTCCGTTACCCGGCCACAGACGATGTTCAGGTTCCCGTTCCGGCAGCGCAGCGCATCCAAAAATGCCCTCGGCACCGTCTCCTGCGGCAGCATAATGCGGTATTCCAGCTCATAGAGCGTGCCCATATTGGCGGTCTTGACCTGTAAAAGGGAATATTCTTTCGTGTATTTTTTCAGCAGGTCGTCAAATAACCCCTCATAGTCCAGTGTTTCCGGAATGGTGATCTTCAGTGTGCGCTCCATGGCGGAATGCTGTCCAAAACGCAGGGCGGTCAGCACCAGCGTGGCCGCAGCCAGAATGATAAAGCTGATGCACGCAAGGCCGATGTACCCCATCCCCGTGGCAAGACCCAGCGCCATGGCCAGAAACAGCGTCCCGATCTCCCGGGCCGTGCCGGGAGCGGAGCGAAAGCGCACCAGCCCGAAGGCTCCGGCCACGGCCACCCCGGCCCCCAGATTACCGTTGACCAGCATGATGACCAGCTGCACCACCGCTGGCAGAATGGCCAGCGTGACGGCAAAGCCGGAGGTGGAGCGGAAGCGGTATGTTCCCACGCAGGCGGTGCAGATCCCCAGCAGCAGGGAAACAGCGGTACAAAGCAAAAAAGCGGACAGCGTGATCTCCGTCCCAAGAATTGAGTTAAGCACAGTAATCTTCCTCCTGTTTTGTTGTTTTCC
The DNA here is from genome assembly GCA_934504065.1 of uncultured Dysosmobacter sp. Taxonomy (GTDB): domain Bacteria; phylum Bacillota; class Clostridia; order Oscillospirales; family Oscillospiraceae; genus Oscillibacter. The sequence continues at coordinate 14,229 of CAKSVQ010000037.1, read as the reverse complement.
CGGTCCCGGGCAGAATGAAATCCCGGTAACAGGCACCATATTTGGAATAGGATGTGGGAAAGGCCCCTGCCTCAGAGAGCAGGCGGCTGAGCCACAGCGGGCAGCTGCCCGGAATTTTGACCTCCATCAGCACCTGCCCAGGCGGCATCAGTGCCGCGCCGTGGTCCCCCCGGCAAAGGTCCAGTTCCGTGTCCCGCCAGCGCAGCCCCGTGTCAAAGGTGATGCGCAGGTCCGGCGCGTCCTTGCCCGCAAAAGCAAGACGGTCATAGCCAATGAACACGCGGGGCCTTGTGCGGTAAAAGCGCTGAAACCAACCGATCTCCTGTCCGATCTGGCCAAAGCGCTCCGGCGGAAGCCCGCCGCGCAGAAGCGGCTGCACCTCCCCGGCCTCCACCGTGATGCGGCGCTTATAGACCACGCCGTCAAACTTCTTTTTCAGCTCTACAAAGACCCTTCCATCCTTTTCGGGAACGCCATAGCTGCGCACCCGCAGTTTCTCCTTATACACAGGCTTTTCCAGCGACGCGCGGATCAGACGCCAGTCCTCCGTATCATAATAAATGTTGCAAATGGTATATTCGCCGTAGTCATCCCGCCGCATATGGGGCCGCATCCCCTCCAGCAGGAACTGCTGCTGCGGCAGGGTAAGCAGATACTTTTTTTCATAACGTTCAAAGCAGTTTTTAATCCGTTCAGCCATGTCCGGCACCTCCTTTGATGAAAACTTACTAAGACAGCCTAAAAGAAACCTAAAGAAAATTTCGGAAAATCCTTTAGGTTTCTTTTAGGCTGCGCTTTTATGATAAGCCCATCAAGCAGGAACCCTACCGGACCCGTCCGGCGGCTCCCATTCCAGTTCGAAACACGAAAACAGGAGGTCATTCCTATGAAAGTAAAGAAATGGGCATCACTTCTGTGCGCGGCGGCGCTGGCAGCGTCTCTTGCTGCCTGCGGCGCACAAACATCAGAAGCATCCGCCGATGAGACCACCCTCACCGGGCAGGTCTCCGCCGTGGACGGCAGCGCGGTCACGCTGCTGCTGGGCACTTTGGAAGATAGCGGAACCGAAACCGCCCCCAGCGCCCCCAACCAGAGCGGCCAGACAGGCACTCCGCCGGAAAAGCCGGACGGTAACGGCTCCGCCCCAACCGACGAGGGCGAAGCGCCGCCGGAGATGCCGGAGGGCGGCTCGCCCTCTGCGGGCAATGGTCAGACCCCGCCGGAGAAACCGGACGGCAGCGTCTCCAATGAAAACGCCCCCGCCGGGCAGCCCGGCGGCAGCGCCCCTTCCGGAAATCCGCCGGAAGCACCGTCCGGCAGTGCTCCTTCCATGCCAGGTAAGCGCTTCACCGCCGGGACGGAATCCGTCACGCTGGACTTCACCAACGCCAACATCACGGAAAACGGTGAGGATGCCGCGCTGGATGACATCGCCGTGGGCGACGTGCTGACCGTGGAGGTGGACACAGACAACACTGTGACCTCCGCCGCCATTGTAAGCATCGGCACGGGCGGCCCTGGCGGCTTCGGCGGAAGCGGTGAGGTCACGCAGGGCAGCAGTGCCAACACCATCGCCGAGGACGGCGTGTATGAAGGCCTCTCCTATTTCTCCACCGGGGACGATGAAAACGCCCTGCGCATTGACGGAGCCACCGTCACCCTCAGCGGCGTGAGCGTGGACAAAAGCGCCGGATCTACCTTCAACACCGAAGACGGCGACTTTTACGGCATGAACGCAGCCCTGCTTGCCACCAATGGGGCCACGGTCACCATCCAAAATGCCACGGTCACCTCCGCCGCCCAGAACGGCAATGGCGTGTTCAGCTATGGCAGCGGCACCACCGTCAACATTTCCGATTCCACCATCACCACCACGGCGGATAACTCCGGCGGCATTCAAACCACTGGAGGCGGCACCACCAACGCGCAGGACCTGACCGTGGAGACCTCCGGCAATTCCTCCGCCGCCATCCGCTCTGACCGGGGCGGCGGCACGGTGAACGTGGCAGGCGGAACATACACCTCCAATGGCTACAATTCCCCGGCAGTCTATTCCACGGCGGATATTTCGGTGACGGGCGCCGTCCTCACCGCCAACAACTCCGAGGCCCTGGTCATCGAGGGCAAGAACTCCATCACGCTGGATAGCTGCACCGTTTCCGGCAATATGAGTGACACCAAGGGCAGCAGCTCCGATGAAAACGTCCACAATGTAATGATCTATCAGTCCATGAGCGGCGACGCGGATGTGGGCACCTCTACCCTCTCTATGACCGGGGGCAGCCTGACCGGGAAAAACGGCGACCTCTTTTTCGTGACCAACACCCACTGCGTCCTGACCCTTTCCGGCGTGACCCTCTACAATGAGGATGCGGACGCCTGCCTGCTGCGGGCAGTGGGCAACAGCGCCAGCCATGGCTGGGGCACTGCCGGGGCCAACGGCGCGCAGGTGAACTTCACTGCCGACGCGCAGGCGCTGGAGGGCAGCATCGTGGTGGACACCATTTCCACGCTGGATCTGACGCTTACAAACGGCAGCGTGCTCACCGGAACGGTCAACATCATCGAAAATGCCGAGGGCGCCGCCGTCTCTGATAACGCGGTCGTCACCATCGACAGCGGCTGCGTCTGGAACCTCATCGGGGACTGCACGATCACCAGTCTAACGAACAACGGCACCATCAACTTCAACGGCTACACCATCACCCTTGCCGACGGCACAGTGCTGCGGTAAGGCGCGTGCGGCAATAAACTTGCAGAAAGGATGTACGAATACGATGAAAACGATCCCGAAAAAGCTTTTTTCCGGTGCAGTGGCAGCGGCACTGACCCTGTCACTGCTGCCCACCGCCATGGCCGCCGCCAGCGAGTATACTGCCAAAGGCGCGACGGAATTCACCTTCTCCAACAGCGGCATCACAGCGGAGGACGGAACCTACACGGACTACAAGATCAGCGGCACGGACCTGACCATCCAGAGCTCCGGCACGTATCTGGTCTCCGGCAGCTGCACCGACGGCTCCATCAAAATCAAAAAAGGTACCACTGACGTGACACTGGTGCTGGACGGCCTGACACTGACCAGCACTGACACCGCCCCCATCACCTGCAACAAGTCCACAGAGGTGACCATTGTGGCCGCCAGCGGCACCACCAACACCCTGACGGACAGCACCCAGAACAATGACGACAACTACCCGGATAATGAGGATGCCGAAAACGCCGTCATCAAATGTAAGGACGGTTCCGATGTCACCATCCGCGGCTCCGGCACACTGAACATCAACGCCAAGGGCAAGAACGGCATCAAATCCGGCACCACCACCGCTGAAGAGGGAGACGCCTCCCTGACTATTCAGGATGTCACACTGAACATCAACGCCCCGGCGAACGACGCCATCAACGCCGAGCAGCAGTTGGATGTGGAAAGCGGCACGCTCACCATCTCCGCCGGGGACGACGCCATCCACTGCGACTATGAAATGAACGTGGGCGCAGCGGGCACCGACGGTCCCACCATCACCATCACGGACTGCTATGAGGGTCTTGAGGCCGCCACGCTGAACATCTTCTCCGGTGACATCGACATCACCGCGTCGGATGACTGCCTGAACGCCGCCAACTCCGACCTCAGCGGCTATGCCTTCTCCATGAACATTTCCGGCGGCACCATCAACGCCTATTCCTCCAGCGGTGACGGCTTTGACTCCAACGGCACGCTCACCATCTCCGGCGGCACGGTGGCCGTCTGGACGGCCAACACCGCTGATAACCAACCCCTGGATGCCGACGGCGTTCTGACCGTCTCCGGCGGCACGGTCCTTGCCGCGGGCGGCAGCAGCGGCATGGAGGTGCAGATCAGCGCCAGCCAGCCCCATGTGGCCTTTGGCTCCTCCGGCGGCATGGCTCAGCCCGGCAGCCGCGGCGGTTCTGCCCTGATCTCCAAAGGCGGCAGCTTCACCGTGAAGGATTCCTCCGGCAATACCGTGTACAGCGGCACGGCGGTGTGCAATACCAATTATCTCTTCTTCTCTTCCTCCAAGCTGACCTCCTCCAGCAGCTATGACCTTTACAGTGGCTCTGCCAGCGCGGCCACCGCCACGGCTCAGACGGGCACAGCCACCTCCGGCGGCATGGGCGGCGGACAGCGCCCCGGCGGCGGAAACGGCCCGCAGCCTGACGGCAGCCAGCAGCCTCCTGCGGCCCCCGGCGATTCCACTCCCCCGGCCCTGCCGGACGGCTCCAATGCAGCACAGCCGCCCGCTGGCAGCGGAAATGCGCAAAACGGCAATTTCAGCGATGTGACTTCCAACGACTGGTTTTATGAGGCCATCCGCTATGTATCCCGGAACGGATGGATGAACGGCACCAGCGGAGATACCTTCTCTCCCAATGTTACGATCACCCGGGGAATGCTGGTGACGATCCTCTATCGGCTGGACGGCGAAAGCGCCGTTTCCACCACCTGTCCCTTTACGGATATTTCGGCTGGCAGCTACTGCGAAAAGGCCGCCGCATGGGCGGCGGCAAATGGAATCGTCAGCGGCTATGAAAACGGCTGCTTCGCCCCCAACGAGGCAGTGGCCCGTCAGCAGCTGGCGGCGATCCTTTACCGCTACGCCCAGTATAAGGGCTATGACCTCTCCGGTGCCGCGGACCTGCCCGGATTTGCCGACCAGACCGCGATCAGCGGTTACGCAAGGCCCGCTATGGCGTGGGCCAACGCCGCGGGACTGGTGAACGGTACAGCGGACGGCGCGCTTTCTCCCCGCGCCACCTCCACCCGCGCCCAGACGGCAGCGATCCTGATGCGTTTTGCCCAGAAATTTTCCTGATGAACAACCTCTGCTAAAAAACAGCCGTATAAAAAGCGCTGTTATGAGCGCCCGGTCCTGAAAAACCGGGCGCTCCCCTTTTCTTCTTTCCAAAAGTATGATACAGTGAAGATACCATCAGTTGACAAGGGCAAATACGGTTTTTCGAACGACTTTCCGGCGAGCGAAGATGGACGCTGGCGCGGAAGAGGACGAAGGCTTGCTGGCGCAAGCCGAGGACGATGACAATACCAGCGGTTATTTTGGCCGCCGGAAAGCGTATCTGCCCTTATCAACTGATGGTAACACATGAACATGGAGGTCGGTTTTATGCGCACACTGTTCAAAGGCGGCACGGTGGTCTCCGGCAAGGGGATGAAGCGGGCCGACCTGCTGGTGGAGGACGGAAAGGTCGTCCGGTCCGGAAAGAATCTGAAAGCGGATGCCCAACAGGTCGTGGACGTATCCGGCTGTCTGCTCTTCCCCGGCTGGATCGACGCCCATACCCACTTTGATCTGGATGTCTGCAACACCACCACGGCAGACGATTTCTTCACTGGAAGCCGGGCCGCGCTGCGGGGCGGCACCACCACTGTCATCGACTTTGCCTGCCCCAACAAGGGTGAAAGCCTGCATCACGGTCTGGAGCTGTGGCACCGGAAGGCCGATGGACGCACCTTCTGCGACTATGGTTTTCATATGACCATTGACGACTGGAACGAGTCCATCCGGGCAGAGCTGCCGGACATGTTCCGGCTGGGCGTTTCCTCGTTCAAAATGTATATGACCTATCCTGCCATGCTGCTGGGCGACCGGGACCTGTACTGGGCGCTGAAAGAGCTGAAAACGCTGGGCGGCATCTGCGGTGTGCACTGTGAAAACGCCGGGGTGATCGACGGAATGATCGCCGAGCGGAAAAATGCGGGACAGTTCTCCCCGGCCTGCCATCCTCTGACCCGTCCGCCCTATCTGGAGGCCGAGGCCGTCAGCCGTCTTCTGCGCATTGCGCAGGCGGCGCAGGCTCCGGTGGTCATCGTCCACCTGACCAACGAAGAAGCGCTCAAGGAAGTGCAGCACGCCCGCGACCGCGGGCAGACCGTGTATGTGGAGACCTGCCCGCAGTACCTGCTGCTGGACGACAGCGTGTATTTCAACGAGGAGTACTCCAAGGCCGCCCGCTATGTCTGCGCACCGCCCATCCGGGATAAAAGCCAGCAGGCCGTGCTGTGGAAGGCGCTGCGCCGGGGCGAGATCCAGACCGTTTCCACTGACCACTGCTCTTTCACGCTGGCACAGAAGGACGCGGGCCGGGACGACTTCACCAAGATTCCCGGCGGCCTGCCCGGTGTGGAGACCCGGGGCGAACTGATCTGGTCCTACGGTGTAGCCGCTAAGAAGATCACTGCCCAGCGGATGTGCATGGCCCTGAGTGAGAATCCGGCCAAGCTCTATGGCCTGTTTCCCCGCAAGGGCAACCTGCTTCCCGGCGCGGATGCCGACATCGTGGTTTATGATCCCGAGCTGAGCCACGTCATCCGTGCGGAGGACTGCGTGGACAATGTGGACTACAATCCCTACGAGGGCTTCGTCACCGCAGGCGGCATCCGACAGGTGTGGCTGCGGGGCCGTCTTGCCGTGGAAAACGGCAAGGTGCTGGACGAAACGCCCCATGGCCAGTACCTCTCCCGCGGCAAGTGCGCCCTGTAAACAGTTGAGACGATCCGAAAGTTTGGCGATGCCCCCCTCCCCGCCGCTTATGAAACGGCAGGGAGGGGTTTCGTATTCCGTTCCTGCCAAGAAAATCAGGAAAATTTCGCCGTTTTTTCCATGGACAAACCGCTATTTTTGCCGTATACTCTTTCCAATAAGATATTACTATTGTTTATGTTAATCATAAATCAATTTAATATCAATTCATTTGAAGGAGTGATCCCATGTCTGAGAGTTACGCGGGCAAGATCAACCGGAAGCTGATCAAAAAACGCCGCATCATCAACGCGGCGGCAGGGCGGGAAAAAGCGGATCTGGTTTTGAAAAACGCCACCTACGTCAACGTCTTTGCAAACCAGCTGTGCACGGCGGACATTGCCGTGGCCGAGGGGCTGATCGTCGGCATGGGCTGCTATTCCGGCGAGACCGAGGTGGACTGCTCCGGCAAGATCGTGCTGCCCGGCTTTTTGGACGCCCACATCCATCTGGAAAGCTCGCTGGTCTCCCCCCGGGAATTTGTAAAAGCCGTGCTGCCCCACGGCACCACCACCGTCATCACCGATCCCCACGAGATCGCCAACGTCATGGGGACCGACGGCATTGAATATATGCTGCAGGCCACAGAGGGCCTTCCAGTGGATGTGCAGTTCATGCTGCCCTCCTGCGTTCCGGCCACGCCGCTGGACGAATCCGGCGCGATTCTGGACTATCGGGCTATCGACAGCTTTTATGACCACCCCCGGGTGCTGGGCCTTGCAGAGATGATGAACTTTGTGGGCACCATCGCCGGGGATGAACAGTGCGTGGAGAAGATCGTGGCGGCGCAGGCCCACCACAAGAAAATCGACGGCCACGCCCCCGACCTCAAGGACAATGACCTCAACGCCTACATTGCCGCCGGAGTATATTCCGACCATGAGTGCCACGACCTGCAAGACGCCATTGCCAAGCTGGAGCGTGGGCAGTTCATCATGATTCGGGAGGGCACCGCCGCCCGGAATCTGGAGGCGCTGGTCCCCCTGCTGTGCGACAAATACAGTGAGCGCTGTATGTTCTGCACGGACGATAAGCACCCCAACGACCTGCTGGAAAAGGGGCACATTGACTACATCGTGAAAAAAGCCATTGCGCTGGGTGCTGATCCCATCACCGCAGTCAAGGTGGCCTGCCACAACGCCGCCCGGTATTTCCTTTTGAACAATCGCGGCGCCATTGCCCCTGGCTATCTGGGCGATTTTGTCATCATCGACAATTTCCAGAACTTCCAAATCGAGCGGGTCTATAAGCGTGGCGAGCTGATGGTGGACCATGGCACAGTCAAGGACTTCCCCGCCCCCTCCATCGACCAGTATCTGACCGACCGCGCCCACGCCACCTTCCATGTGGGCGCACTGACGGCGGCGGACTTTACCGAGCGCCGTCCCCGCGGCGTGATCGGCATGGTGAACGGCGAGATCACCACCGTGGACGCCGGATATTCCGACCGGATCGACGTGGAATACGACATCCTGAAAATCGCCGTGGTAGAGCGCCACAAAAACACCCACCACATCGGCATCGGCTTTTTGCAGGGCTATGGCCTGAAATCCGGCGCGGTGGCCACCTCCATCTCCCACGATTCCCATAACATCATCGTGGTAGGCACCAACGAAGCCGACATGGCCGCCGCGGTCAACCGTGTGGTGGAGCTGAACGGCGGCATCGTGGTGTGGGACAAGGGCGGAAGCACTGCCGAGGTACCGCTGTCCATTGCGGGCATCATGAGCGATGAACCCCTTGTCACCGTCAACGAAAAGCTGGAGCAGGCCAAGACCGTGGCCCATGAGCTGGGTGTGAACCCGGGCATCGACCCGTTTATGACGCTGAGCTTCATGGCCCTGCCCGTCATCCCCTCTCTGCGCATCACCACCCGCGGCGTGTTCGATGTGACCAGTCAGAGTTATGTATAACTGCCATATACACCATATATCAAATCACAAAGCGGGCCGAATGGCCCGCTTTGCTCTCTCATCTTGTAGTATAACTTTTTCTGATGATAGTATCGAATTTCGGCAGGTGTTTTTGTGCTTTTTCCCTTTAAAGCCATTGACTTTCCAATACTGGTCCGCTACCATAAAGACCGTCCCCTTTTTTGGGGGCGGTTTGATTATGAGTAAGGAGATACCTCATGAAACGTGAAAACTTCCAATCCCGGCTGGGCTTTCTTCTGGTCAGTGCCGGATGCGCCATCGGCATCGGCAACGTCTGGAAATTCCCCTACGTCACCGGAGCAAACGGCGGCGGACTGTTCGTGCTGTTCTACCTGTTGTCGCTGGCGCTGATGGGTGTGCCCATCCTCAGCATGGAGCTGGCCGTCGGCCGCGCCAGCCGCAAGAGCGCGGTCCTCGGCTATCGGGCGCTGGAGCCCTCCGGCTCCCGCTGGCACATCCACGGCTGGTTCTGCGTGATCGGCTGCTATATGCTGATGATGTACTACACCACGGTCTCCGGCTGGATGCTGGGGTATTTCTTCAAATTTGCCACCGGAACGTTCACCGGGCTGGAAGGCAACGCCATTGACGGCGTGTTCGGCGCCATGCTGGCCAGCCCCGCCGAAATGACTCTGTGGATGGTGCTGACGGTGCTGGCCGGGTTCTTTGTCTGCTCTTTCGGCCTGCAAAATGGTCTGGAGCGCATTACCAAGGTGATGATGCTGGGCCTGCTGGTGCTGATCGTGGTGCTGGCCGTGCACAGCCTGCTGCTGCCCGGTGCAGCGGAGGGCGTGAAGTTCTATCTTCTGCCCGATCTCCAGCGGGCAAAGGAGGTAGGCCTTGGCTCCGTTGTCACCGCCGCCATGAATCAGGCGTTCTTCACCCTCAGTCTCGGCATTGCCGCCATGGAGATCTTCGGCAGCTACATGAGCAAGGACCACACCCTTGCCGGAGAGTCCGTGCGCATCTGCTGTCTGGATACGTTCGTCGCACTGATGAGCGGCCTTATCATCTTCCCGGCCTGCTTTTCCTTCAATGTGGAACCCAATGCCGGCCCGCCGCTGATTTTCATGACGCTGCCGAAGGTGTTCGCGAACATGGCAGGCGGCCGCCTGTGGGGCGCGCTGTTCTTCCTGTTCATGACCTTTGCCAGCTTCTCCACTGTTATCGCGGTGTTTGAAAACCTGCTGGCCTCCTGCATTGATAATTTCGGCTGGGACCGGAAAAAGGCCGTGCTGATCAACGGCGTATTCGTACTGATCGCCAGCATGCCCTGCGTGCTGGGCTATAACCTCTGGGCAGGCTTCCACCCCTTCCTTGGAAAGGACGTGCTGGACAGCGAGGACTTCATCGTCTCTAATCTGTTACTGCCCATCGGCTCGCTGGTCTACCTGCTGTTCTGCGTTTCCAAATGGGGCTGGGGTTTTGACAACTATCTGGCCGAGGCCAACACCGGAAACGGCCTGAAGCTGCCGGAAAGCCCCGCCGGACGGAAGGCCATGAAGGTCTATTTTTCTGTGATCCTTCCCATTTTGATTCTGGTTATTCTGATTCAGGGCCTGCCCACCACGGGCTGGAAGATCGGCGTCTGCACCGTGACTGCCGCGTTGCTGGTGCTGATGGCCCACCGTAATAAAAAGTAAATTTACAAAAAAGGAAGGAGACAGCTTTCGCTGTCTCCTTCCTTTTTTAACAGAGATTCAGGATTTGCCCAGCGCGGCTCCCTTTTCCCACGCGGCGATCACCGCGTTCATGACCGCGCCGCGGAACCCGGCCGCTTCCAACGTGCGGACGCCCTGAATCGTGGAGCCGCCGGGAGAGCAGACCGCGTCCTTCAATTCCCCGGGATGCTTGCCACTTGCAAGCATCAGCTTTGCTGTGCCCACCAGCATCTGTGCCGCACTTTCCAGTGCCAGCGCCCGAGGCAGGCCGCAGGCCACGCCGCCGTCGGCCAGCGCTTCCAGAAACAGGTCCGCAAATGCGGGGCCGCAGCCTGCCACGGCGCTGCCCGCGTCCATCAGGCCATTGGCCAGCGGCGCAAGGCGGCCAGCGGCGGAAAGTCCGCTTAAAAAGGCGACTTTGTCCTGCTCTGTCACCGACTCATTGCAATCATAAAACACCATGCCCTCGCCAATGCCCACCGGGGTGTTGGGCATAATGCGGATCACGGGATACTGCACAGGATACGTTCCTCCCGCGACCAGTTCGTTGATGGTTTCCAGATGCAGCCCCGCCGCCATGGAGACCAGCACAAAATGATCCCCACGCTCTTGCAGCAGCGGCGCGATTTCGCAGAGCAGCTCTTTCATGAACTGAGGCTTGACGCCAAGGAAAATGAAGTCGGTCTTCTGCGCGATGAACGCATTGTCCGCCGCGCGGCACCCCAGTTCCTGCGCCAGCGCCTGCGCCTTGGCCGCCGTGCGGTTGGATAAGTAAATCTGGTCACCGGGAACGCTCTTGCTGACGGCGCGGGCCAGCGCGCCGCCCATGTTCCCGGTGCCGATAAAGCCGAAAACTGCCATGGTCTTCCATGCTCCTTTCCCGGTGCTTCAGCGCACCTGTCCCTCGCCGTAGATCACATATTTGCAGGAGGTCAGTTCCTCCAGCCCCATGGGGCCGCGGGCGTGCATCTTCTGGGTGGAAATACCGATCTCCGCCCCCAAACCAAACTCGCCGCCGTCTGTAAAGCGGGTGGAAGCGTTGACATACACCGCCGCCGCGTCCACTCTGTCCAGAAAATGCTGCGCCTTGAAGTAATCCCGGGTCACAATGGCCTCGGAATGCCCGGTGCCGTGGCGGTTGATAAAAGTCACTGCCTCGTCCAGATCCTTTACCGTCCGCACCGCCAGAATGTAGTCGTCATACTCCGCGTCCCAGTCGCTTTCAGCGGCAGGCAGGGCGCGGGTGCCCAGCACCTCCAGCGCGGCGGGATCAGCCCGCAGCTCCACGCCCTTTTCATCCAGCAGCGGCAACGCCCGCTTCCAGAAATCTGCCGCCACATCCTGCTGCACCAGCACGCACTCCACTGCATTGCACACGGAAGGACGGGAGCATTTGGCGTTGAAGAGGATCTTCGCCGCCATATCCAGATCCGCGTCGCTGTCCACATAAATGTGGCATACGCCCTCGCCCGTGCGGATGACCGGGACGCTGGCCTCCCGTGCCACCGTGCGGATCAGTCCCGCGCCGCCCCGGGGGATCAGCACATCCACGAATCCGTCCAGATGCATCAGCTCATTGGCGGTTTCATGACTGGTATCCTGCACCAGCGCAATGCAATCCGCAGGCAGGCCCACAGAGGCGACCGCTTCCCGCATCAGCTTGGCGGCGCAGCGGTTGGAGCGGATGGCCTCCTTGCCGCCCCGCAGGATGCACACATTGCCGGATTTCAGGCACAGTGCCGCCGCGTCCACCGTGACATTGGGCCGGGCCTCGAAGATGATGGCGATCACCCCCAGCGGCACCCGCCGCCTGCCGATCACCAGTCCATTCGGTCGGGTCTCCATCTTCGTGACCTGACCGATGGGGTCCGGCAGCGCGGCCACCTGCCGCACACCGTCCACGATCCCCGCGATCCGCTCCGGCGTGAGGGTCAGTCGGTCCAGCATAGCCGGGCGCATTCCCTCTTCCTTTGCCGCCGAAACATCGGCGGCATTGGCACTGAGCCACTCGTCCTGCCGGAGGGTCAGTACCTCCGCAATGGCCTCCAGCGCCGCGTTTTTCTTCTGTGTCCCGGCAGTAGCCAGCACATACGTGGCTTCCTTTGCAAGTCTGCCCTGCTCCTGCAATGCTGTCATATCCCTTCCTCCCCTTCTTTTTCGGCGGCCAAAAACCGCGTTCCGATGCACTCACCCTCCACGATCCCGTAAAGGTCTTCCATCCGTTCTCCGTTGGTGATGACCATGTCGCACCCCGCCGCCATGGCAATGCGGGCAGCGGAAAGCTTGGTTGCCATACCTCCGGTACCCCGCCAGCTTCCGGCCCCTCCGGCCATGGCCAGCACCTCTTCTGTCAGTGCCGGAACACGGTGGAGCAGTTTGGCATGGGGATGGGTCTTGGGATCGGCATCGTACAGTCCGTCAATATCCGAAAGCAGGATCAAAAGGTTGGCCTTGCACAGCTCCGCCACGATGGCGGAGAGGGTGTCATTATCGCCCAGCACCTTATGGTGCCCGGTCTCGATCTCCGCGGAGGAAACCGAGTCATTTTCATTCACAATGGGGATCACGCCCATCTCCAGCAGCGCCGAGAAGGTGCTGCGCAGGTGGGCGGCACGGTCCGGGTCTTCCACATCGTCACCCGTCAGCAAAATTTGAGCCACGGAGCGGTTATACTCGGAAAAAAGCTTGTCATAAATATGCATCATCCGACACTGGCCCACCGCGGCGGCGGCCTGCTTCATCCGCAGCTCCTTCGGCCGCTCGGCAAGCCCCAGCTTCGCGGTGCCCACCGCGATGGCACCGGAGGTCACAAGGATCACTTCATGCCCCGCTCCGGCAAGATCGGACAGCACCCGCACAAGATGCTCCATGCTCCGCAGGTCGGATGCCCCGGAGTCATGGGTGATCGTGGACGTGCCCACCTTGACCACAATGCGCTGCTTATTCTGTTTCACGGTATCAGCTCCCGGTTTCAAAAATGATATATCAGTATAGCATGAGACACCGGAAAAGGAAAGGCCGCGGCGCGTATAGTTTTCATAAAAATACAGACACTACCCCGGAAAGAAGGGAATATTATGACGGAAACATACCTGACTGCGCAGACAGAGAACGAAAAGGATGAAAAAAACGAGCCCACCCAATCCATTGTGGACTTTGGCGCCTCTCTGACCCGCACGCCCCGCGGCGCGGTATACTGTATGACGATCATCGGGCAGATTGAGGGGCACTCCGCTGCCTCCGGCTCTGCGAAAACCACCAAATATGAGCACGTCCTTCCGCTGCTTGCCCGTCTGGAGGAAAGCAGTGAGGTGGACGGCGTGCTGTTTCTTCTCAACACCGTGGGCGGCGACGTGGAAGCTGGCCTTGCCATCGCCGAATTGATTGCCAGCATGACAAAGCCCACGGTCTCCATTGTGCTGGGCGGAAGCCACTCCATCGGCGTTCCGCTGGCCGTAGCCGCCCGCCGCAGCTTTGCCGTACCCTCCGCCGCCATGACCGTTCACCCCGTCCGCATGAGCGGCACGGTGATCGCCGCGCCCCAGACCTTCAGCTACTTCGAGCGGCTGCAAGAGCGTATCGTGGCCTTTGTCTCCGGCCACAGCCGCATCAGCGTGGAGGATTTCCAGTCTCTCATGCTGAAAAAGGACGACATGGCTGCGGATGTGGGCAGCGTTCTCTATGGTGAAGAGGCGGTTCGCCTTGGCATCATCGACGAGATCGGCGGCCTGTCCGACGGGCTGGCCTGCCTCTATCGGCAAATCGATCAGCGGCGGGAAGAAAATGTAACAAAAACGTAATATCTTTTCCGGTGAAACTGTGGTATGCTGTAAATTGTAAGTCCAGTTCTGATACCCCCTTGTTCATGGGGGTGTACCGGTTTCGACGGGGGTATAGAGGCGGGACAAGCGGGCGGCGGCGCCTGACCGCCATAAAACGGGCAATTTTATAAATTAAATAACAACAACACTGTTGCTATTGCTGCCTAATTAAGGCGGCCGTCTGAACCGGAGAGGCCACAGGCCGGGGAAGGCGTCGTTAATGTGGCGTCCGTGAGGCGGGAAAGAGTTGACC
>CAKSVQ010000036.1 GCA_934504065.1 uncultured Dysosmobacter sp. | reverse complement strand
CGCCACATGGCGCAGCCTCGCGCAGACCAGCATCAGGGCGGAGTTGCCGTCAGGGAATGTCCCCACCACGCGGGTCCTGCGGCGGATCTCACGGTTCAGCCGCTCGATCACGTTGTTGGTGCGGATGCGCGTCCAGTGTTCACTGGGAAAATCGCAGCAGGTCAACGTCTCCTCGATGCCTTCCTCGACCTTTCCAGCTTCCTTCAGCTTCATCGCTCTCAACTCGGCGACAAGGGCTCTCGCCTTCTCGCGGGCGGCTTTCTTGCTTTCGTGCGTGGATCGCCTTGAGCATCTTCGCCACGATCTTGACCTTTGATTTGGGTACAACGGAGAAAACATTGCGGTAGAAATGCACGATGCAGCGCTGGTATTTGGCATCTGGGAATACTTCGCCCACAGCCTCCAACATCCCCATGCACTTGTCGCCGACAATGAGCTTCACGCCGTCTAGACCGCGGCCACGGAGCCACTGGAAGAAGCTGACCCAGCTGGCCTTGTCCTCTTTCATCCCCTCGGCAGCGCCCGGGACCTCACGGAAACCGTCCTCATTCACGGCGATCGCCACCAGAATGGCAACATTTTCGTACTCTCCACCCCAGTTGCGGCGCAGGTAAATGCCATCCACGTAGACATACGGATACCGACCACCCTGCAAAGGGCGGTTTCGCCAGTCCTCAATGTGGACGTAGGCTTTCTTGTTCAGCTCACTGTAGAGGGAGAGCCCTTGCTGTCCCTCCACACGGCGCACAGAGATACCTGTCAGGTACATCCCGATGAGTGCCTCTTTCACGCTGCTCTCCGGCGGTGTGTACGTCGGGAAAAACTCTCTGCGCAGAGCGTGTGCCTCGTTGGCCGCATCGCGGCCAACGAGGCACATAGCACAGCGAATCCTCCACGTCCAAGTGGCTCCACCACTTGGACGAAGTTTTCTATCTTCTCCTGCCGCGATAACCGCCGCTGCGGCCACAGCCCACGCTGCGACCATAGCGGTAGCGCCGCTTGCCCAGCACCAGCTTCCATGCAAGCAGAGCCAGCACCGCAAGCAAAATCACCACACCCGCCACACGGACGGAGGTCTTGGCAAAGAAGTCCTTCACGTCCCGCCACAGCGTCAGCACCCGGCTGGCCTCCACATCGTGCATGGCCAGAAGGTCTACGGTGGCATACACCTTTCCGCCGTAGCTCAGCGACATGGAGCCCAGCTTGTCCCCCTGCGCAACAGGGGCCTCCACGCTGTCACTGTCCAGCGTGATGGTGCGCTCCATGTCCGATTCGTTCAGGCCCTTGGGCAGCAACACCTCCATCTCCTGCGCGGGATGCACCGTGACATGATCCAGCTTGGAAAGGGTGACAGGCACCTCCTGAATGGGTTCGTTGGGGTCGATGATGGTTTTGTATGTAAAGTTATCAAAGCCGTAATCAAACATCCGGGAGGTCTCGGAGAAGCTGCGGATGTTGCCCCGCCCGTTTTCCTCCACCCGTTCAGCCCCCAGGATCACGCTGACAAAGTGCAGGCTCCCCTGCACGGCGGAGGACACCAGACAAAGGCCCGCCGCGCTGGTCGATCCGGTCTTGATGCCCTGCGCGCGGGTATCCCGATAGCCGATGACGCGCCAGCTGGAGAGCAGGTTATTGGTGGTGTACAGCGTCCGCGCAGCACTGAGGTTGGTGGCGGGCACCGTAATGGTGGCGGTATTGCAGATGGTCATAAAATCGGGATATTCCATCGCGGCCCGGGTGATGAGGTACATATCCCACGCGGAGGTATAATGCTGTGGATCGTGCAGACCGTTGGGGTTTGCGAAGTGGGTGTTCTTGCAGCCCAGCGCCTGCGCCTTGGCGTTCATGGCGTCCACAAAGGCACTCACCGAGCCGGAAACGGCCTCGGCCAAAATGTCGCAGGCCTCGTTGGCCGAGACCACCAGCATGCAGTACATCAAATCCCGCACGGGCATGGTCTCGCCCTCCTTGATCCCGGCGGAGCTGCCGTCGGCGGACAGTCCCTCCAGCGCGGAGGCAGTGGCGGTGAGAGACTGGTCCATGCTCAGCTTGCCCGCTTCAATGGCCTCCAGCGTCAAAAGGGCGGTCATGATCTTGGTCAGGCTGGCGGGATACAGCTCGGCATGCTCGTTTTTGGCATAGATGATCTCTCCGGTATTATAATCCACCAGCAGCGCCGCCTTGGCCTGAATATCCGGGTCCTCCGGCAGCGTGGGGCCGTCCTCCGCGGCCCAGGCAGCGGGAGCGCACAGGCTCATCACAAGGGCGATCAGTAAAAAAACAGAGAAAAAGCGTTTTGTTTTCATGTGCATCTCCTGTATGATATGGTATAATAAATGAATCACAGATAGTATAGCAAATAATTCGCGGGAGTTCAACAAAATGCGCGCAGGAAAAATCACGAAAACAGAATGGCTTCTCATCGGCATGACGGGCGTATTTTTGTGCGCGCTGCTGGGGCTCTCCATCCACGACCAGCGCACAGCACCTGCCGTGGAAACGGAGCACCCGGAGGTGGAGGTAAGCGTGGACCTCTCCCCGCTGGACCTCAACCGCGCCACGGAGGAGGAACTGGCGTCCCTGCCCGGCATCGGGCCGGAGCTGGCCCGGCGCATCGCGGAATATCGGCAGGCAAACGGCGGTTTTGCCGCAGTGGAGGAGATCATGGAGGTGCCCGGCATCGGTGAGGGAAAATTTGCCGCTTTGCAGGGGCGCATCACAGTGGAGGAGCAGACATGAAAATTCTGGTGGTCGATGACGAGAGAACGCTGGTCAAGGGGATCAAGTTCAATCTGGAAAACGAGGGATATGAGGTGGAGTGCGCCTATGACGGCGCGGCGGCGGTGGAGCTGGCCCGCAACGGGCGGTTCGACCTGCTGATTTTGGACGTGATGATGCCGGAGCTGGACGGACTGGAGGCATGCATGCGCATCCGGGAGTTTTCCAACGTGCCCATCATCATGCTCACTGCCAAGGGTGAGGACGCCGACAAGCTGATGGGCTTTGAATCCGGCGCGGACGACTATCTCACCAAGCCCTTCAACATTCTGGAGCTGAAGGCCCGGGTGCGGGCGCTGCTGCGCCGGGCTGCCGGGGTGCAGCGCAATCAGGGCTCAGTGCTGACGGTAGGGGGGCTTTCCCTCAACACCGAAGAACGGGTGGCCGTGCGGGACGGGAAGACCGTGGAGCTCACTGCCAAGGAATATGACCTCATTGAGCTTTTGATGCGCAACCCCCGGCGGGTATACAGCCGGGAAAATCTGATGAACGTGGTGTGGGGCTATGCCTATGCCGGGGATTACCGCACGGTGGATGTGCACATCCGCCGCCTGCGGGAAAAGCTGGAGGAAAACCCGGCGGCGCCGGACCACATCATGACCAAGTGGGGGGTCGGGTACTATTTCAAAGAGTAAACGCAGATTGTGGGACAGTTTGCAGGTCAAATTCGGCCTGAGCTACATCCTCATCATTCTGGGCGTACTGCTGCTGCTCAACACCTATCCGCTGCTGGTGTCGGAAAACATGGTGTTCCGCTCCAAGGAGACCACGCTGCAGGGCAGCGTCTCCGTGATGGTCAACTCCCTTGCAGGGCTGGACCGCCTCAACGAGGAAAACGTGACGGCGGCCATGGCCGTGGTGGAAGAGACCGGCCTTTCCCGCATACTGGTAACGGACGGGTCCGGCCGGGTACTGTACGACACCCGGGAGACCGGAAGCGCCGTGGGGCGCTACGCCCTGTACACCGAGCTGGTGCAGGCCCTGCTTGGGAACGACACCTTTTCCTGCATCTATAAAAATGGCGCGTTCCGCAGCCGGGCCTCTTCCCCCGTGCTCTACCAGAATCAGATCATCGGCGCGGTGTACGCCTATGAATACGACACGGAGCAGGCCGCGCTGCTGGAAGGCTTGCAAGAAAACCTGCTGCGGCTGAGCGCCGTGATCGGCGGCGTGGTGCTGGTGCTGAGTCTGGTGCTGTCCGTGGCGCTGACGCGGAAGATCGGCGAGCTGCTCACCGCCATCCGCAAGGTGCGGGAGGGCGCTTACAGCCACCGGGCGGAAATCCGGGGCCGGGATGAGATCGCCCAAATTGGCGAGGAGTTCAACAGCCTGACCGGCCGCCTGCAAACCACGGAAAACGCCCGGCGGCGCTTTGTCTCCGATGCGTCCCATGAGCTGAAAACGCCCCTTGCGGCCATCCGCCTGCTGACCGATTCCATCTTGCAGACGGAGAACATCGACCCCGCCACCACCCGGGAATTCGTCTCTGACATTGGGCGGGAGGCCGAGCGGCTCAGCCGCATCACCGAGGACCTGCTGCGCCTGACCCGGCTGGACAGCAGCGTGCTGGACGCGGCTGCTGTGGTGGACGTGGAGGAGGTCGCCCGGCAGGTGCTGCGGATGATGGCCCTTGTGGCGCAGGAAAAGAACGTGACACTGGAAGAGCGGATGGAGCCGGGATGCACCGTGCTCTCTTCCAAAGACGAGCTGCATCAGGTGGTTTACAATCTGGTGGACAACGCGGTAAAATACACCCCCGCCGGGGGGCAGGTATCCGTCACCCTCCGCCGGGAGGGCGGGACCGTTTTGCTGGCCGTGGCAGACAACGGCGCGGGCATTCCGGAGGCCGACCTGCCCCGGATATTCGAGCGGTTCTACCGGGTGGACAAGGCCCGCTCCCGGGCTGCGGGCGGCACCGGACTGGGCCTTTCCATCGTCAGCGACACGGTGAAGCGCCGGGGCGGCACGGTGGAGGCGGCCAACCGCCCCTCCGGCGGCGCGGTGTTCACCGTCCGCTGGCCCACGGCAGAGGAAGGGGGCGCTTTGGCATGAAACGAATGATCGGCGCACTGCTGGCCGCCGCGCTGGCACTGCTGTGCGCAGGCTGCGGAGAAGCGCGCAGCGGCGAGACGGCCTACGCCCTCTATTTTCAGGAGGCCGAAGCAGAAATGGGCAGCGGCGCCCTGCGGGCGGAAACAGCTTATCTGCCGCAAGAGTCCGGCAGCGTGGAGGAGACCGCCGCCGCGCTGATGGAGGCCCTTTTGCAGGGGCCGCTGGACATGACGCTGAAAAGCCCTATCCCCGCGGGCACCAGCCTGCTGGAGCTGCGGGTGGAGGGCGGACGGGCATACGTGGACGTATCCGCCGCCTATGCCAGCCTTTCCGGCGTTGCGCTGACGCTGGCGGACTATGCCGTGGCGCTGACGTTGACCCAGATCCCGGAGATCGGCTCTGTGCGCATCACCGTCCGGGGGCAGGAGCTTGCCTATCGGGACAAGCAGACCTTCACCTCCCGGGACGTGCTGCTGACGGCGGAGGAAGACGTGGTGGGCACGGTGGCCGCCGTGCTGTACTTCCCCGACAGCGATGGGACGCTGTGCGGAGAGGAGCGGACGCTGGACCTTTATGAGGGCGACACGCAGGTCTTCGCCGTGGTACGGGCGCTGGAAAACGGCCCTGTCAGCAAGCGTCTCTCCGCTGCGCTGCCGGAGGGCTTCCGGGTGCGGTCGGTCTGGCAGGAGGAGGGCGTGTGCTATGTGAATCTTGCCTCCTCCCAGCTGGAAACGCTGCCGCCGGACACGGAGCTTAGCCCTGCCATCCGGGCGATCACCCAGTCGCTGCGGTCGCTGGACTCGGTGGAGGAAATTCGCTTTCTGGTGGACGGCGTGTTCGCCAAGACCTATGGCACGGTGGACATCAGCGGCGCTTATTGCTAAAAACAGCCGCCGCGGAACAGTTGTTCCGCGGCGGGATTTTCAGTCTGTCAAAAAAAGCATCACAGAGTTTCGCGTTCGGAAACGCGAAAGAAATGAAAAGGAACGTTTTACCCGTAAAGGGTACGCGGCATCCGTAAAGCGGCAAAGCCGCTAACGGCTGCCCAGTCTGCCGCGACATGTGCGTGGCAGAAAACACTTTGCGCGAAGCGAGCGTCGAATTGTCCGCTATAAGCGGACAACCGAGGCGCAGAGCGCAGCGAAACTTCCTCGAAAAAGTGGCTTCGCCACTTTTTCGACGGTCTCACACGTCTTCTGTCAGGTGCATCATCGAGACCTCGAAGGCCACCCGCTCTTCGGTGGAGCCGTCGGGCAGGGGCTTGTGGTAAACGCGGCTTTGCACCCGGCCCTCCAGTGCCAGCGCGCCGCCCACCTCCAAAAGGCTGGTGCGCACCGCCAGCTGCCCCCACGCGATAACGGGCAGATAGTCCGCCCGGCCATAACGCCGGGGCACGGCCAGCATCAGATCACAGATGCTGCGCCCCAGCGGCGTGCGGCGGAAGATCGGCGGCTTGCAGAGCGTGCCGGACAGGGTGATGGTGTTGCACGGCTCCCCCAGCCCCGGCTGAATGGAGAGAACATACACCGTCAGCACCAGACGGTTGCCCACACCGCTGCGGTTATTGAACGAGCGCAACTGCCCCCGCACCCGGAGGGGCTGGCCCTCCTGCACCTGCGCCGTCAGGCTCTCCGGCATCAGCAGGGGCAGCACATCCTCCGCGCCGGAAAGCCGGGGCACCCGGAGCATCAGGCGGTAAAAGGAAACGCCGTGGTTATCGTGTGACCATTGAGGCTTTTCCACGGGAAAGCCCTCCAGCAAAACAGAATTTTGAGCCGCAGCCGTCATGTTGTCCACCTCTTCCGTTGTGATGGACTATCCTATGCGCGGCAGCTGTGGAAAATGTCCCCCGCCCTCTTGTAGCGGGCATGGAATTTGGGTATAATACGCACATCGATCACGAACATCTCATGGGACGGAAAAGGAGGGCTTATGGCAAACCTGCTGGACTATCTGGATTGGCGGGGCGACCTAACAATGGAGCAGTCGCCCTTCAACGAGGTGGATAACTTGATTTTGGCGGAGCTGTCCTTTGTGGACTTTCAGGGCATCGTGCCCCCGCCGGGCGGCGGGGAGAGCGTGAAGCTGTGGGAGGCATCCCGGCGCTTTTTCGCCCGCTTTCCCGAGGGAGAAAAGATCGACATGGGCGTGCTGGTGCCCGACGCCATCCCGGATATGCTGCGGAAAATGGCAGATTCCCGGCGCTTTGGGGACATGAGCCTGAACTGCTTTGAAAACCATCTGGATGTGGGGCGGGGGGAACAGTTCGCCGCGCTGACCATTGAGACGGGGGACCGGACGCTGTACCTCTCCTTCCGGGGCACGGACGACACGCTGGCCGGATGGAAGGAGGACTTTGAGCTTGCCTGTATGCCGGAGGTGCCTGCCCAGAAAAAGGCGGTGGACTATGCCCGGGCGGTGGCGCGTCAGTTCCCCCGTAAGCGTCTGCGGCTGGGGGGCCACTCCAAGGGCGGGAACCTTGCGGTGTACGCCGGAGTCTTTTCCCCGGTGGCCGTGCAGCGGCGCATTGAGGCCATCTGGTCCAACGACGGCCCCGGCTTCCACACCGACCTTCTGGAGCTGGAGCAGCACCGCCGGGTGGCGGGGCGCATTTTCTCCATCGTGCCCAAATCCTCGGTGGTGGGGATGCTGCTGGAACATGAGGAGGATTACACCGTGGTAGACAGCGATCAGCTGGGCCTGATGCAGCACGACGGATTTTCCTGGCAGGTGATGGGCCCCCGCTTCCTCACACTGCGGCAGGTGACCCGGCAGGCCCATTTGAGCGATCAGGCCCTGCGCGCGTGGGTGCATGGGCTGACTGCCGCCCAGCGGGAAGACTTTGTGGAGGGGCTTTTCAATGTGCTCTCCGCCTCCGGCGCGGTAACGCTGACCGACCTGAAAGCCGACAGCTTTAAGGCCGTGGGGGCCATGGTCAAGGCCATGAAGGATCTGGATAAGGAGACCCGGGAGGGCCTTTGGAAGTTTGTGGGGCTGCTCTTTCGCAGCAACCTGCGCATGACGCTGGAGGGCATTCAGGAGGAGGGCAAGCTGGGCAGCCGCCTGCGCCGCGGTGGGAAAAAGAATTAACGCCCAAACCGCCCTGCCGCGTCTTGACAAACTACGGCAACTGTGTTACCATCGTCGCGTCCACGGAGGGCTTACAACCGCAGTTGTAAAGCCGGATAAGATGCCGGGTGTCGCCCGGGGTTCTTATCCGGCTTTTTTCGTTGAAAAAAGGGAGAGAAGTTTGATGGAGCGGAAACACGATTTTACACAGGGACCGATCCTTTCCGCGCTGGTGCGCTTTGCGCTGCCGGTGCTGCTGGCGCTGCTGCTGCAGGCCATGTACGGCGCGGTAGATCTGCAAGTAGTGGGGCGGTTCGGCACGGCGGCGGATATTTCCGCCGTTTCCACCGGAAGCCAGATCATGCAGACCATCACCCTTGTCATCACCGGGCTTTCCATGGGAGTGACGGTGCTGCTGGGGCAGAAGCTGGGCGAGGGGCGGCAGAGCGAGGCAGGAAAGATCGTGGGCAGCGGCATCCTCCTCTTCACGGCGGTGGCGCTGGCCGTCACCGTGGGGATGCTGCTGGCCGCGCCGTGGGTGGCCGCCGGGATGCACATCCCGGAAGAGGCCTTTTCCGGTGCGGTGGAGTATGTGCGCATCTGCTCCGGCGGGGCGGTGTTCATCGTGGCCTATAACATTCTGGGCAGCATTTTCCGGGGAATGGGTGACTCGAAAATGCCTCTGCTCACCGTGACCATCGCCTGCGTGTGCAACATTGCGGGCGACCTTGCGCTGGTGGGCGGCGCGGGGCTGGGCGTGGCCGGAGCGGCCATCGCCACGGTGGCGGCGCAGGCGATCAGCGTGGTGCTGTCTCTTGTCATCATCCGCCGCCGGGGATTGCCGTTTTCCATCTGCCGGGATGACCTGCGCTTCGACGGGGCGCTGATGGGCAGGATCGTGCGCTTGGGCTTTCCCGTTGCATTGCAGGACCTGCTGGTCAACTTCTCGTTCCTGGCGGTACTCACCATTGCCAACACCATGGGCACTGTGGCCTCCGCCGGGGTTGGCGTGGCGGAAAAGCTGTGCGCCTTCATTATGCTGGTACCCTCGGCCTATATGCAGTCCATGTCCGCCTTTGTGGCCCAGAACATCGGCGCCGGGCAGACGGAGCGGGCCGACCGGGCGCTGTGGTACGGTATTTTGTCCTCAGTGGCGGTGGGGCTTTTAATGGCCTACATCTCCTTTTTCCACGGCAGCCTGCTCTCCGGATTGTTCGCGGAGGACCCGGCGGTGGTGGCCGCTGGCTGGGAATATCTGAAGGCCTATGCCATCGACTGTCTGCTGACCTCCTTCCTCTTCTGCTTCGTTGGCTATTTCAACGGCTGCGGACAGACGGTGTTCGTGATGGTGCAGGGCATGATCGGGGCGGTGGGCGTGCGGCTGCCCGTGGCGGTTTTGATGAGCCGCTTGGTGCCCGGCTCCCTCTTCGCGCTGGGGCTTTCCTCCCCCATCTCCACGCTGGTGCAGATCACGCTGTGCATGATCGTCTTTTTCAAAAAGCGGAACGCCCGGAAATAAGGCTTTCTAAAAGGACAAGGGACTGCTCCTCACGGGGCAGTCCCTTGCTGTTTCGTCACTTTCCAGGTTTTAGAACACGCACTGCGCGGTAAAGCAGGTGCCCTCCGGGCCAAGACCCTCCACCCGATAGGTCTCCCCCTCACGGAAGCCCTTGAGCGTCAGGTCCTCGTTCAGCGTGGCCTCTTTGCAGTAGTTGATATAGAACTCTTTGGGCACGCGGGGCTGCAGGTCCTCTGGCAGCACATTCCACACAATGTCGCCATAGTTGCCGCTGTAAAGATGGCCATTGCCGTCCAGATCCGACCAGCGCACCCGGTGCACGCCCAAATCCTCTAAGCCCTCATGGGGCAGCAGGATCTTCTTCGGCTCCGGGCAGTCAATGCTCTTGGGGCAAACGCCCAGCGGCTTTGCGGTAAACGAGCTGGGCCGCATGATCTTGCGGGTCAGGGGATCGACCAGTATCCAGTCGCTTTTGCCGCTGACGCACAGCTGCCCTGTCTGATCCACCATTTCATACACCCGCTGCATATGGGCAGACTTTACCCCGTTTTCCCATGTGGTGATGGTGAGCACATCCCGGTCGTGGGGGCAGGTGTGGATGCGCACCGCGATGCGGGAGAGCAGAAACACCTCCCGCATGGCAAACAGCTTTTCGTGGGTCAGCCCCCGCGCGTCGTAGTCATATCCGGCAAAGGTGGCCATTTTGCTGAGGATGGCCGCCACCCGCATCCGTTTTTCCCGGTCACAGTCCCAGAAGATCAGCTCTTCCTGCCGGGTATAGCTGTGCTCTGTCATGCTCTGCTTAAAATCCTGCATGAAATCGCTCCTCTCTTTTCCGGTTTCCGGCGTCGCCGCGCCTTTTCCACTTACTTGCGCAACAGCAGAATGCCCAGCGTGTCCGGCCCGCAGTGGGAGAAAATGGTGCACCCGGCCTTGGCCTCGATGATCTCGCCGAAACGGCCGTCCTCCTCCACAC
Source organism: uncultured Dysosmobacter sp. (assembly GCA_934504065.1). Classification (GTDB taxonomy): domain Bacteria; phylum Bacillota; class Clostridia; order Oscillospirales; family Oscillospiraceae; genus Oscillibacter. Next base: position 6,885 of record CAKSVQ010000036.1, on the reverse strand, counting down.
AGCGGCGGGCCACGGCGCAAAGGCGGTCGTCAGCACAGGTATCCACCAGGATCACCCGGCTGGTGTCGATGTCCGTCCGGCCGGAAATGCGCTCGCGTACATAGTCGGCCACCACCTTTTCCATGGAGCCGCGGTATTTCTTGGTCACGGACATCTTTCCGCCGATGACCTCAATGCAGGGATGCAGTTTTAAAAGGTTGGCCCCCAGCGCGGTAACGGCGGAGCAGCGCCCGCCCTTTTTCATGTAGTCCAGCCGATCCAGCACAAAGCTCATCTCCACCCGGGGAGCCAGCTCCTCCAGCAGGGAAACGATCTCCCCGGCGGACTTGCCCGCCTCGGCGGCCTCCGCCGCGCACAGCGCCAGAATGCCGTTGCCCACGGAAAGGTTGGCAGAGTCCACCACGTAGACCTCCCCCGGCACCTCCTCCGCCGCAAGGCGGGCATTCTGATAGCAGCTGGAAAAGCCGCTGCCAATGTCCACGTGGATAACGGCGTTGCAGTCTTCCCCCGCCCGGCGGAACAGGTCTTCATAGTCCGCGGCATTCACGGCGTTGGTGGTGGTGAGCTCACCCCCGGCGGCCACGTGGGCGGCAATGTCCGCCGTGCGGATATTCACGCCGTCGCGATACAGCTTGCCGCCCTTGACCACCCCCAGCGGGGCAATGGAAATATGGTGGGTTTCCAGCAGCGCGGACGGCAGGTCGCAGGTGCTGTCTGCGGTGATCTTGATCATAAAACGCTCCTTTCAACATTCGTCGATGTATCGAACCGACCGAGAGCCGGATATTTGCATAGATATTTATTATAGCACAGCTTTCCCGAAATTTCCATCCCCAAATTCTCTTCCGTCCCCCGGAAAAACAGATCAGACTGTCGAAAAAGTAACGTTGCCACTTTTTTGAAAGTCTCGATGTATTTCAGGCCGCCGTGTGGTATACTGTCAGCAATCTACCATATCAGGAGGATGCCAACCCATGACACCACAATTACTTCAGGAGGCCGAAGACCTGCAAAGCTGGCTACGGGCCACGCGGCGGGCGCTGCATCAGATGCCCGGCACCGGGTTTGATACTCTGGAAACGCGGGAGCTGGTGCGCCGGGAGTTGACAAACATGGGCCTTGCCCCGATGGACTGCGGCCGGGCGGGGCTCACAGCGCTGGTGGGCGGCAAGCGCCCCGGCAAGGTCTTTTTGCTGCGGGCGGACATGGACGCGCTGCCCATCCGGGAAGAATCTGGCGAACCCTTTGCCGCGCAGAACGGGAACATGCACGCCTGCGGCCATGACCTGCACACCGCCATGCTGCTGGGTGCGGCGCGGCTGCTGAAGGCCCATGAAGACGAGATCTGCGGCACGGTCAAGCTGATGTTCCAGAGCGCAGAGGAAATTTTCGAGGGCGCCCACGACATGATCGAAGCAGGGGTCTTGAAAGCCCCGGACGTAGACGCCGCGCTGATGCTCCATGTGATGGCGGGCATGCCCTTCCCCGCCGGGACGGTGATCGTCTCCGCCCCCGGAGCCAGCGCCCCCGGAGCGGACTATTTTCAAATCTGTGTACAGGGGCAGGGCTGCCACGGCTCCATGCCCAACACGGGGGTGGACCCGCTGACCGCCGCTGCCCACATTCTCATTGCTCTGCAGGAAATTCAGGCCCGGGAGCTGGCCATGAGTGACCGGGCGGTGCTCACCGTGGGTACGCTGCACGGCGGCACCGCGCCCAACGTGATCCCGGATACGGTGGAGCTGGGCGGCAGCATCCGCACCTTCGACGAGCAGACCCGCGCCCAGATCAAGCGCCGCCTGACGGAGATCGCGCAGGGGGTGGCCGGGGCTTTCCGGGCCAAAGCGCAGGTCACCTTTGGCAGCGGCTGTCCCGCACTGGTCAACGACGAAGCTCTCTCCCGCTGCTGCGGCACTTACGCCAAGGAGCTGCTGGGGCCCCAACGGGCCTTTTCCGTGGCGGAGCTGACCGCTGCCGGAGGGGGCAAGACCGCCGGGTCGGAGGACTTTGCCTATATCAGCCAGCAGGTGCCCTCCATCATGCTGGCGCTGGCGGCGGGAACGCCGGAGACAGGGTATCCCTACCCCCAGCACCACCCCAAGGCACGGTTTGACGAAAGCGTTCTGCCTGTTGGCAGCGCGGTGTACGCCGCCATGGCGCTGCGCTATCTGGAAGAGCACTGAAGCATCCGGGGCCGTCACTCCATCCGGTCCGCCTTGCTTTCAGCATACCAGAAATTATAGGTCTGGCGGTAGACCTTCGCGGTCTCCTCCGTGTGACAGACCATGCGCACCTGCCGGGGCAGGTCGTGGTCGCGGAGAAACTCCATAATCGCCTTTTCCGCCACAACGGCGGCCTGCGCCAGCGGATAACCGTAGACCCCCGTGGAGATCGAGGGAAAATCTACGCTGGTGATGCCATGCTCCGCCGCCAGAAGCAGACAGGAACGGTAACAGGAGGCCAGCAGCGCAGCCTCGCCGTGCTCCCCGCCTCGCCAGATGGGGCCGGGGGTGTGCAAGACATATGCCGCCGGAAGGCGGAAGCCGGGGGTGAGCTTGGCCTGTCCGGTCTCGCAGCCGCCCAGCGTGCGGCAGCAGGCAAGCAACTCCGGCCCCGCGGCACGGTGGATCGCACCGTCTACACCGCTGCCGCCCAGCAGCGTGGTGTTGGCGGCGTTGACAATGGCCTGCGCGTGGGACTGAGTGATGTCGCCCACCACCACAGAAAAACGGTTCATACACGTCCCTCCCTTTTCCATCCAGTATAGCGTGGTAGCAAAAAAACGCAAGGAAAGAATCTTGTCAAAAAGCCTCACAGAGTTTCACATCCGCAGACATGAAAGCAGTGAGATTCGTTTTTCCCGGCGGCATGTACGTCGGGAAAAACACTTTGCGCGGAGCGTGTGTCGAAATGGCCGCATTGCGGCCAACCGAGGCGCAGAGCGTAGCGAAACTTCCTCGAAAAAGTGGCAAAGCACTTTTTCGAAGGTCTAAGAATAGTTCTTGCGGTTTTCGGAAAAATGTGGGATAATACAGGGATTATGGAAATCACATAATTTAAGAAGGGATCAAATGCAGCCGAAAAAAATTGCACTGCTGACCGACTCCTGCGCGGACATTACGCCGGAGCTGGTGGAAAAGCACCATATTTTTGTAGTTCCGCTGCGCATTCTCTGCGCGGACGGCGAATATCTGGACGGTGTAAACATTCACGGCACGGATGTCTACCGCCGCCTGAAGGCCGGGGAGCTGCCCCAGACCTCCCTGCCCGCAGCGGAGGAGATCGGCAAGCTGCTCACCCGGATCATCTCCGAGGGGTACGACGGCGTGATCGCCGTGATGCTCTCCGGCGGGCTGTCCGGCACGTATAATCTGGTGCGGCTGGTGGCCGAGGAGTGCCGGGGCAAGCTGGAGGTCTGCGCGTTCGACTCGGTCAGCGGTTCGCTGGGACTGGGCATGACGGTCTTGCAGCTGGCGGAAGATATTGCGGGCGGCATGGACTGGCAGGAGCTGACCCAGCGGCGGGCGCCCCAGCTGATGCGGGGCTCGTTCCCGTTTTTCACGCTGGACACGCTGGAGTACCTGCAAAAGGGCGGACGCATCGGCAAGGTGGCCGCCACGGCAGGAATGCTTTTACAGATCAAGCCCATCTTGACCTTTGCCCCGGACGGGCAGCTCACCTCCGTTGCCAAGGTGCGGGGGCGGCATCAGGTGATCGACAAGCTGGTAGCGCTGGCGGTGCAGCGCTGCGGCGACCACAAGCGCTATAATCTGGCCGTGGCCAACGGCGGCGCGCCGGAGGAAATGCAGCTGGTGCGGGAAAAGCTGACGGCGGCCCTGCCCAACTATGACCACATCTGGGAAGGCGAGATCGACGGCACACTGAGCGTCTACATTGGCGACGGCGTGCTGGGCGCGGCGGTGCAGGTGCTGGACTGAAGCTCCCGCGCCACAGTCCACGCCGCCTGAAACATGGCGGAAAGTTCTATGTCCCGCTGGCGAAACAGGCAATCCAGCAGAGCATCCAATGCAGCGCTTTGGGCAGGCGGCAGTTCAGAATGCAGCATGTCCAGCAGGGTATCAAAACGCTGGCCTATATGATGATAGTCTGGTGCTTTGACCAAGGCCAAATAGGGCCCCTCCAGTGTGTGGCTGTATAGCGCTTGAAATGTAGAAGTCATACATGCTGCCCCCAGTTGGAACTTTATGTTCCATATTATAATTGGAACTATAAGTTCTGCTAAGGAGAAATCTATGGATTTATTTGCTGTTCGGTTACAGGCGCTTCGCAAAGAGCGAAACGTCCCGCAAAAGACTCTGGCAGAGGCACTGGGTATTTCCGTACGGGCCTACCACTACTATGAGGAGGGCAAGCGTTACCCGGACTTTCAGGGTCTTTTGACATTGGCCGATTTTTATGGCGTCAGTCTGGACTATCTGGTTGGCCGCTCCGAAACCTGATAAAACGCAAAAAAGTTCTCCACCATGTTGTGGAGAACTTTTTTGCGTTTTAAATTATTTCAGGAACTTTTTCACCCGCGCGGATACAGCCATCGCCAACGCCAGCTTGAGAAGATCCGGCACAATGTAGGGGATCACGCACCACATCAGGGCCGTCATCAGCCCCACAGGGCCTTTATCCCGGGCGTAGACCACCAAAAACCACGCCGTGCCAAAGGCGTAGCATACAGCAAGACCCAGCACGCACCCGGCGGCGCGCACCCACGGCTCCTCGCCAAGGCGCGCGGTGACCAGCCAATAGACCAGCGCCGCCGCGATAAAGCCGATGATGTATCCCCCGGTGGAGTTGAGCAACACACCAACGCCCCCCAGCATCCCGGAAAACACCGGAACGCCCACGGTGCCCAGCAGCAGGTAAACCAGCATAACGTAAAGCCCGCGCCGTCCCCCCAGCACATTCAGCGCAACGAAAACGCCGAAGGTCTGCAAGGTGAACTGGACAAAGGGCTTCGGCAGGGGGATGGTGATCCATGCGCAAACGGCCATGATGACGGCAAACAGGGCAATATAAGCCATGTCCCGGGTGCGGAGACGGGCGGTAGTTTCCATTTTGAAAAGCCTCCTTTTCGTTCTGGAATTGAGAATACCGCAAAACGCTCCTATTGTCAACCACAAAAATAAATATGGTTGACAATAGGAGGAATGCCCTTGCCAACTGTCTGCCGTTATTCTAAAATGGGGGCAAGAAAACCCGTCAGGAGGAAGTATGGATAAAACTGTAAAGAACTACGCCAAAATGTACCGGGATGCGATCCGGCGCAGGGGGCTTTCCGATGTAGAGGGCAAAACCCGGGCCTACGCCGCAAAGCTCACGGAGCTGTATGCCTCGCAGGCGTTCCGACAGCATAATATTTACCCCAGTATGCAGGTCCGCAAGGTCTATGCCGTGATCGCCATGTGCCTGATGCTGAAAAGCTATGGCCTCGAAAACGATGAGATCATCGACACGGTAAACGATGCCTTCCGGAAATTAAAGGCGGTCTTTTACTGTCTGGAAAAGGTCATCGATCGGTTTCCCTGTGCGTGGCAGGCGGCGAAAAAGTGGAACCTTGCCGACTATGGGGCCCGCATTAAGGACGGGAGCATCACCTACGATTTCTTTAACGTGGAGGAAAACCGGATCGCCTACCGGATCAGCCGCTGTATGTATGCGGAAATGTTCGAGTTTTACGGCATCCGGGAGCTGTGCAAGATCTTCTGCATGACCGACACGCAGGCCTATTCCCACCTGACGCGGCACGTTCGCTTCATTCGTTATTCCGACCTCTTTGACGGCGACAGCTGCCATGACGAGATCGTGAAGCGATGAATGGGGGTTCCCCGCCTCCGCCTGTGCGCCCGGTAAAAGGGAACCATTGCGTCATTCCACGTATTCCCGAACAAAGTGCTCCCATTGCCACTCTGGACCGTACTCCAGCACCTCCAGCAGCAAGCGCTGTGCTTCCTGCTTTTTGAGTCCGTGCACATACTTTACTAGTTTCTCGGCAAGCTCTTCCTGATGATCTTCCCATTCTTCCTCTGCTTTTTGGACCTCTTCGTAATACTTTTCCGCTTCCTCCGGAAACGCGGAAAAATATACCGCGATCATGTGCTTGCAGATAACACGCCTGCCTGCGGCATGGGGACAGGTGCAGGAGGATCGACGGACATGCTCCAGATCGATCGTTACTTCATACAGCTCCTGACCGCTTCCCAAAACGGCGGCTTGAAACCGCATATCCCCAAGGCGTTTCAAATGCAGCACTTTTTTACTTTTGAAATATTCATATCCCCGCCATCGGGATCGCATGCTAGAAACAGACAAAAGACTCATTGCGCGCCCCCCTTGGTCAAAATCATGTATCCTTTACTTCGTACCTGTGCTGACGCTAAGTCGATTTTCCCCGGTTACAGCAGACATTTTCAACGGTTGTCCGCTTTTCTCATCCGGTAAACCAGCGAAGCGTTTGCCGGGCGGAAGCGAAGAAACTCCCGCGTTGATGGAAAAATGCTGGATTTTCCGTTGCCCGCAAGGTAAGGAATGTTTGCAAGGGAAACCTTAGCCGGGTTTCCCCTGCTTTTTAATTCCCCCGCAGGATAAGTTTGCGCAGCAAACTTGCACCAAAAAGGTGGCTTCAGTTCGGATATTTTATAATCTATTCCTCGTCCCCTCACCCCGCAAACCAGCGGAGCGTTTGCGGGGTGAAAAGGAGGAGCAGCGGAATGAGCGCACTCCGACTTTTTTGTAAAAAAGTCGGAGCAAGCGATATGCAGCTTGCTCCGACGTGGTGCGAGTAGCGATACAGCATTTTTTGAAAACCATCGTAGTACAATTTGTTTTTGAGGTCATCGGATAGCAACTTGCTTGTATCGCACCCCGATGGGC
>CAKSVQ010000035.1 GCA_934504065.1 uncultured Dysosmobacter sp. | reverse complement strand
TTTGGAGCGGCTGATGGGAGTCGAACCCACCTATGCAGCTTGGGAAGCTGCCGTTCTACCGATGAACTACAGCCGCATGTACGCTGTATTATAGCATGGCATGCGGCAAAATGCAACCGGAAAATGTCAAAATATGCGGCGGATTTTTTTGTTTACAGGGCAGTAGCTTTTTGTGGAAAACGGAAGATTGCCGAAAAAAACTAACTGTACTGTATGTTCGCGCATTTTATAACTGAAACTGCACTGACTGGACAAAATCACTGAATCTCCCGTTCTAAATTGCGGAGCAATGAAGATGAGAAGAACTCCCTCCTCCGTAATATCCGATCAGTCACAAAGTATTTCACGGTTGATAACTTTTATGATACATTACATCTGCAAGAAAATAGTCGGATTAAATTAATATCTACATAGGTTCAACGATTGCATTTAAATATCGCTTTTGATAGAATATCATTGATTAAAATGGAAGAAGGAATTTCTATGAATTTCTTAGATGCCCACAGAATATTATTTGATTATATTGATGTTCTCGCTACGCCGCTTCCGAAAGAAATTCCATTCCGGGGAATCAGTGAATTGAAAAATACAAAAGATGAGATCATTAATGCCTACAAACTATTTATAGCTCATATGTTTGCGTTTGGAACCCGCACACAAAAAGAACGTGAAAATATTGATATATGCATGATGGGACTACCTACTTTTGTTGATGATCTTTTTATAGAGCAACTAAAAGAATGCCAACGGGTTCTTAACGATAATAGCCTTTGGGGACGAATAAGGAATAAATCTGCAATTCCGTTTGCTGAGGAAAAACGTAATCTGCTCCTAAATCAATTACTCCCCCAAGTACATTATCCCATTGAAGAACAAACCGCATATACCGATGCAATATATAAGGCGGCACAAAATTATCGTAATGAAATCGCCCAGATTCATAATGGCGAATCAGACAGCCTTAGAAAAAAACTTATGACCATAAATAATTACTGCCAAAAAGCCTATCAAATTGCGCACATTCCTATGGAAGAAAATGATGTTGAATTTTTCTATCCATTTACGCTTTTAAGGCATTTTGCAAATGATCCAAGACTAGGTAATCTATTTGGTCCGTACAGAACCTATATATTTGAAAACGGAAGAGATTAATTTACTAAATGAATGTTGTTAGGAAGGATAAGCTTGCTAGTCCTCTAGTAAGTCAATATATTATAATTTCTTTATTAAATCGTAAGCATTTTCTTGAGAGCTTAAATAAGTTTATAGAAGTATTTTTACCTTTGCATTCACCATATCAAACCGTATACACTTCCCAATAATACACGCTTTCATTTCACAAACAAAACCGACAATAGCTTTTATATTTATAGCTGATATGTTTGTCCCATGTCAGTTCATATAACCCTCACGCATGAAATAAAATCCGCAGAGTTATAACTCTGCGGATTTCATTTTATAACTAAAACTGTACTGACAGGACGATATCATCGAATCGCCCACCGAAATACCCAACCCGTCACAAAGTTTTTTTGCGGTTGATAAAATCAGCGCTGCAGGAACTCGTCGGGGTCGATGACATCGCCGTCTTTTTCCACGGAAAAGTGGAGATGGGGGCTTTGGCCGGATTCGGCCTTGGCAGTGGAGCCCACCGCACCGATGATCTGCCCGGCGGACACCGTGTCGCCCGCTTCCACCGTGGGATGGGCTTGCAGGTTTGCGTACCGGGTCTGATAGCCGCTGTCGTGGCGGATGGTCACCGTGGTACCCATCATGGGGTCATTTTCCACGGCCAGCACCGTGCCGGAGCAGGCGGCCAGCACAGTGGTCCCGGGCTTGGCGGAGATATCCACCCCGTCGTGCACCCGCCAGTCATCCATGGTCACGTCATAGACCAGCCGATCCACGGAAAAGGCGGTGAGCACCGGGCCGTTCAGCGGCGAAACGATCAGCCGGGGTGCTTCCACGGTGACCGGGGTGTCGTCCACCTCCACCTCCGGCATGGGGGTGGGCTCTTCCACCGGGGTGGGGCGGACGGTCTCCACCGCAGGGGCCTCCGGCTGGGGCTGGGGTACTTCGATCTCCACCGGGGCGGATACGGCGGGCTCTTCCTCTGCCGCCGTCGGTTTTTCCGCCGGAGAGGAGAGCAGCATCCACCCCCCGGCGGCCACCGCCGCAAGGCACACCGCCAGCACCGTGTAAAACCCTGCCCCGGAACGCAGTGTCTCCCACTTCTTATTGTCCATGTAGGTTCCTCCCTTGTATTGGTCTGCAAGGGGAGTATGGACGGTTTTTCCGGCTTTTATGCAAAAAATTCCCCGGAAAGCCTGTGCTTTCCGGGGAGAAACGGTTTACTTTACAATCAGCGTTTTGCCGTCCATTTCCTCGGGACAGGCAAGGCCCATCACATCCAGAATAGTGGGGGCAATGTCGGCCAGACGGCCGCCGGAGCGAAGCTCGCTGCCCGCGCCGCAGAGGATGAAGGGCACGGGATTGGTAGTGTGAGCGGTCATGGGGGAGCCGTCGGGCTCCTTCATCTGCTCGGCGTTGCCGTGGTCGGCGGTGATCATGGCGATGCCGCCCATTTTCAACGTGGCGTCCACCACTCGGCCAACGCACTCGTCCACGGTCTCCACGGCCTTGACGGCAGCTTCCATCACGCCGGTATGGCCCACCATATCGCAGTTGGCAAAGTTGAGGACGATCACGTCGTAAGCGCCGGATTCAATGCGCTCCACGCACTTGTCGCACACCTCGTAGGCGCTCATTTCCGGCTGGAGGTCATAGGTCGCCACCTTGGGGGAGGCCACCAGCACCCGGTCCTCGCCGGGGAAAACCGTCTCGCTGCCGCCGTTGAAGAAGAACGTCACATGGGCATATTTCTCGGTTTCGGCGATGCGAAGCTGGGTCATGCCCATCTGGCTCAGGTACTCGCCAAGGCCGTTGCGCACCGTGATGCGGGGGAAGGCCACCTCCACATTGGGCATGGTGGCATCATACTCCGTGTTGCACACAAAGGTGAGGGGGAAGAACTGACGGGTGAAGCCGTCGAACTCCGGATCGACCAGCGCGCGGGTGATCTCGCGGGCGCGGTCGGGACGGTAGTTGAAAAAGATCACGCTGTCGTGGTCGGAAATGGTGCCGTCGGTGTCGCAGACCACAGGCTCCATGAACTCATCGGTGATCCCGGCGGCATAGGAGGCCTTGACGGCGGCCACGGGCACGGGGTTATACGCGGCACTTTCGCCGTATACCATGGCGTCGTAGGCCTGCTCCACCCGGTCCCAGCGCTTGTCGCGGTCCATGGCGTAATAGCGGCCCATCACGGTGGCAATCTTGCCGACGCCTACCTCCCGGCACTTTTCCACGGTTTTGGCCACAAAGTCCGCGCCGGAGGTGGGGGACACGTCCCGCCCGTCCAAAAAGGCGTGGATGTAGACCTTTTCCAGCCCCTTGTCATGGGCCAGCTGCAGCAGCGCGAACAGGTGATCCAGATGGGAATGCACGCCGCCGTCGGACAACAGGCCCATCAGGTGCAAGGATGTGCCCTTTTCCGCGCAGGCATCCATGGCGTGCAGATAGGCAGGGTTCTGGAAGAAGTCGCTGTTGGCAATGGACTTGGTGATGCGGGGCAGGTCCTGAAACACCACCCGGCCCGCGCCGATATTGGTGTGGCCTACCTCGCTGTTGCCCATCTGCCCGGCGGGCAGGCCCACGTCCAGCCCGGAGGCGGAGAGCTCCGTGTGGGCAAACTCCTGAAAGAAACGGTCCAGCCGGGGGGTCTTCGCCGCCTCAACGGCATTTCCGGGCAAATGGCTGTGGGCCATGCCGAAGCCGTCCATAATGATTAAGGTAGTCGGTGTTTTATTCATAAAAACCTCATTTTACACAGCTCTCCCCGCTGCCGCAGGCAAAGGGGAGGGCCGGAAGAACGCGCCCGGCCAGCAGGCCGGGGCGTATCCTCCGTGGAAAATCACTCCTGATTCGCGGCGTTGATGATGTCCACAAACTGCTCGGGCTTCAGGGCGGCACCGCCGATGAGGCCGCCGTCGATGTCGGGCTGGGCCAGCAGCTCGGCAGCGTTCTTGGGGTTCATGCTGCCGCCGTACTGAATGGTGACGCTGCGGGCCACACGGGCGCCGTACAGGGCGCGGATGGTGGCGCGGATGTTGGAGCAGACCTCGCCTGCCTGCTCGGCCGTGGCGGTCTTTCCGGTGCCGATGGCCCAGATGGGCTCATAGGCGATGATGCAGCGGCGCAGCTTGTCAGCGGGCACGCCATACAGTGCGCTCTTGACCTGCAGGGCGATCCACTCGGTGGTCACGCCAGTCTCGCGCTGCTCCAGGCTCTCGCCCACGCAGATGATGGGGTTCATGCCCGCTTCCAGCACGGCATGGACCTTCTTGTTGACGGTCTGGTCGGTCTCGCAGAAGTACTGACGGCGCTCGCTGTGGCCCACGATCACGTACTTCACGCCCAGATCCTTCAGCATGTCGGCAGACACCTCGCCGGTGAAAGCGCCCTTGGGCTCAAAATACACGTTTTCCGCGCCCACGGAGATGCGCAGGTCCTTGAAGGCCTTGGCGGCAACGGAAATGTTGCAGGCGGGCACGCAGATCAGCGTCTCGCACCACTTGGCGCGGGGCATGATCTTCTTCATTTCCTCGGCGAACTTCTTGGTCTCGGTAGCGGTCATGTTCATCTTCCAGTTACCGGCGATGACAGTTTTGCGGTATCTGCGATTCATCTTACATATCTCCTTTATGTGTATATCAAATAAATTCGGGGTATGACCCGTGATGTGCGGTTAAAACCTATTAATTTATAGCGAAAAACCGTGTATTTGTCAAGTATATCGGACTGTTTTTGGCAAATGTGTTTTCGCTCGGCAGGCGCAGGAGAGGACGCAGGGCCCGGGCGAGGGCGGCTCGCCGGGCCCGACGGTCTTTTTTGGGGGGAAAAATCAGGCGTCCAGCAGGCAGGCAACGCCAGGCAGGTCCTTGCCCTCAAGGAACTCCAGACTGGCCCCGCCTCCGGTGGAGATGTGGGTCATCTTGTCGGCATAGCCAAGCTGCTCCACGGCCGCGGCGCTGTCGCCGCCGCCGATGATGGTGATGGCGCTAGTCTTGCTCAGGGCCTCGGCCACGGCCTGCGTGCCCTTGGCAAAGGCGGGGAACTCAAAAACGCCCATGGGGCCGTTCCAGATAACGGTCCCGGCATCGGCCACCGCGCCGCAGTAGAGGGCCACGGTCTCGGGGCCGATGTCCAGCCCCTGCCAGCCGTCGGGGATCTCGCCCGCCTTGACTACATGATGGGCGGCGTCGGGAGAGAAAGCGTCGGCCACCACGGTGTCTACCGGGAGCAGCAGCTTCACGCCCTTTTCCCGGGCTTTTTCGATCATGTCGCGGGAATAGTCCAGCCAATCCTTTTCAAGCAGGCTGTCGCCCACCTTGCCGCCCATGGCGGCGGAGAAGGTATAGGCCATGCCGCCGCCGATGATGATGGTGTCGGCAATGTTCAGGAGGTTATTGATCACGCCGATTTTGGAAGAGACCTTACTGCCGCCCAGGATAGCCACCAGCGGTCGCTTGGGGTTGGCGATGGCGCTGCCGAGGAACTCCAGTTCCTTCTGGATTAGGAAGCCGGAAACAGCGGGCAGGTAAGCGGCCACGCCCGCGGTGGAGGCGTGGGCCCGGTGCACCGCGCCGAAAGCGTCGGACACGTAGAGCTCTGCCATGGAGGCGAGCTTTTTGGCAAAGTCCGGGTCGTTCTTCGTCTCGCCCTTTTCAAAACGGGTGTTTTCCAGCAGCAGGATCTGGCCGGGCTGCAGCGCGGCGGCCTTTTTCTGCGCGTCCTCGCCCACCACGTCATGGGCGAAGAGCACCTCCTGCCCCAAGAGCTGCTGCAGGCGGGCGGCCACGGGGGCCAGCGTCAGCTTGCTCTGGGCGGCCTGCCAGATCTCTTTCGTGGTCTCTTCGGGGGTCTTGCCCTTTTCGGCCTGCTTTTTCGCCCACTTTTCATAGTCGGGCTCCGGCTTGCCCAGATGCGAGCAGGCGATCACCGCCGCGCCGTGGTCCAGCAGATACCGAATGGTGGGCAGGGCGGCCACAATGCGCTTGTCGCTGGTGATCTCTCCGGTCTTCTTATCCTGCGGCACGTTGAAATCACAGCGCAGCAGGACCTTTTTTCCGGTCACGTCCACATCACGGACAGTTTTTTTGTTGTAGTTCATCTGGAAGTCCTCCATATAAAAATATAGAATGCACAGAAGAAAACGCGGCTGCGTGGAAGAAAAACGGGTTATTCCGCCGCCATCTCCCCAAATCCCAGCAACCCGGGAAAGTGATTCTGCCGCAGCGCCTCATACACGCACACGGCCACCGTGTTGGAAAGGTTCAGGCTGCGGGCCTCAGAGATCATGGGCAGACGGATACAGCGCTCGCGGAACTTTTCCCGCAGATCCATGGGAAGGCCCGCCGTCTCCTTGCCGAAAAACAACCAGCAGTCCGGGGAAAAGCTTGCCTCCTGATAAGAGCGGGGCGCCTTGGTGGTGGTGAGCCAGCAGTCCTCGGCGGCCTCCGGATGGCGGGAAAAAAAGTCGTCTAAATTCTCATAGTCGCTGACGGAGACCAGATGCCAGTAATCCAGCCCCGCCCGCTTGACCGCGCGGTCAGAAATGTCGAAGCCCAAGGGGCGGATCAGGTGCAGGCTTGCGCCTGTGGCGGCGCAGGTGCGGGCAATGTTTCCGCAGTTCTGGGGGATCTCCGGTTCCACCAGCACGACATGGAGCATATCAAAACCCCCTTTTGTACGAATGGATTCTATTGTAATCCTTTGCCTGCGCAAATTCAACCATATTGTGTGGAGAAAACTCGTTTTTTATTGAAAAGCACGATTCCAAAGGCCCGCTTTTTACGTTTTGCTGAAAAAGGGGCGGGGAGGGGCGCTTCCGTTGGCTGTTACAAAAATTTGTAAGACGGTGCAAAGGTTTTCAGAGAAATTTCCTGAACAATTTCTCACAAACCACTGGATTTCCTGTAAAAGTTTGATATAATGTCAGGTGTATGGATATTTACTAAAGGAGGGTAGCGTGATGAACCGTATTCAGCGAGCTGTTTTCTTTATGGAAGAGGAGACTGCCGATGCGGCAGGGTCGAAACCGCTGATGCTGAACGCCGTGCTCTCTTGCCCGATCTTATCATGGATGAGCAGCCAGTTACAGGCCGAAGGTGTGCAGCGGTTTTTTCTTGCCTGCGACGAGCGCTTTGCGCAGGAGGCGCGGAGTTGTTTTCCGGAGGGGGCGGAGGTGACCATCTCCAACCGCCACAGCGATCTGCTGGATTTTCTGGACACCGATGAGATCACAGCGGTGCTGCCCCGCAGCGCCATCCCCATGGAGGAGGCCGGGCCGGGCTTTGCCTATCAGGCCGCCGGACGGGTTTTGCGGCAGGTCTGGAAGGACAAGATGACCAACGCGGTCTCCGGCGCGGAGCTGCTTTCCGGATGGGTGCCGGTGTATTCCCCCGCCGTGATCGCCGAGCTGGAGCCGATCCTGCAAAAGCGGGCAAATCAGAACAGCAGATAAATATATGAAACATAAAACCATAGACTGACAGAAAGAGGGCGTTTGGAATGATTTCTCACGGCAAAGACATCAAAGTATTTTCCGGCAATTCTAACCGTAAGCTGGCGGAAGAGATTTGCAGCCTGATGGGCACCAAGCTGGGCGAGTCCGAGGTAGGTACCTTCTCTGATGGCGAAATTTTCTCCTCCCTGTATGAGACGGTGCGCGGCAGCGACGTGTTTGTGGTGCAGTCCACCTGCACTCCCGTCAACAACAACCTGATGGAGCTGCTGATCATGATCGATGCGCTCAAGCGCGCGTCCGCCGGTCGGATCACCGCCGTGATCCCCTATTTCGGCTATGCCCGGCAGGACCGCAAGGCCAAGGCCCGCGATCCCATCACCGCCAAGCTGGTGGCCAACATGATCACCGCCGCCGGAGCCGACCGCGTGCTGACCATGGACCTGCACGCAAGCCAAATCCAGGGCTTTTTCGACATTCCGGTGGACAATCTGGCCGGCAACCCCATTTTCGTGGATTACTATGCCAAGAAGTTCGGCAACCAGTGCGAGAACATGGTGGTCGTCTCTCCCGACGTGGGCTCTGTGGCCCGTGCCCGTGCTTTCGCCCAGAAGCTGCACATGAACCTTGCCATTGTGGATAAGCGCCGCCAGAAGGCCAACCAGTGCGAGGTCATGAACGTCATCGGCGACGTGAAGGACAAGGACTGCATTCTCTTCGACGATTTGGTAGACACCGCCGGTTCTTTGTGCAACGCCGCCAGGGCGCTGATCGAGGTGGGCGGCGCGAAGAGCGTGCACGCCTGCGCTTCCCACGGCGTGCTCTCCGGCCCCGCTATCGACCGCATCAACTCCAGCGCCATTCAGGAGCTGGCTCTGCTGGATACCATTCCCGCCATCGACCCGGCGCTGAGCAGCAAGATCAAGTATCTGCCCGTGGCCCCCATGTTCTGCGAGGCCATCGAGCGTATTTATCAGGAGGTCTCCATCTCCAAGCTCTTCCGCTGAGCGGATCGGGGCCGCGCTTGATACGGGGCGGCTCAGGAAATCGAAATACATCCACTGGTAGCAGTGGACCGGAAAAGCGGGGAAGCGGTCTTGCTTCCCCGTTTCCTTTCCGCGCACAGATGAAAAGGAGGAGATCAGATGTTTGAAAAATCCGGCGGGGCGGTGGACTGGCTGATCGTGGGATTGGGGAACCCCGGCCAGAAATACGAGCATACCCGTCATAACATGGGCTTTTTAACCGTGGACCTGCTGGCGGAAAAGCTGGGCGTGAAGCTCAACAAGGTCAAATTCAAGTCAGCATTCAACATTGTGCGCTTTGCCGGGTGCAAGTGCCTTGTGATGAAGCCCCAGACCTATATGAATCTTTCCGGCGAGGCGGTGCATGAGGCGGTGCAGTTTTATAAGATCCCCGCCGAGCGCGTGCTGGTGATCTATGACGATGTGTCGCTTCCCGTGGGCAAGCTGCGGGTGCGGCCCACCGGGTCCGCCGGGGGGCACAACGGCATTAAGAATATCATTGCCCATCTGGGCACGCAGGATTTCCCCCGCATCAAGATCGGCACCGGGGCCCCGGCGGGCGGCGGCGCGGAGATGGTGGACTGGGTGATCGGCGTTCCCTCGCAGGCGGAGCGAAAAGTTCTGGTGGAGAGCTTTGAGCGGGCCATCAGCGCGGCGGAGGACATCATTGAAAACGGCTGCCAGAAGGCCATGAACGACTTTAACTAAGCGAAGAGACCAACATGAAGTTTATGCGCTGGGTCGATCGGCGGGGCTGGTTTTTCCCGCTGTGCGCCGTGCTGGTAAGCACGCTCAGCCTGTTGACCGTGGGCAGGTGGCTGCTGAGGCAACTGGATGATTCCGCCCCGACGGCGATATTTTTACTGGAAGCTGTGTTTCTGGCGGCGGCAGCGGCGGCGTGCGTGCTGGTGCCGTGGATGCTGGGCCAGTATCTCCGGCAGTCCTGCGCGGTCAAGGAGCTGATCGCCGCCACCAGCCAAAGTGCGCAGGCCTGCGACCCGGAAATTCTGGTGGATACCTGCCGGGATTTGCAGTCCGCGTGGGCCAGAGGGCCTTGGCGGGCGGTCAATATGGCGGTGCAGCTGGCCCTTGCCACAGCCTTGCAGGACTTGGGCAGGATACGCGAGGGCGAGCAGGAGCTTGACCGCCTGCTGCCCGTCTATGAGCATGGGTCCATGAATGTGAAGCTCTCCATCGAGGTGACCGCCGTGGCGGTGAAGCTGCGAGCGGGGAAGGAATCGGACGCCCGTTCGTACCTTGCCGAGCTGGAGCAGCACCTTGGCAGCAGGGATTTTGGACAGGGACAGGCTGCGCTGGAAAACGTGCGGAGCTTTTTCCGTCTGATGACGGAGGGCGGATCGGAAGAGCTGCTGGCGCAGTACCAAAAGATGCTGGAGAGCACCACTTCTCCGGTGGGAAAGGCGGCCGCTCACATGGACATTGCCCGGTGTCTGCTGGAACTTGACAGGCGGGAGGAAGCCCTGCCCCACCTGCAATTTGTGGTGGACCACGGCGGAAAGCTGGCCATCCGGGCCGAGGCGCAGGCGCGCCTTGCGGAGAGTGAAAATGCCGCCAGAGAAAGATATTCCGGCGGGAGCCAAGCATAAACTAAAGGGGCCCACCCTGCGGGGCGGGCCTGCTTCCGCGCCAGCGCGCGGAGCGACACAAGGAGGTGCTGGATGGACGCGCTTTTAGAAATGTTACAGACGATGCCGGAGGTCGCCGAGCTGGTCAGCCGCACGGAAAACGGCGGGTGCCCCGTTGTCCTCACCGGCACGGCCCCGGTGCAGCGGGCCTGCATCGGCGCGGCGGTGGCCCGGGCCACGGGCCGCAGCGCGGTGTTTGTCTGCGGCGATGACCGGGAGGCCCGGCAGCTTGCCGCCGACCTGACAGAATTGACCGGAACGCAGGCCGTGGTGCTGCTGGGCCGGGAGTGGCAGCTCCGCCCCGGCGCGGTCTCCTCCCGGGAGTGGGAGCGCAGCCGTTTGGCGGCGCTGTATGCGCTCTCCTCCGGCAAAGCTCCGGTCACCGTGGCCACGGCCGACGCGCTGATGGCCCGCACCCTGCCGCCGGAACTGCTGCGCGCGTCCACCGTGACGCTGACGGCGGGGGAACGACTGGACCTGAACGAGCTGACGCAGCGGCTGCTCTCCGCGGGCTATGTCCGCTGCGAGCAGGTGGAGGGCGTGGGGCAGTTCGCCCTGCGTGGCGGCATTCTGGATGTGTTTTCCCCCCTGATGGCCCAGCCTGTACGCTGCGAATTTTTTGACGACGAGATCGACTCCATGGGCACCTTTGACCCCGCCACCCAGCGGCGCACGGCCAATGTGTCCACCGCGCTGATCCTGCCCGCCGCCGAGGTGCTGCCCCGCAGCGCGCCGGACGGGCTGGACGGACTGGGGCGGACGCTGGTGCGCCTTGCCGAAAAGCTGGGGAAAAAGCCCAAGACCGAAGCGGTGGCCGCCCGGCTGCGGGAGGATGGCGAGCGGCTTTGCAGCGGGGCCGACCCCGGCGGTATGGACCGCTATCTTGCCGCCGTGTACCCGCAGATGACGGCAGGCGTGAACTATCTGCCGCCGGACGCGGTGGTCTTCCTCTGCGAGGGGGGCCGGGTGGAAGAGCGGGTGAAAAGCACGCTGCTTGCCATGAAGCAGGACACGGAAGCGCTGATGGAAGCGGGACTGATGGCGGGAGAGTACGCCAAGCTGCTGCTCTCCGGCGAAGAGCTGTTTGCCGCACTGGAGGACTTCCCGGTCATCATGGCGGACGCACTGCCCACCTCCCGCCACCCCTTGAAGCCCCGGGGATTGCTGAGCATCACCGCCCGGCAGCTTTCCTCTTACGGCGGCAGTCTGGAAACCGCCGTGGGCGATCTGGAGCATTACCGCTCTAGCGGCAGCGCGGTGTTGGTGCTGTGCGCCGGAGAGAGCCGGGCGCACAACCTCCACCGATTGCTGGAGGAGCGGGGCGTTCCGGCGGCGGTGGACCTGAAAAACGCCGCCATGCCCGCGCCGGGGGAGGTACGCATTTCACTGGGCGCCCTGTCCGGCGGGTGCGAGTGGCCGTCGCTGAAGCTGGCGGTGCTGACCGAGGGCCAGCTGACCGCCCCGGCCCAAAAGCGGCGAAAGCTGAAAAAAGAGAGCAATCGGCAAAAGCTCCAGTCCTATACCGACCTTTCCCCCGGCGATCTGGTGGTGCACGTGCACCACGGCGTGGGCCGCTTTGTGGGCATCCAGCGGATGCCTGTGGACGGCGTGGAGAAGGACTATATCAAAATTGACTACGCAGGGGGTGACTGCCTGTATGTCCCCGTCACCCAGCTGGACCTTGTCAGCAAGTATATCGGCGGCGGAGAGGATCAGGAGCGCCAGAAGCTCAACAAGTTGGGCGGCACGGAATGGGCCAAGCAGAAGACCCGGGCGAAAAAGGCGGCCAAGGATCTGGCCAAGGGGCTGACGGCGCTGTATGCCGAGCGGCAGCGCCGCCCCGGCTTTGCCTTTTCGCCGGATTCCCCATGGCAGCGGGAGTTTGAGGATGCCTTCCCCTATGCCGAAACGGACGATCAGCTCCGCGCCATTGAAGAGATCAAAAAGGATATGGAAAAGCCCCGGCCCATGGACCGCCTGCTGTGCGGCGACGTGGGCTACGGTAAAACGGAAGTGGCGCTGCGGGCCGTGATGAAGTGCGTGCTGGACGGCAAGCAGGCGGCTATCCTTGTGCCCACCACAGTGCTGGCCCAGCAGCATTACGCCACGGCGTGCAGCCGCTTCAAGGATTTTCCGGTGAAGATCGAAGTTCTTTCCCGCTTCACCACCGCCAAAGAGCAAAAACGCATCTTAGACGCGGTGAAGCAAGGGGCGGTGGACCTGCTGATCGGCACCCACAAGCTGCTGCAAAAGGGCATGGAGTTCAAGGACTTGGGCCTGCTCATCATCGACGAGGAGCAGCGCTTCGGCGTGACCCACAAGGAGCGGCTCAAGGAGATGAGCCGTCAGGTGGACGTGCTGACTCTTTCGGCCACCCCCATTCCCCGGACGTTGAACATGGCCCTGTCCGGCCTGCGGGATATGTCCACCATTGAAGAGCCTCCCGCCGACCGCCAGCCAGTGCAGACCTATGTGCTGGAGCACGACTGGGCCATCATTGAGGATGCCATGCGCAAGGAGCTTTCCCGGGGCGGACAGGTCTATTACCTCCACAACCGGGTGGAATCCATCGACATGACGGCTTCCCGTATCCAGAAGATGCTGGGGTCGGAGGTGCGTATTGTCACGGGTCACGGCAAAATGAGTGAACAGGAGCTTTCCTCCGTGATGCAGGCCATGGTAGACGGCGAGGCAGACGTGCTGGTGTGTACCACCATCATTGAAACGGGCATCGACATTCCCAATGTCAACACCCTGATCATCGAGGACGCGGACAAGATGGGCCTTGCCCAGCTCCACCAGCTTCGGGGCCGCATTGGCCGCAGCTCCCGCCGGGCGTATGCCTACCTCACTTATCGGCGGGGCAAAATTTTGCAGGAGACCGCCGCCAAGCGGTTGGCCGCTATCCGGGAATACGTGGAGTTCGGCTCCGGCTTCCGCATCGCCATGCGGGATCTGGAGATCCGGGGCGCGGGCAACCTGCTGGGGCCGGAGCAGTCCGGGTATCTGATGAGCGTGGGCTACGATCTGTATTTGAAGCTGCTGGAAGAGGCGGTGCTGGAAGAGCGGGGCGAGGAAAAGCAGATCGAAACAGAGTGCTCCGCCGATCTCACGGTCAACGCCAACATTCCGGAGCGGTATGTGCCCTCCGCCGAGCAGCGGATGGACCTTTACCGCCGCATTGCCGCCATCCGCAGCGAGGATGATGCCTCCGACCTGCTGGACGAGATGATGGACCGCTACGGCGACGCGCCGCGGCCCGTTCTGGCGCTGCTGGATGTGGCGCTGCTGCGGGCCGCCGCTTCCAAGGCGGGAATTTCGGATATTTCCCAGAAAAAGGACGTGCTGAAATTCACGCTGGGCGTGTTCCGTCCGGAGGCGCTGGTGCACGTGTGCGGCCTTGCCAAGTACCAGTTCCGCCTGACGCTGGCGGCAGGGGATGCGCCTGCCTTGTCCCTCAAGCTCAAGCCCGGCGCGGACGTGCTGGAGTCCGCCACCGCGCTGGTGGAGGACTTGAAACTCGCGTCGCAGGAAACGGAATAATCAGAAAGCCCCCTCGCGCCATGCATGGCGCGAGGGGGCTTTTGTTAGTGGGGCGTGTTTTCGGCGTTTCCGCCTTCGTCGGACGCAATGTAGATTTCTTCGCTTTCCAGCTGAGAACTTTGCAGAATGCACCGGGCCCGCCCGATATCCATCCGTTCCAGCGCATCAAGGGCATCCGTCACTGCATTGAACGGGTGGGTGTACATTTTTTGATAGTGAGCCATGTTCAATCTCCTTTTAGATATATTTTAGATGTAATACATATCTATTACGGGGATTATAATACAAAATTACTTTAAAGTAAATATAAAATATATCTACTTTGAGGTGCTGCTGATGGCTATGAAAAGTTTGTCGATCAGAATTGATGAAGAAATGCTCCACAAACTGCACATCGTTGTGGATTATGAGGGTCGTTCCGCGAATAGTCAGATTTTAATCCTGATCCGGGACTGCATTAAAGAATACGAACAGACCAACGGGAAAATCGAGCTGTAAAATAAACCCCACCATATACAAAGGCAGGTGATGTCCATGACCATTGGCGAAGCAGTGCGGATGCGCATTTTGGAACTGTGTCAGGAACGCGAGCTCTCTATTAATAAATTATGCGCCATCAGCGGTGTCACACAGTCAACTGTGAACAACATCATCAATGGTCGGAATCATAGTGCCACAGTATCGACTGTGAAAAAACTTTGTGACGGGTTGGATATTACGGTGGAAGAGTTCTTCTCATCTCCATTGTTCCGCGATTTAGAACAGGAGATTCGATGACATTGTCCAGTCAGTGCGATTTCAGTTATAAAATAAAATCCGCAGAGTTATACTCTACGGATTTTATACGTTTTGTATCTGAATTTACTTTTTGCTCTCAGCAACGGCAACTGCCACGGCGACGGTGGCGCCGACCATCGGGTTGTTGCCCATGCCGAGGAAGCCCATCATTTCCACGTGGGCAGGGACGGAGGAGGAGCCGGCGAACTGGGCGTCGGAGTGCATCCGGCCCATGGTGTCGGTCATGCCGTAGGAAGCGGGACCGGCGGCCATGTTGTCCGGGTGCAGGGTGCGGCCCGTGCCGCCGCCGGAGGCCACGGAGAAATACTTCTTGCCCTGCTCGATGCACTCTTTCTTATAGGTGCCGGCAACAGGGTGCTGGAAGCGGGTGGGGTTGGTGGAGTTTCCGGTGATGGACACGTCCACGCCCTCATGGTGCATAATGGCCACGCCCTCGCGCACATCATCCGCGCCATAGCAGCGGACGGCGGCCCGCTCACCGTTGGAATAGGCGATCTCCCGGACGATCTTCAGCTCACCCGTATAATAATCGAACTGGGTCTGGACATAGGTGAAGCCGTTGATGCGGCTGATGATCTGGGCAGCGTCCTTGCCAAGGCCGTTGAGGATGACCCGCAGGGGCTCCTTGCGGGCCTTGTTGGCGTTGCGGACGATGCCGATGGCGCCCTCGGCGGCGGCAAAGGACTCATGGCCCGCCAGGAAGGCGAAGCACTTCGTCTCGTCCCGCAGCAGCATGGCGCCCAGGTTGCCGTGGCCCAGACCCACCTTGCGGTCCTCGGCCACAGAGCCGGGGATGCAGAAGGACTGCAGGCCGATGCCGATGGCCTCGGCGGCCTCGGCGGCGGTCTTCACGTCCTTTTTCAGGGCGATGGCCGCACCCACGCAGTAGGCCCAGCAGGCATTTTCAAAGCAGATGGGCTGAATGCCCTTGACGATCTCGTAGGGGTCGAAGCCAGCGGCCTTGCAGATGTCGCGGCACTCCTCCACGCTGGAAATTCCGTACTGTGCAAGGACGGAATTGATCTTTTCAATTCTTCTCTCGTAGCTTTCAAACAGAGCCATTGTCAATTCCTCCTTTATTCCTGACGGGGATCAATGTATTTGGCGGCGGTGTCCCACTGGCCATAGTGGCCCTTGGCCTTTTCCAGCGCCTCGTTGGCGTCCACGCCCTTTTTGATGGACTCCATCATCTTGCCCAGATTCACGAATTCATAGCCGATGATCTCGTCGTCCTTGTTCAGGGCGATGCGGGTGCAGTAGCCCTCGGCCATTTCCAGATAGCGGGGCCCCTTGGCCTTGGTGGCCATCATGGTGCCCACCTGAGAGCGCAGGCCCTTGCCCAGGTCCTCCAGAGAAGCGCCGATGGGCAGGCCGCCCTCGGAGAAAGCGGTCTGGGTACGGCCATAGACGATCTGCAGAAACAGCTCGCGCATGGCAGTGTTGATGGCGTCGCACACAAGGTCGGTGTTCAGCGCCTCCAGAAGGGTCTTGCCAATGAGAATTTCAGAGGCCATGGCGGCAGAATGGGTCATGCCGGAGCAGCCGATGGTCTCCACCAGCGCCTCCTCGATCACGCCGTCCTTCACGTTCAGCGTCAGCTTGCACGCGCCCTGCTGGGGGGCGCACCAGCCGATACCGTGGGTTAGGCCGGAGATGTCACGGATCTCCTTCGCCTGCACCCATTTGCCCTCTTCGGGGATGGGCGCGGGGCCGTGGTATGCGCCCTTGGCGACCGGGCACATATGCTGCACTTCGGTAGAGTAGATCATAGTCGTGCGTTCCTTTCCTTGTACGTATTTTTCCGAAAACTGGCGCTTTCGGCAGTTTTCGTGGGTATTCTGACCAACATTATATCGGTAAACGTTTACCATGTCAAGCAAGCTGAACAATTTGCCCGTAATTTTTCTCCCGGCCCAGCAGATGCCCAGCAAAGGGAAAAAGAGGAAACTTTCCGTGTGGAAAGCTCCCTCTTTTTTCATGTTTACGCACGGTGAACAGGCGAAAGCCCAATGCCCGCCGTGGGCGTTTTCGCTCAACCGATGGCAATGGAAGTGCTCTCAGGCAGCTTCTTTTCCACCTGCTTGGGGATGGACACCATCAAAATGCCGTTTTCGAACTTGGCGGAGATGTCCTTGGCCTCCACGCCGTCGCCCACGTAGAAGCTGCGGCTGCAAGCGCCTGCGTACCGCTCCTGACGGATGTAGGTGCCCTTCTTGGCCTCCTCGTCCTTGTCCAGCCCCTTGGCGGCGCTGATGGTCAGGCAGTTATCCTTGAGATCCACATTGATCTCGTCCTTCTTAAAGCCGGGCAGGTCAATGTCCAGCTCGTAGGTGTTCTCGGTCTCCCGCACATCGGTCTTCATCAGGCTCTTGGCGTGCTTACCGTAAAGCTGCTTGCTGGCCGCCGCGGGGAAGCGGAAGAAATCATCATCAAAAAAGTCGTCAAACAAATTCTCACCGAAAATACTGGGCATCATAAGTCATTCCTCCATTCATATACCAATCAATGCCCTTTGGAAAAGCACCTTTTTGGTTCTCTCCTTTGAACAACTTTGTTATAGTCCTTTGCATTAGCACTGTCAAGCCTCGAGTGCTAATGTTCACAAAAGCACCGCAGTTTGTTCATAAAATATGCGATTTTTCCGCCGGGAGACCGGGAATACGGAAAAAGGCCGCCTGAAAGAGGGGTAAGTTCCCCTCTTTCAGGCGGCGTAAACCGTTATCTTTTAGCCATCAGGCGCTTCATGCCTTGTTCCAGCCCCTGGGCGGAAAGGTCGAACATGGGGAAAAAGCCTGCCAACTGCAAGTGAGTCTGGCTCCAGAAGTCCGGCCGGGTGGGCAGGGGCTCTGGGTTGAGCCAGATGAGGTACGGGAAGTGCTTTTTCAGCAGTGTCAGCCACTCAAGGCCCGAGGGACCGTAGCTCTG
>CAKSVQ010000034.1 GCA_934504065.1 uncultured Dysosmobacter sp. | reverse complement strand
GGATAGGGTTGGAAGAGTGTGTCGGAAAAAACACTGCTCAGTCCGCAAGTGTGTGAGCGCAGCGAATGCGCGCGGCGGACTGCATTTTTTTCGGGCAAGTGGCTTTGCCACTTGCCCGAGTATAGAAGGAAGCCCCGGCCTGATGGCCGGGGCTTCCTTCGGGGAGAGTCTCTATCGAAATAGGAAAAGAAGAAAACAAATGGAATCAGCCTGCCGAGAAAGTCTCGCAGGGTAAAATGAGCCTTCGTCAAAAGTGACCGCACCACTTTTTGACCGTCTCATTAAACAGGGGAATATCCAAAGGTATCCCGGGAGATGGCCTGAGCGGCCTGCTTCAGCTCGGTCACCAGCCCCTTTTCACAGGCGGCCTGAATACGGGCGGTCATGCCAGAAACACTGATGGCGCAGCTTACAGTCTCCGCCGCAGAGAACACCGGAACGGCCACACAGCTCAAGCCCACGGAAATTTCCTCGTTGTCTGTTGCATAGCCGTTTTTACGCACCTGCTGGATGCACTCGCGCAGCTGCTGGGGCGTGGTGATGGTGTTGTCCGTCATGGCCTGCAAGGGGGAGGAGAGGACCCGCTCCTGCTCATAGGGCGGCAGATAGGCCAGAACGCACTTGCCCACTCCGGTGCAGTGCAGTGCGTTCTGCGTGCCGATCTGGGTGCTGATATAAATGGAGCTGACGGCCTCCACCTTGTCCACGTAGATCACGCTGGTGTTCTGCGGGACCGCGCAGTGGACGGTTTCGCCGTATTTGCGGTTGATCTGCTCCAGATAGGGGTGAACGGCGCGGATGATGAGATTCTGCGCCCGCACCGCGTTGGAAAAGTTCAGCACCCGCAGCCCCAGTGAGTATTTCTGGTTTTCGGGATTCTGCTGCAAATATCCAAGATTGGCCAGCGTGTTCACCAGACCGAAGGTGGTGCTTTTGTTCAGCTCCAGCGCTTCAGACAGTTCTTTTAAGCTGTGCTCGGCGTAGTTGGCTTTCTGGAAAAATTCCAGAATGGAAAACGCGCGTTCGACAGATTGAATGTTTTTTGTAGTAGCCATAGTACTCCTTAGCACCTGCGTTCGATTATTCAGAATACAGTTTGACAATATTATATAACTGTTCGGGATTGCTGTCAAGGCATCCTGTGTAGAAATTTTTGGCTCACGTTTTGCATCAACGATTTATATTCGGTATTGACAAACGTTGTTTCGAATCATATAATACTATACAAGAACATAGGTCAGTATTATAGAACGACGGTGCGGGTCGCCCGTCGGATGTTCTGTGAGGAAGCCGGAAGGCTATTTATAAAGAGGTATCATTGAGGAGGATGTTCATGTCTGAGAAAAAAATCATGAAAACGATGGACGGCAATGAAGCCTGTGCCACCGTTGCCTACCACTTCACAGATGTGGCGGGTATTTTCCCCATCACGCCGTCTTCTCCCATGAGTGAGAAGGTGGACGAATGGGCCGCCGCCGGACGCAAGAATATGTTTGGCCAGTCGGTTACGCTGGTGGAGATGCAGTCCGAGGGCGGCGCTTCCGGCGCGCTGCACGGCGTGGCCGAGGCGGGCGCCATGGCCACCACGTTCACGTCTTCTCAGGGATTGCTGTTGATGATCCCCAATATGTACATCATGGCCGGACACCGGATGCCTGCGGTGTTTCACGTTGCGGCCCGTTCCGTGGCCCAGCACGCCAACAACATTTTCGGCGACCATCAGGACGTGATGACCTGCCGCACCACCGGCGTGACCATGATGTCCACCGCCAGCGTGCAGGAGGTCATGGACCTGGCCGCTGTGGCTCATCTGACCACGGTGAA
Source organism: uncultured Dysosmobacter sp. (assembly GCA_934504065.1). Taxonomy (GTDB): domain Bacteria; phylum Bacillota; class Clostridia; order Oscillospirales; family Oscillospiraceae; genus Oscillibacter. Next base: position 15,881 of record CAKSVQ010000034.1, on the reverse strand, counting down.
GAGCCGCGTGCCCTTTGTCCACTTCTTTGACGGGTTCCGTACCTCCCATGAGATCCAGAAGATCGAGATGATCGATCTGGACGCCGTGGCGGGGCTGATGGACCATGACGCACTGGAGGCCTATCACCAGATCGCCATGAACCCCGAGCATCCGCTGCACCGCACCACCGTGCAGGGCCCCGATGTGTACTTCCAGTCTCAGGAGGCCAACAACGCCACCTACAATGCCATTCCCGGCATCGTGGAGGGCTATATGCAGGGCATCAATAAGATCACCGGACGGGATTACCACATTTTCAATTACTACGGTGCGGAGGATGCCGAGCGCGTCATCGTGCTGATGGGTTCCGCCTGCGAGGCCACCCGCGAAGTGGTGGACTACCTCAACGCCAAGGGCGAAAAGGTCGGCATGCTGCAGATCCACTTGTTCCGTCCCTTCGACATGAAGTATTTCCTCAGCGCCATGCCCAAGACCGTGAAGAAGATCGCGGCCATGGACCGCTCCAAGGAGCCGGGCGCCATCGCCGGCGCTGTCTATCTGGACGTGTGCGCGGCGTATGCCAACGATCCCGCCGCTCCCAAGATCTATGGCGGCCGCTACGGCCTTGCCTGCAAGGACGTGACCCCCGCCCAGATCAAGAGCGTGTTTGACAACATGAACGATGAAAACGGCAAGCAGATGTTCACCATCGGCATCAACGACGATGTGACCCACCTCTCTCTGGAGGTCCACGAGCCGCTGGTCACCGAGTCTGCCGACACCGTTTCCTGCAAGTTCTGGGGCCTCGGCAGCGACGGCACCGTGGGCGCCAACAAGAACTCCGCCAAGATCATCGGCGACCACGCCGGAATGTATACGCAGGCTTATTTCGAGTATGACTCCAAGAAGTCCTACGGCATCACCAAGAGCCACCTGCGCTTTTCCAAGAGCCCTATCCGCTCCACTTACCTCATCAAGGCGGCGGACTTCCTGGCCTGCCATTCCCAGTCCTACATGGCCAAGTACGATATGATCCATGAGATCAAGGACGGCGGCACCTTCCTGCTGAACACCTCCTGGAGCGGGGAAGAACTGGAGAAGAACCTGCCCGGCGATGTGAAGAAGTACATGGCGGAGCACAACGTGCAGTTCTATACCGTGGACGCCAACAAGATCGCCCGGGAGCTGGGCCTTGGCAACCACGCCAACCTCATTTTGCAGGCCGCGTTCTTCAAGCTCTCCAACGTCATGCCTGTGGACGACGCCGTCCGCTACATGAAGGAAGCCGCTCAGAAGACCTATGCCAAGAAGGGCGAAAAGGTGGTCAACATGAATCTGGCCGCCGTGGACGCGGGCATCAACAGCCCCGTCAAGGTGGAGATCCCCGCCTCCTGGGCCAACGCTGTGGATGAGCGCACGGTGGACGAGAACCTGCCCGATGTGGTGAAGAACATCGTCATTCCCTGCAACCGTCAGCGCGGCGACGACCTGCCTGTTTCCGCTCTGGTGCCTTATCAGGATGGCACCTATCCCATGGGCACCTCCAAGTACGACAAGCGCGGCATTGCCAGCACGCTGCCCAACTGGGACCCCAACAAGTGCCTGCAGTGCAACCAGTGCACGTTCGTCTGCTCCCATGCCGCCATCCGCGCCTATCTTGTCAACGACGAGGAGGCCAAGGCCGCTCCCGCCGGATTCGAGATGGTGGACGCCAAGGGCGCCGCGGGCATGAAGTACCGCATTCAGGTCAGCACCATGGACTGCACGGGCTGCGGCTCCTGCGCCGCTTCCTGCCTTGCCAAGGACAAGGCGCTCACCATGCAGCCTGTGGATGACACGATGTATGACGAGACCAACTGGAACTATGCCCTGTCCCTCAGCGATAAGCCGGGCCTGTTCGACCGCAAGACCCTCAAGGGCAGCCAGTTCTATCAGCCGCTGGTGGAGTTCTCCGGTGCCTGCGCAGGTTGCGGCGAGACTCCCTATGCAAAGCTCCTCACCCAGCTCTACGGCGAGAAGACCTACTGGGTCAACGGCGTGGGCTGCTCCACCGCGTGGGCCGGCGCGTTCCCCTCTCTTGCCTACACGGTGAACAAGGAAGGCCGCGGCCCCACGTGGTACGCCACCCTCTTTGAAGATCAGGCCGAAAACGGCCTCGGCATGACGCTGGCCGTCAAGCAGCGGCGCAACAACGTGAAGATGCGCGTGGAGCAGCTGCTGCCCCTGATCGACGGGACGCTGGCTGCTGCCTGCAACCAGTGGCTTGCCTCCTTCGACGATCTGGACACCAACTTTGAAGACACCAAGGCGCTGGTCAAGGAGCTGGAAGCCGCACAGGTCTCCGGCGAGGCCAAGGCGCTGGTGGACGAGCTGCTGCTGCACAAGGACCAGCTCAGCAAGAAGGTGGTCTGGCTCTTCGGCGGTGACGGCTGGGCTTACGACATCGGCTACGGTGGACTGGACCACGTGATGGCCTCCGGTGAGGACATCAATGTCTTCGTGGTGGATACCGAGGTTTACTCCAACACCGGCGGACAGTCCTCCAAGGCAACGCCTGTGGGCGCTTCCGCCAAGTTTGCCGACGGCGGCAAGAAGACCGCCAAGAAGGACCTGGGCCGCCTGATGATGACTTATCCCAACGTGTACGTTGCATCCGTTGCCATGGGCGCGAACCCCGGCCAGCTGATGAAGGCCGTTACCGAGGCTGTGGAGCACAAGGGCCCCTCCATCGTCATTGCCTACGCACCCTGCATCAACCACGGCATCAAGGCTGGCATGAACAACGTGCAGGCCGAGATGAAGAAGGCCGTGGAGTGCGGCCTGTGGCCCCTGTACCGTTATAACCCCGACAAGGCCGAAAAGCCCTTCTCTCTGGATTATAAGAAGCCCTCCCGCCCCGTGATGGAGTTCCTGGACGGCGAGGTCCGCTATGCCGGATTGAAGGTCAAGTATCCCCAGATCGCCGAAAAGCTCTTTGCCGAGGCTCAGCGCGAAGCTGACGAGCGGTATAAGACCTACGTCCGGCTGGAAAAGAGCTATAACGAAGGCTGATTGGCCCCTCTTATTGTTGTAAGTTGTAAAACTCTTGCCAGTTTTATAAACTCTTCACTCTCTCAACTCTCTCAATTCCCCTTGCGGCAGCAGGCCGGGCCTTTGCCCGGCCTGCTGCGTTTTTCAACAAATAAATCCGTCCCGGAACATTCGTTCCGGGACGGATTTCAAATAGCAGATTGGTGATTTTCTGACGCGTTTATTCCATGGAGATAATATAATAGTAAACAGGCTGGCCGCCGGAGAGGACGGCTACCTCTGCGTCGGGGCAGCGGGTCTCGAATATCTGCGCGGCCTTCTGTGCGTCCTCTTCGCTCACGTCTTCGCCGAAGTACAAAGAGATGAAGCTGGACTGGCGCTCCAGCGCGTCGCCCGCCAGCTTATCCAGCAGCGCGTCCAGCGAAGCGTCGGTCCCAAAGAGCTTGCCCTCTTCCAGCGCCAGATAGTCCCCTTCCTTGATGTCAAAGCCGTCGAAATCGGAATTGCGGGCGGCGTAGGTGATCTGGGCGGTGGTGACAGTGGAGAGGGATTCGTTCATGGCGGCGGCAATGCTTTCGGCATCGGGGGCTTCAAAGTCCACGTTCATCATGGCGGTGATGCCCTGCGGCACGGTCTTGGTGGGGATGACCACGATCTTTTTCTCCGTCAGGGCGGCGCACTGCTGCGCGGCCATGATGATGTTGCCGTTGTTGGGCAGGATAAACACTGTTTCGGCGGGAATCTTTTCCACCCCGGCCAGAATGCTCTCGGTGGAGGGGTTCATGGTCTGCCCGCCGGAGACCACGCCGTCCGCGCCCAGATCCTGAAACACGGCGGCAAGACCGTCACCCGCGCACACAGCAAGGAAGCCATAGGGCTTTTCCGGCTGGGCGGGAGCGGCAGGGGCGGCGGGAGCTTCCAGCTCGGCCTCTACGGCGTCCAGATCGTCGGTGCTCTGAGCCTTGCGTCCGGCGGCCAGATCCTGCGCCTGCGTGCGCATGTTTTCGATTTTTGCCAGCTCCAGCGTGCCGTACTTCTGGGCCTCGTTCAGCGCAGAGCCGGGAATGTCGGTGTGGACGTGGACCTTAAAGGCCTCGTCGTCCTCGCCGATGACCAGACTGTCGCCAATGCTGCTGAGATAGGCCCGCAGGGGCTCAAGGGGCTTGTTCATGGTCTTGCGGACGATGAACACCGTGTCAAAGGTGAAGGTGATGTCCTCTTCGTTCAGCGCAGCGAAGTCAGCCTTTTCCTGCGCGCCCTCGGCGGCGGTCTCCGGCATGGGCTCGCCCCGCAGCTCGGCCAGCATTCCCTCTAGGATCAGGAGATAGCCCTTGCCGCCAGCGTCCACCACCCCGGCCTTTTTCAAAACGGGGTTCATGTCGGTGGTCTGGGCCAGCGCGTCCCAGCCCTCCTTCAGGGCCTCGGAGAGCAGCGCTTCCAGATCGGTCTCGCCCTCGGCGGCCACGTCCACCGCCCGCTTTGCGGCAAGGCGGGAAACGGTGAGCACCGTGCCCTCGGCGGGCTTCATCACCGCCTTATAGGCGGCGGAAACGCCCTCCTGCATGGCGGCGGCAAAGGCGGCGGCGTCTGCCGTTTCCATGCCCTTGAGGCCCTTGGAAAGGCCGCGGAAGAGCAGGGAGAGGATCACGCCGGAGTTGCCCCGGGCGCCCCGCAGCAGGGCGGAGGCGGTGAGGTCGGCGGCCTTGGTGACCGTGGTGGGCTCCGCCTTGCAAAGCTCGGTGACGGCGGTGCCGATGGTCATGGACATATTGGTCCCGGTGTCCCCATCGGGCACGGGGAAGACGTTGAGGTCGTTGATGGCTTGTTTCTGCGCGGTGATGGAGGCGGCTCCGTGGAGCACCATCCGTTTAAAGAGCGCGCCGGTGATCTGTTCGTTCATATTCGTTGCTTCCTCCTCACAGGGTCATGGAATCGACGCAGACATCCACGGCCTGCACGGGCACGCCCGTGTTTTTGGTGACCACGTAGCGCACCTCGCTCATGATGGAGCGGCACACCGCAGGGATGTTGACGCCGTTTTCCACAATGATGTGAAGTTCGATGGAGATGGAGTTGTCGTCGTGATATGTGATGCTGACGCCCTTGCTCATGGCTTCCCGGCGCAGCAGGTGCACCAGTCCGTCGGTCATGGAGCGGTAGGCCATGCCTTTGACGCCGAAGCAGTTGGTGGCAGCCATGCCCGTGATGTTGGAGAACACGGCGCTGCTGACGGAGATCTCACCTTGTTCAGATTTGAATTGGATCATGAGAACGTCCTTTCTTTCCTTAATTGGCGGGGGCGGCAAAAACGCCGCCCGTTGGAACGCACTTTTAGACATTCATTATATACGATTCCTCTGTAAAGTACAAGCCTAAAAAATCACAGTCTCCGGCAGGGAAAAGAAATGGTGGGGGTGGGGGAAAAAGTATTGAAATACAGGCCGTTTTGCCGTAAAATAAAAATGAAAGAAAGCGCTTGCAGCCGTGCTTCAAACAATAAGCGGGCGGCGCGGGAAAAAGGAGGAGCGCGGATGCGTGTGATCACCGGCTCGGCAAGAGGACGCCGTTTGGGAGAGCTGGAGGGGATGGAGACCCGCCCCACCACCGACCGGGTGAAAGAGGGGATGTTCAACATCCTCCAATTCGACATTGAAGGCCGCCGGGTGCTGGACCTGTTCGCGGGAACGGGACAGCTGGGCATCGAGTGCCTCAGCCGCGGTGCGGCTTCGGCGGTGTTTGTGGATCGGCGGGCTGACGCGGTGAAGCTCATCCGGGAAAATCTCACGGTCACCGGGCTTTCCAGCCGTGGGCAGGTGGTGGCGGGAGATTCGCTGGAATACCTCAAAAGCGTGCGGGAGAAGTTTGATCTGATCCTGCTGGACCCGCCGTATGCCGCGGGACTTTTAGAGCCGATCATCGCCCACATCGCAAGGTTTGACATTCTTGCGCCGCATGGTATAATCTTAACGGAGCATCCGGCGGAGCGGACGCTCCCGGCGCTGACAGCGCCTTACCGTCTCCACCGCACCTACCGCTATGGCAAGATCGGACTGACCCTGTACCGGAGGAGCGGAAACGAAGAAAACGAGGAATCGATCCCATGAAAACTGCAATCTGTTCCGGCAGCTTCGACCCCATCACGCTGGGGCATTTGGATATTATCAGCCGGGCCGCCACGATTTTTGACCGGGTGTATGTGTGCGTCAGCCCCAACGCGGAGAAGAAGAACCAGATGTTCACGCCGGAGCAGAAGCTGCTGCTGGTGCGCACCGCCGTGGCGGAGCTTCCCAATGTGGAGGCGGAGCTGTTCCCCGGCCTTCTGGCGGATTTCGCCGTTTCCCACGGGGCCAATGTGATTGTGCGGGGCATCCGCAATGTGACGGATATGGACGTGGAATATCAGATGGCCCTGATCAACCGGGGCATCCATCCGGGGCTGGAAACGCTGCTGCTGCCGGCCAGTCCGGCCTATCAGCACTTCAGCTCTTCCATGGCGCGGGAGATGATCTCTTACCGCCAGCCGCTGGAAAAATATTTGCCGCAGGCCATCATTCCCCTTGTGCGGGAAATGAAAGAGAAGAAGGAAGGATAAAAGTATGGCAAACGACATCAACCGCCTGATCGATATGCTCTATGAACGCATTGAGGACGCCAAGGCCCCCGCGCTCAAACCCAACATGAGCATGGTGGACCGGGATGAAATGCTGGATATGCTGGACGAGCTGAGGGCCGCGCTGCCTGTGGAGATCAAGCGGGCGCAGGAGCTGCTGGCCGCCCGGGATAAATTTGTGGAGGATGCCAAGCACGATGTGGAGCGCATGATGCGCCAGGCGGAGCTGGAAGCCAAGACCAAAGTCTCGGAAAGCGAGGTGCTCTACGCCGCCAAGGAAAAGGCCCGCAAGATCGTGGCCCGGGCGGAGGAGCGGTCCCGCCAGCTCTATCAGGTGGCCAATGAATACGCCGAGGACGCGCTGGCCCGGACGGAGGAAGCGGTGCAGGCCGCGCTGGACGAGGTGAAGCAGTCCCGGGTGCAGTTCCGCAGTGCTTCCGCCGCAAAAATGCAGGAGCAGCGGGAGAAATTGGACGCCCGGAACGCCGCCAGCGGAGAGGATGACGCCTAAGCGGCAAAACGACCAAAACAGGCAAGAAAAGTTTGTGAAAAACGACAATGTTTTCGGCGAAACTTTTCCTGTGGATACTGTATCTGGTATAAGAAGAGAAGAAACAAAGCGCCCGGCACAAGATGTTGTGCCGGGCGCTTTTTCACGTTTTACGTCAACCAGTGGCAACCAATCGAACGTTTGATCGAATTTGACCGGATTTTCCGAAAAAAGGGGAAAAGTGCAGAGTTTTCCACAGTTCCTGTTGAAAAAAAATCCTTGCAATCCAAGTGGGATTTGCTTATACTCAAAATACATGGTGGGGAAAAGTGGGGACTTTGGGTAAAGTTGTGCCACACTTCCACAAAACCATTGCAAAAGTGGGGGAGAGGAGGCGGTTTTCGTGGCGAGGCTGATGGGAAAATCCAATAACAGCATCGACTCGAAGGGTCGTCTGGTGATCCCCTCCAGTATGCGCGAAGCGCTGGGCGATACCTTTTATATCACCGTCGGCGCGGAGCATTGCCTGACCATCTATCCCGAGGCCAAGTGGGAGCAGATGTCCGAGGATATGGACGATCTGCCCTATTCCGAGGCACGGGCACTGGCGTTTTTGTATGCCAACGCCGTGCAGTGCGAGCCGGATGGGCAGGGCCGCGTGCTCATCCCCGCCAGCCTGCGCAACCATGCGGGACTGAAAAAAAGCGCCACCATCGTGGGGCTGAACTCCTTTGCCGAGATCTGGGACTCCAAGACGTGGGCAGAGCGGGAGCAGCGGATGATGGAGGACGACGATCTGGCCGCCGCGCTGGACAACCTTGTGCGCGCCCGCCGGAACAGGGGGTGAGGGGCATGGAATTTACCCACAAGCCCGTGCTGCTGGACGAGTGCATCGAGGCGCTGAATATCCGCCCCGACGGGGTGTATGTGGACGGCACGCTGGGCCGCGCCGGGCATTCCCGGGAGATCGCGCGGCGGCTGACCACCGGACGCCTGATCTGCATCGACCGGGATATGGCGGCCATTGAAGCGGCCCGGGAGCGTCTGGGGCCGTGGATGGAGCACGTGACGCTGGTGCACAGCAATTTTTCCGAGCTGGGCGTGGTGCTGCAAAGCGTCGGCGTTTCCGGTGCGGACGGAATGCTGTTTGATCTGGGGGTGTCTTCCCCCCAGCTGGATGATGCCGCGCGGGGCTTTTCCTATATGCAGGATGCGCCGCTGGATATGCGGATGGATGTTTCCGCTCCGCTGAACGCCCGGAAAGTGGTGAACAGCTGGAGCTATGAAGAGCTTCGCCGCATCCTCTTTGACTATGGAGAGGAGCGTTACGCTCCGGCGATCGCCAAAGCCATTGTCCGCGCCCGGGAGCAAAAACCCATTGAGACCACGTTGGAGCTGGTGGATGTGATTCGCTCCGCCATGCCCGCTGCGGCGCTGCGGGAAAAGCAGCACCCGGCCAAGCGGAGCTTTCAGGCCATCCGCATCGCCGTCAACGGCGAGTTGGACGCCCTGCCGCCCATGCTGAAAAGCGCGGTGGACGCCCTGAATCCGGGCGGGCGTCTGGCGGTCATCACCTTCCACTCGCTGGAAGACCGCATCGTCAAGCGGGCCATGCAGGACATGGCGCGGGGCTGCACCTGTCCGCCGGAGTTTCCGGTGTGCGTGTGCGGAAAGCACCCCCGCATCAAGATACTGACGAGAAAGCCCATTGTCTCCGCTGCGGCGGAGCTGGAGGAAAATCCCCGAGCCAGAAGTGCCAAGCTCCGCGTGGCGGAAAAATGCGGCGGATTTGATCTTTAAAATGAAACAAACTGTATAATAGCGATACGGATAAACGATATGTATTCATAAATCCCCTGCCCTCCGGTGTGGGACAGGCAGGGGGAAGTGTGTTGGAAGCAGGAAGGAGAGAAGCACCGTGGCGACGGCGGCAAGACAACCATGGCATCAAAACGGGCAGTCGGTGGACGGCAGCCTTGCATATGATTTGGACTGGGCCGTCCGGGAACGGGAGCTGCGCCACGCGGGGGAGTTGCCCCGGCGGCAGGAGCGCGAGCAGGTCAAGGTCCATGAACGGCCCAAGGTGCAGGTGCGGGAGCGCCAGCATGTGTCGCCGTTCACCGTGCTGGCCACGGCGGCCTCTATTGTGATGGCGGTGATGGTGCTGTTTGGCTATATCCAGCTTACCGTGCTCTCTGCGGACACGGTGGCGCTGAAAAAGGAGCTTTCCACACTGGAAACGGAAAACCTGCGCCTGACCACGGAGTATGAGCGGATGTTTGATCTGGCCACGGTGAAGGAGGCGGCGGAGGCCGCCGGAATGGTCAAGCCCGGCAGCAGCCAGATCTGTTATATCGACCTTTCTGAAGGCGACAGCGCTGTGGTCTGCCGCGAAACGCAGCCCAGTGTGCTTGCGCGGATCGTGACCTCCCTGCGCCGCGGCGCTGCCGCAGTGGTGGAATATTTGGACTGAGTGCGGCACTATACTGTGTAGCAAAGGCCAGCATCCGCCTGCCGGCCCCCACGGGCCGCGGCTTTGAGGGACGGCGAAACCAGGGGAGTGAGAGCGGTCTCACTCCCTTTACTCTTCTCATGGATTTTTGGAGGAACCCCTATGGCAGTCAATCCCCGCAGAAAAAGTGACGCGGCCCGCTGGGCCAACCGTGTGGTGCGCAGCCGCACGATTTTGCTGATGGTGCTTCTGGGTGTGGCGACCTTTGTGGCGCTGCTGTGGAAGCTTTACAGTTTGCAGGTCGTCCGCCACGACGAAATGTGGGAAAGGGCCGTGAACCAGCAGACCCGCAGCGCCACCGTGCCCGCTTCCCGGGGCACGATCTATGACTGCAACGGGTATATGCTGGCGGTGAGCTCCACGGCGGAAGAGGTCAACATCTCCCCCAAGGAGATTGCGGCCTTTGTGAAAAGTCAGGAAGAGAGCATTGAGGCCGCCCGGGAAAAGGCGGCCCAGAAGGGCCAGAGCTACGAGGCCCCGCAGGTGCGGGACCAGACTTATATCGCCCGGGGCCTGAGCCGCATTCTGGAAGTGGATCAGGCCAAGATCGAAGAGAGCATGACCAAGACGAACCTGATGTACGTGAACGTGCGCAAAAAGACGGAGCTGGACATGGCCAACGAGGTGCGCCGCTTCATCAACGGCGAGATCGACGAGGAGGGCAACGAGGTGCCCGAAACGCAGCGCAAGCGCCTGCAGGGCGTGTGGATGAACCCGGATTCCAAGCGGGTCTATCCGTACAGCAGCCTTGGCTCCAACGTCATCGGCTTTGTCAACGCCGAAAATAAGGGCGGCGTGGGGCTGGAGGCCAAGTACGACTCCGAGCTGGAGGGCACCGCGGGCCTGACCGTCACGGCGAAAAACGCCGCCGGAACGGATATGCTCTATAACTATGAGCAGATGTTCGACGCGGAAAACGGCCATAATCTGGTGCTGACCATGGACGTGAGCGTGCAGGCGGCGCTGGAAAAGGGCATTGAGAACATGGCCAAGAAGTTCGACGCGAAAAACGGCGCCACCGGGATTATCATGAACGTCAACAGCGGCGCCATTGTGGGCATGGCCTCCTACCCCAACTATGACCTCAACGACTACGGCACGGTGTATGACGACGCGTTGCGGGCCAAATTGCAGGCTACGCTGGACGATCTGGCGGCGCAGAAGATGAACTTTTCCACCGAAGAGGACTATGACGCCGCGGTGAGCAGCGCCAAGTCGTCGGCGGTGCAGACCCAGTGGCGCAACAAGTGCGTGGACTCCACCTACGAGCCGGGCTCCACCTATAAGCCCATCACGCTGGCCGCCGCGCTGGAAGAGGGCACGGTGAACATGAACTCCACGTTCAACTGCACCGGATCGGTGAAGGTGGGCGTGTGGACGATCAACTGCTCGAAAAAGGCGGGCCACGGGTTACAGACGCTGGAACAGGCCGTGGGCAATTCCTGCAACCCTGCGTTCATCCGCATCGGCCAGAGCGTGGGGGCCGAGAAGTATTACCAGTACATGAAGGCCTTCGGCCTGACGGAAAAAACAGGCGTGGATATGGTGGGCGAGACCAAGGGCATCGTCAGTGAGAACAGCCTGAAGACCGACGTGGCGGCGCTGGCCTCCTATTCCTTCGGCCAGACCTTTACCGTCACCCCGCTGGAGCTGATCCGGGCGCAGGCGGCCTGCATCAACGGCGGCTATCTCTATACGCCCTATATCGTCGAGCAGGTACTGGACGACGACGGCAATATCATCTCCCAGCACGATGCTACGCCTATCCGGCAGGTGGTCAGCGAGGAGACCTCAGCCAAGGTGCGCCAGTGTCTGGAATACGTGGTGGCCTCCGGCACCGGAAAGAATGGGCAGGTGGCGGGCTACCGCATCGGCGGCAAGACCGGCACGGCGGATAAGACCGAGACGAAGGCTGCCGGGAAAAAGCCCGATCTGGTGGTTTCGTTCATGTGCTTTGCCCCGGCGGATGATCCCCAGTATATCATGCTGCTGACGCTGGACACCCCCAGCCGTACCACCGGGACCTATCCCTCCGGCGGCAACATGGTGGCCCCCACCGCCAGCCAGATCATGGCGGAGGTGCTGCCTTACCTCGGCATCGAGCCGGATTACTCCGCCGAAGAGCTGGCGGGGGCGGACGCGGCAGTGCCCAATGTGGTGGGCAAAGCGGCGGCGGACGCCAAAGCGGTGCTGGAGAGCGCGGGCTTTACCTGCCGCACAGTGGGCAATGGCGACACCGTTACCGACCAGACCCCCGCAGGCGGTGCCATTGTGCCCAATAACGCCAGCATCATCCTGTATTTGGGCACGGAGAAATCCACTGCGCCCAGTGTGGTGCCCAATGTGGTGGGCAAAACGGCGGCGCAGGCCAACAAGGCCCTCAGTGATGCGGGGCTTATTATGAAGGTGGCGGGCGCCACCACGGCAAGCTCCGGTAACGTGTTTGCCATCACGCAGGATAAGGAGCCCGGCACAGAACTGAAGGCGGGCAGCGTGGTCACAGTACAGTTCGGCAGCCAGTCCGCCGGAGCGGATTAAAGCAGATTTTGCAAGGTATTGAACACATTTTTCCGTATCAACCGCAAAAGTGCCCGGCTATAATGAGTTTGCTGAATTTCGGCGCGATATGCGGAAAAGAGGATGCTTCATGAAATTAAAAGAACTTTTGGCAGGTCTATCGGTGCTGGAAACCACGGCGGACCCGGAGATGGACATCGCCCACGTGTGCTATGATTCCCGCAAGGCCCAGCCGGGGTGTTTGTTCGTCGCCATGCGGGGCTATGCCGCCGACGGACATGACTTTATCGGCAAGGCAGTGGGAAACGGCGCGGCGGCGGTGCTGTGCGAGCGGATGCCCGCGGAGAACGTGCCCTATGTGCGCGTGGAGGACGCCCGCCGGGCGCTGGCGGTGCTGGGAGCCAATTTTTACGGCCATCCGGCCGATGCCATGACCATGGTGGCCGTGACCGGGACCAACGGCAAGACCACCACCACCTATCTGCTCAAAGCCATTTTGGAGCAGGCCACGGGCGCGAAGGTGGGGCTGATCGGCACCAACCAGAATATGATCGGGCAGGAGGTGCTGCCCACTGAGCGCACCACTCCCGAATCCTTTGAATTGCAGGAGCTGCTGGCGAAAATGCGGGAGGGGGGCTGCACCCATGTGGTGATGGAGGCCTCGTCCCACGCGCTGTATCTCGACCGGGTGTACGGCATCCACTATGCCGTGGGCATTTTCACCAATCTTACGCAGGATCATCTGGACTTCCACAAGACCATGGAGGCCTATTGCGATGCCAAGGCGATTTTGTTTTCCAACTGCGCCGTGGGCGTGGTCAATGCCGACGATCCGTGGACGCCCCGGCTGCTGCGCCATGCCAACTGCCGCGTGACGACTTACAGCGAAAAGGCCGCAAGCGACCTGCGGGCGGAAAGCATTTCTCTGGGTGCGGACCATGTGGCCTTCGACGCGGTGACGAACGAAGAGCGGGTGGCCGTGCGGGTGAATATCCCCGGCGGCTTCATGGTCTATAACACGCTGGATGTGCTGGGCGCGGCACAGGCGCTGGGTGTCTCTCTTCAAAAGAGCGCCGGAGTCCTTGCGGGCGTGCCCCACGTCAAGGGCCGGGTAGAGGTCGTTCCCACGCCGGGAAAGGACTATACGGTCCTCATTGACTATGCCCACAGCCCCGACGGCATGGAAAACGTGCTCTCGTCGGTCAGGGGCTTTGCCAAGGGCCGCACGGTGGCGCTGTTTGGCTGCGGCGGCGACCGGGATAAGACCAAGCGGCCAAAAATGGGCGCTGTGGCGGCGCGGCTTTCCGACTTTGCCGTGGTCACCACTGATAATCCCCGTACCGAGGTCCCGGAGGACATTATTGCCGACATCCTGCCGGGCTTTGCCGGGTCTGACACGCCGTATGTCGTGGTGGTGGACCGGGTGGAGGCCATCCATTGGGCCATGGACCACGCGCAGGCGGGGGATGTGATCGTTCTGTGCGGCAAGGGTCATGAGACCTATCAGGAGGTCAACCACGTCAAGCACCACATGGATGAGCGGGAGATCGTGGCGGACTATCTGAACGCGAAGGGATAACGCCGGAGAGCGGCAAAAGGAGAGAGAAAGGAATGGAGCAGATGGTGATGACGGTGTGGGCCGCAGCGGCGGTCAGTCTGGTGCTGACGCTGGTGATCGGTCGGTTTGTGCTGGCGGAGCTGCGAAAGCTGAAGGCGGGGCAGGAGATCCGCAAGGACGGCCCCACATGGCACGCCGGAAAGGCGGGCACGCCCACCATGGGCGGGATCATGTTTATTCTGGGCGCGGGCGTGAGCGTATTTTTGATGGGCTGGGGACGGATGCTGCAGGGGGAGTTCACCCACCTGTATGTCTATCTCTTCGCGCTGTGCTTTGGCCTGATCGGCTTTGTGGACGATTACCGCAAGGTGCGCCAGCACCAGAACGAGGGCCTCACCGCCAAGCAGAAATTTTTATTGCAGCTTCTGGCCGCCGTGGTGTTTTTGTGCCTGATGCGCTATGAGGGGCTGCTGACCAACGAGGTGTATGTGCCCTTTGCGCAGGTGACGTTCACGGTGAACTGGGTGGCGTATCTGATCTTCGCGGCCTTTGTGATCGTGGGCACAGTGAACGCCGTGAACCTGACCGACGGTGTGGACGGCCTTGCCACGGGCGTGACGTTCGTGGTGATGGTGTTTTTCACCGTGACGGCGCTTTTGTGGAAAATGGAGGCGCTGGCGCTGTTCCCCGCGGCGCTGGTGGGCGGCCTTGCGGCGTTCTTCTGCTATAACCGTCACCCGGCCAAGGTCTTTATGGGCGACACCGGAAGTTTGTTTCTGGGCGGCGCCGTGGCGGCGCTGGGCTTTGCCATGGATATGCCGCTGGTGCTGATCCCCGTGGGCATCATTTACATTGCCGAAACCATGAGCGACATCATTCAGGTCTCTTATTTCAAGGCGACCCACGGCAAGCGCATTTTCAAAATGGCGCCGCTGCACCACCATCTGGAGCTGTGCGGCTGGAGCGAGAACAAGTTGGTGGCAGTGTTTTCCGGCATTACGGCGGTGTGCTGCGTGCTGGCGTATGTTGGCGTGCTGGGCCGCTATTGAGCCCTCGGCTGAACAAAGACAGAAAGGAGGAAGCGTATGGCGGAGAGATCGCGGCCTGCCTGGCCCATGAGCCGGGAGGAGGCGCTGGCGCGGCAGGAACGGCTGCGGCTGCGCAAGGAGCGGGAGCAGGAAAGCCGGGAGCTTGCCAAAGGACCAATGGATCTGCCGTTTTTCCTGCTGGTGCTGTTGCTGACGGCCATCGGCCTTGTGATGCTGCTCTCTGCCAGCTTCCCCTCGGCGTACTATGAGACGCAGGACCATAATCCCTTTTACTATTTCATCCGGCAGGGCGTGTTCGCCGTGGCGGGCATCGCGGGGATGCTCTTTATCAGCAAGATCAATTATCAGCGCTTCCGCGGCCTTGCCAAGCCCCTTTTGTACGTGGCCATTATCCTGCTGGTGCTGGTGCTGATCCCCGGCATCGGCAAGACTCGAAACAACGCCACCCGCTGGATCGGCGTGGGCGAGTTGTTCACCTTCCAGCCCTCCGAGATCGCAAAGCTGGCGGTGGTGATGTATTTTTCCGACAGCATTTCCAAAAAGAAGGACAAAATGCGCACCACGCGCTATGGCATTGTGCCCTATCTTTTGTGGATGGGTGTGCTGGCGGTGCTGATGATGCTGGAGCCCCACCTCTCCGGCACGGTGCTGATCCTGGGCACCGGGGCGGCGCTGATGCTGGTGGGAGGCATCCGCTGGGGCTGGGTGGCCGCGGCGGTGGGCGGCGCGGCCGGCGGGGCCATGCTGCTGCTCACGGGCGTCGTTAAATACGGCCAGTCTCGCATCGCCATGTGGCAAAATCCGTTTATCGATGCCCGGGGCGACGGCTATCAGCTCTCCCAGAGCCTGATCTCCATCGGCTCCGGTGGGCTTTTGGGCGTGGGTCTCGGCAAGAGCCGACAGAAGTTTTTGTACCTGCCGGAGGAGCATAACGACTTTATCTTTGCCATCGTCTGCGAGGAATTGGGCCTGATCGGCGCGGCGATCATCATGCTGCTGTTCTCGGCGCTGATCCTGCGGGGGTATTGGATCGCCCTGCACACCCGGGACCGCTTCGGCTGCCTTCTGGTGGTGGGTGTCACCACACTGATCGCCATGCAGACCTTTTTGAACATCGGCGTGGTCACGGGGCTTC
>CAKSVQ010000033.1 GCA_934504065.1 uncultured Dysosmobacter sp. | reverse complement strand
CTGCTATGAGTTCGGCACCACCAGCGTGTTCGTGTGCATGGGCAAGCCCGTGCATGAGCCCTGCGGGGCGGACGGCAAGCGGAAAAAGCGGCTGCCGCTGGGCGTGGTGATGGACGAGCGCGTGGCCACGGGTATTGAGTATTCCCGTTTTTTTGCGGCGTTTGAGCGGTATTTGAAGCACCCAGACCTGCTGGAATATCGGCTGGACGGCTCCGCGGCGGCGGTCACGGTCTGAGGAGGCGGCGTATGAAAGAGAGAAAGAGCGGCCTTCTCCGGCTGGGGGCGCTGTACGTGCGGTCTCTGGGCAAGTGGCTGGCGCTGGCGGTGACGGCGGGCGTTGTCTGCGGCGTGATCGGTAGCGCGTTCCACATGGGCGTGCACCATGCAACGCTGCTGCGGGCCGAGCACCCGTGGCTTTTGTGGTGTTTGCCGCTGGCGGGCCTTGTGATCGTGGGCTTTTACAAGCTGACAAAAACGGAGGGGCAGGGCACCAACGCCGTGATCGACGAGGTGCACCTTGGCAAGGGACTGCCCATTTTGCTTCTGCCCGCCATTTTCCTCGGCACGGTGCTGACCCACCTGTGCGGCGGCTCTGCCGGACGGGAGGGCGCGGCGCTGCAAATGGGCGGCACCATCGGCTTTCACACCGGGCGGCTGTTCCATCTGGACGACAAGGACCTGCGGGTGGCGACCCTTGCGGGCATGTCGGCGTTTTTCTCTGCCCTGTTCGGCACGCCGCTGACGGCGGCGGTCTTTTCCATCGTGGTCATCAGCGTGGGCGTGATGTACCACGCGGCCATGTTCCCCTGTCTCACCGCCGCGCTGACGGCCTATGGCGTTTCGCTGGTGCTGGGGGTGGAGCCCACCCGTTTCACGGTGGAAATGCCCGCGCTGGCCATGGGGACGATGGTGCGGGTGGCGGTGCTGGCGGTTTTGTGCGCGCTGGTATCCGTGCTGTTTTGCGAGGGCATCCACGGCATGGAGCACCTGCTGGAAAAATACCTGCCCAACCCGTGGGTGCGGGTGGCCGTGGGCGGCGCGGCGGTGGTCGCGCTGACGTATCTTTGCGGCACGACGGATTATAACGGCGCGGGCATGGACGTGGTGGCTGCCGCGGTGGAGCAGGGACAGGCACGTTCCTTCGCCTTTTTGTGGAAGCTGCTGTTCACGGCGGTAACGCTGGGGGCAGGCTTCAAGGGCGGCGAGGTGGTGCCCTCGTTCTTCGTGGGGGCCACGTTTGGCTGCGTGGCGGGGCCGCTGCTGGGCCTGCCTGCCGGGGCCTCCGCCGCCATCGGTCTGGCCGCGGTGTTCTGCGGCGCTACCAACTGCCCTCTGGCGTCCACCCTGCTTTCCATTGAGCTTTTTGGCGACGGGGGACTTTTGTACTTCGCGCTGGCCTGCGTCATCAGCTTCATGCTCTCGGGATACAGCGGGCTGTATTCCAGCCAGACCATCCTCTATTCCAAGCTGAAGGCCCAGTATATCAATGTGCACACCAACGAGCCCAAACAGGACCCCAATCTCGTGGAAAAAACAGATGAGTAAAAATGAACCTCCCGTGGCATACTGTGGAAAACACAGGTGCGGCGGGAGGTTTTCTTATGATGCAGTTTTCGGAGGCGTGGCCCCAGATCTGGCAGACCGCTTTGGCGGCGCTGGTTTCTATTGTGGTGCTGTTTCTTCTGACCAAGCTCATGGGCGTCCGGCAGGTGTCGCAGATGACCATGTTCGACTATGTGGAGGGGATCACCATCGGCTCGGTGGCGGCGGAGCTGGCCACGGAACTGGAAGAGCCCCTGCGGCCGCTGACGGCCCTGATCGTCTACGGCGCGGCGGCGGTGGTCATCTCACTTTTGACCAACAAGCTGCTCCGGGCCCGGGCGGTGGTGACCGGAAAGCCGCTGGTGCTGCTGGAAAACGGCGTGATCTACCGGGAAAACCTGAAGCGGGCGCGGCTGGACCTGAACGAATTTCTGACGTACTGCCGCATCGGCGGCTGGTTTGACCTCAACCAGCTGCAATCCGCCGTGCTGGAGCACAACGGCGTGGTGAGCTTTCTGCCCAAGGAGGCCAACCGCCCCGCCACCCCCACCGACCTGAATCTGGACCCCCGTCAGTCCCGGCGGCAGACGCCCTTTATCATGGACGGCAGGCTGCTGGAGGAAAATATCCGCAGCGCCGGAAAGGAAATTCCGTGGGTGCGGCGCAGTCTGGTGCGGCAGGGCTATCGGGATGAAAAGGACGTGCTGCTGGCCCTGTGGGACGGCGGCGAGCGGTTGACGGTGTTTCCCATCCGGACGGACAAAAAATAAAACTTTCGGAAAGGTAACGTTTCCGTTTTTGGAAAGATCAAGACCCCGGAGAAATTTCTCCGGGGTCTCAGGTTTACAGGATTTCCTGCGGGAGAGCTTACTCGCCCCACGTAACGTCGATGATGGTGCCGCCCTTGATCTCAATATACTCGCTTTTCAGGATGTAATCCGTCTTGCCGATGCGGACCTCTTGATCGCCCACTTTGGTGGTCATCACGGTTTCGGTGGGCGTGTCGGTGGTGGCGGTGAAGTAAAGCGTCACGTGTTCGGGGTCCTCCACCCAGTTCCCGTCAGGGCCCAGCACATAATAGGGGGCCTTTTCCACCGACTCGATCTGGCCGCCCACCAGCGCGCCGGAGGCCATCAGCGGGGAGGGGAGATGGGCCTTGCTGGCCTCATACACCTCGGTGGGAACGCCCTCAGCCTTCACCACATAGGTGACTTTGGTGGTGGCCTGTGCGCCGCCATTACGCGAACCCAGCACCTTATAGGCGGCGAAAGCCACGATCGCCACGATCAGCACCACGACGATCACATCTACAATATTAAATTTATGCGTTGCCTTCTGTTCCATACATCCTCCATTACGGGCGTAGCCCGGTTTTTTCTTTTGTGGACATCGCTTGAAAAATATTGTATACTATTTCTTCAGAATCCACAAGCCCATTTTTTCGAAATGAGGTTTTTTCCCATGAAAGTGATCCATCTCATCAGCGGCGGCGACTCCGGCGGGGCCAAGACCCACGTTTTGAGCCTGCTGCAGCATCTGAACGAGACCATTACCGCCCAGCTCGTCTGCTTCCGGGACGGTCCCTTTGCCGAGGAGGCCCGGGCCATGGGCATCCCCACCCGCATCTGCAGCGGCAATAATATTCCCAAGCTGCGGCGGGAATTGACAGCGTATATCCGGGAGGGGGGCTATCAGGTCATCCACTGCCACGGCTCCCGGGCCAATATGGTGGGGGCGCTGCTGCGCGGTTCCACGGGGCTTCCGGTGGTGTCCACCGTTCACAGCGACTATAAGCTGGACTATATGGGCCGCCCCATCAGCCGCCTGACCTTTGGCAGCATCAACGCGTGGGCGCTGCGGCGGCTGGATTACCGCATCGGCGTGTCGGACGCCATGGTGGACCTGCTGATCTCCCGTGGCTTTGCGCCGGACCGCTTTTTCGCCATTTACAACGGCATCGATTTCACCCCGCCGCCCCCGCAGGGCGACCGCCTTGCGTATCTCCGGGGCCTTGGCGCGGAGGTGGACGAGGATTCCGTGGTGGTGGGCATCGCCGCTCGCCTCAACCCGGTGAAGGATATGTCCACGCTGGTGCGGGGCTTTGCGGCGGGTTACCGGAGCTGCCCCCGGCTGCGGCTGGTCATCGCCGGAGACGGCGAGGAGCGGGAAAAGCTGGAGACCCTTGCCGGGGAACTGGGCGTTTCCCGGCAGGTGACCTTTGCGGGCTGGATCAGCGGCGGCATGGATCGGTTCTACTCCGCGCTGGACATCAACGCCCTGACCAGCTTGAGCGAGACCTTTCCCTATGCGCTCACCGAGGGGGCGCGGTTCCATCTGGCCACGGTGGCCACAGCGGTGGGCGGCATCCCCTATCTGATCGACCCGGACGTGAACGGCTATCTCTTCTCCCCCGGCAACTGGGAGGCGCTGGGCGCCCACCTTGCCGCGCTGGGTAATGACGACGGCCTGCGCCGCCGGATGGGCGAGAAGCTGTATGAAAAGGCCTCCACCCAGTTTTCCATCCAGAAGACGGTGGACACCCAGCTCCGGATTTATGAGGAGATCATCCGCCGCCATGCCCGCCCCCGGCAGGGCCGGGACGGCGTGGTGATCTGCGGCGCGTATGGCCGGGGCAACGCCGGAGACGACGCGATCCTGGAAGCCATTTTGCAGGAGATGCGGGGCATCGACCCGGATATGCCCGTAACCGTCCTTTCTAAGGACCCCAGGGCCACCCGTCTTGCCTATCGGGTGCAGGCGGTGAGCCGGATGAACGTTCCGGCGTGGCGGGGGGCCATGAAGCGGGCCAGACTTTACATCAACGGCGGCGGCAGCCTGATCCAGGACGTGACCTCCCGCCGCTCGCTGTGGTTCTATCTGCACAACATCGCCGCGGCGAAAAACGCGGGCTGCCGGGTGCAGATGTACGGCTGCGGCATCGGCCCCGTGACAAGAGAGAGCCACCGGAAGCTGGCGGCCCGGGTTCTGAATGAAAAGGTGGACGCCATCACGCTGCGGGAGCCGGACTCCCTCGCGGAGCTCAAGGCCATGGGTGTGGACAAGCCGGAAATTTTGCTGACCGCCGATCCGGCGCTGACGCTGCGCCGCGCCGACGATGACGAGACCGACAGTGTGCTGCTGCGCGCGGGCATTCCGCCCCACGGGCGCTATATCTGCTTTGCCCTGCGGCAGTGGAAGGGCTTTGAGACCAAGGCGGCGCTTTTTGCCGATGCGGCGGAGTATGCCTATGAGACCTATGGGCTGACGCCTGTGTTCGCGGCGGTGGAAAAGCATCTGGACCCCGTGGCTGCCCGGCAGGCTGCCGCTTCGCTGACGATCCCCCATTACTTTCTGGACGACGCGGGGGGAGCGGGCACTATCATCGGTGCGCTGAGCCGGATGGAGCTGGTGGTGTCCATGCGGCTGCACGCGCTGATCTTCGCGGCAGGGCAGGGCATCCCGCTGGCAGGCGTGGTGTACGACCCCAAGGTGTCGGCCTTCCTGCGCTACATCGGGCAGGAGCAGTTCTGCGACTTGCAGGCGCTGACGGCTCAGCGGCTGCGCGAGATGATCGACGGCGCGGCAACCAAGGCCAGCGCCCCGCAGGCACAGGCCGCCGCTGTGGAGCGGCTGCAGGCGATGGAGCGCAAAAACGTGGAAACGGCCCGCCGCCTGATGGGGCTGTGACAGCGGAAAACATTTTTAAATGATTCTTTGGAGGATGCTTCCATGAAGCTCATGGTCATCGACGGAAATTCCATTATCAACCGGGCCTATTACGGCATTCGTCCCCTGTCGACCCGGGAGGGACTGTATACCCACGCGGTGTTTGGCTTTTTGACCACGCTGCTGCGGCTGGAGGGGGAGGAGCAGCCCGACGCGGTGTGCGTGACCTTTGACGTGCACGCCCCCACCTTTCGCCACACGGCGGACGCGGACTACAAGGCTACCCGCAAGCCCATGCCGGAGGAACTGCGGATGCAGATGCCGGTTTTGAAGGACGTGCTGGATGCGCTGAACATCCCCCGCTATGAGCTGGAGGGCTGGGAAGCGGACGACCTGATCGGCACCATCTCCCGCCGCTGCGAGGCATCTGGCTGGGAATGCGTGGCCGTCACGGGGGACAAGGATTCCCTCCAGCTCATTACGGAGAAAACGAAGGTCAAGCTGGTGTCCACCCGCATGGGGCAGACCACCACGAAGGATATGACCGAGGAGGCCTTCCGGGAGCAGTACGGCTTTGCCCCCATCCACATGATCGACCTCAAGGCGCTGATGGGCGATACGTCGGACAACATTCCCGGCGTGCCCGGCGTGGGGGAAAAAACGGCCATGGCCCTTGTGCAGAAATACGGCAGCATCGACGCGCTGTATGCAAAGCTGCCGGACATCGACGCCAAGCCCGCCGCCATCCGCAAGCTGACGGAGGGGGAGGAGAGTGCCCGCCACTCTTACTGGCTGGCCACCATCGTCACCGACGCGCCGCTGGACTTCCGCCCGGAGGACAATCTGGTCAAAGCGCCGGGGGAGGAAGCCTATCCCCTGTTTTTGCGGCTGGAATTCACCAAGCTGATCGAAAAGTTTGGTTTGCAGCCGCCCCGGGCCGCCCCGGCGGAAAAGCCGGAGTGCACGGTGCGGGTGGAGCAGGTGTGCACGCAGCCGCAGGCCGACGAACTGCTTTCCATCTGGCGGAAGGCTGACCATGTTTCTGTGCTGACGCTGCCGGACCTGCGGGGCGCGGTGGTGGTCTGCGAGGAAGCGGACGTGACGGCGGAGCTGTTTTTTGAAAAATTCTCCGGGGACTGGAACGGCCTTCTGCGTGCGCTGTTCTCCCCGGAGATCAAAAAGGTCTCCCACAATGTAAAGGACCTGATGCGCACGCTGCTGGAAAACGGCCTTCCGACAGACGGATTTCTCTTTGACACGGCGCTGGCGGCCTATCTGCTGGACGCCACGGCGGGCAGCTATGATCTGGGCCGCCTGTTCGTGACGTACTTTAATGAAGAACTGCCAAAGTCCATCTATTTGCAGCCGGACGCCTTTTCCCTGCTGGGCGACGCGGCGCAGGCCGCAGCCGCGTTCGACAGTTACGCTTCGGCGGTGGAAGCCCTTTACGGTGCGCTGGTGCCCAAGCTGAAGGACTGGTCGCTGTGGGAGCTTTTCCAGCAGGTGGAGATGCCCCTTTGCCGGGTGCTGGCGGATATGGAGCTGGCCGGGTGCCGGGTGGACGCCCGGGCACTGGCCGCCTTTGGCGAGATGCTGTCCCAGCAGGCGGCGGAGCTGGAGACCCGAATTTATGATCTGGCGGGCCAGCCCTTCAACATCAACTCGCCCAAGCAGCTGGGGGAGATCCTCTTCGGCAAGCTGGGCCTGCCCCACGGGAAAAAGACCAAAACCGGCTGGTCCACCAATGCGGATGTGCTGGAAAAGCTGCGCTATGAGGCGCCCATCGTGGGGCTTGTGCTGGAATATCGGCAGCTCACCAAGCTGCGCTCCACCTATGCCGACGGCCTTTTGAAGGCGCTGGGGCCTGACGGGCGGGTGCGCACCTCGTTCCAGATGACCGTCACCGCCACGGGGCGCCTGAGCTCCACCGAGCCCAATTTGCAGAACATCCCCACCCGAACGGAGCTGGGCAGCGAGATCCGGCGGATGTTCGTGCCGGAGGAGGGCGCGGTGCTGGTGGACGCCGACTATTCCCAGATCGAACTGAGGCTGCTGGCCCACATGGCCGGGGACGCGGCCATGCAGGAGGCGTTCCGCTCCGGCGGTGACTTCCATGCCCAGACGGCGGCCAAGGTCTTCCACGTTTCGCGGGAGGATGTGACGCCGGAGATGCGCCGCAGCGCCAAGGCGGTGAACTTCGGCATTGTGTACGGCATTTCGGCCTTCTCCCTCAGTCAGGACCTTGGCGTTTCCGTGGCGGAGGCCAAGGCGTATATGGAGGCGTATTTTGCCACCTTCCCCGGCGTGCGGCAGTATATGGACGCCGTGGTGGCAAAGGCTAAGGAGCAGGGGTATGTGGAAACGCTGTTCCACCGCCGCCGGGAGCTGCCGGAGCTGCGCTCTTCCAACTTCAATCTCCGCTCCTTCGGCGAGCGGGTGGCGCTGAATATGCCGGTGCAGGGCACGGCGGCGGACATCATCAAGCTGGCCATGACCGCTGTGCACACCCGCCTGCAGCGGGAGGGGCTGCGGGCCCGGCTGGTATTGCAGGTACACGACGAGCTGATCGTAGAGTGTCCGGAGGAGGAAAAGGAAACGGTGGCGCGGCTGTTGGAGGAGGAGATGGAAAACGTGGTCTCCCTTTCCGTTCCACTGACCGCTGAGGCCCATTGGGGCAAAAACTGGCTGGAAGCCAAGGAGTGACATATGGAAGAAAAAGGAATGCACGTGCGGATCGTGCCGATGAACGCCGACCATCTGGATGAGGTAGCGGAGCTGGAGCGCATCTGCTTTTCCACGCCGTGGTCGCGGAATATGCTGGCCGAGGAACTGGAAAATATGCTCTCGGCCTTTCTGGTGGCGCTGGACGACAGCGGCCGCGTGGTGGGCTATGCCGGGCTGCAGGTGGTGGTGGACGAGGGATATATCACCAATGTGGCCGTGCGGCCGGAGTGCCGCCGTCAGGGTATCGCGGGAAAGCTGCTGCAGGTCTTTCTGGACTTTGCGCAGGCCCACCATCTGGCGTTTTTAACGCTGGAGGTGCGCGCGTCCAATTATGACGCCATCGCCCTGTACGGAGCCCGGGGCTTCCGGGGCGTGGGGCGGCGCAAGAATTACTATGAGCATCCCAAGGAGGATGCGATCATCATGACAAGGGAGTTTACCGATGATGGAACTGCGCATCCCGTCTCCTGAACAGCTGCGCACGGTGTATGACCGGGACCTGAAGCCCTCGTTCCCGGCGGCGGAGCTGAAGCCACTGCGGAATATCGAAGCCTGCTGGGCAGAGGGCTGGTATCGACCGTGGTGTTTGTTCGACGGGGATACGATCGTGGGCGAGGCATTTTTGTGGCTAGGGCGGCCCGGCTGGGCCTTGCTGGATTACCTGTGCGTTTCGCCGGGACGGCGCAGCGGCGGACTTGGCGCGCTGCTCTTGCAGAAGCTGCGCCAGCGGGAGGGGGAGACGGTGATCTTTGGCGAAAGCGAAGCCCCCGAAGACGCGCCTGACCCCGCCATAGCCCGGCGGCGACTGGGATTTTACGCCCGCAACGGCGCCCGCACGGCGGGCTATGACACAGAGATGTTCGGCGTGCACTACCGCACGCTGTATTTTGCCGATGGCCCGGTGGACGAGACCGCGCTGATGCGCGAGCACCGCTTTGTTTACGAAAATACGTTTTCCACGGACAAATTTTATAAATACGTCCGCATTCCCTATGATCCGAAAGTAGCGCTGGGGGCCAAGGTGCCCTGGCAGCAGTGAAAGAAGGAAGAGACCATGAAGATACTGGCATTTGAATCCTCCTGCGACGAAACGGCCGTGGCCGTGGTGGAGGACGGGCGGCGCATTTTGTCCGACGCCATTGCCTCACAGGCAGACCTGCACGCGCTGTATGGCGGCGTGGTGCCGGAGATCGCCTCCCGCAAGCACGTGGAGGCCATCGCCGCGCTGACGGAAAAGGCGCTCTCAGACGCCGGGTGTACCCGCGCCGATGTGGACGCCGTGGCGGTGACCTATGCGCCGGGGCTGATCGGGGCGGTGCTGGTGGGGCTGAGCTTTGCCAAGTCCGTGGCCTATGCGCTGAACGTGCCGCTGATCCCGGTGCACCACGTCCGGGGGCACATCGCCGCGAATTATCTGGCGTTTCCGGAGCTGGAGCCGCCCTTTCTGGCGCTGGCCATCTCCGGCGGCAATACGCTGATCGTGGACGTGCGGGACTATACGGACATGGTGATCCTCGGCGCCACCCGGGACGACGCGGCAGGCGAGTGCTTTGACAAGGCAGCCCGGGTGCTGGGGCTGCCCTATCCCGGCGGCAAGCCGCTGGACGAACTGGCGCAGGGGTCGGCAGGGGGCGTTTACCGTCTGCCCACCGCCCACGTGGACGGCGCGCCGCTGGACATGAGCTTTTCAGGGCTGAAAACGGCGGTGGTGAATCTGGCCCACCACGCCGAGCAGGTGGGCCAGCCGCTGGACCGGGCCGCGCTGGCACGGGACTTTGCCCAGGCCGTCAGCGACACGCTGGTACCCCGTGCCATGGAGGCGCTGCGCAGGACCGGATACCACACCATGGCGGCGGCGGGCGGTGTGGCGGCCAATTCCATCATTCGGGGCGATCTGGAGCGGGCCTGCCATGCGGCAGGCTGCAAGCTGTATCTGCCGCCGCTGAAGCTGTGCGGCGACAATGGGGCCATGATCGGTGCGCAGGGATACTATGAATATCTGGCAGGCCACACGGCGGGCATGGACCTCAACGCCTACGCGACCCGCGACATCGCGGAATAAACAATAACGTGAGCAGCCGGAGAGATTCGTTTCTCTCCGGCTGCTTTTATATGCAAATGCATAAATGCACCGGGCAGTGTATGGCGGCCCCGGTGGGGCGGGAATAAAAATTTCCCTTTTGACGAAAATGGAACGCTTTTTTTCCTGAAAATTGGCGGGCCTTGTTGAAAGAGGAAGAAATGAGCTGGCAGGCTCGTGAACAATAAAATTATGTAAATTAAAATCGAAAAAACCGATGTGGAGAAAGTGGACTTTGCGAGGATTCCATTTTTTTCATATTTTTCTCACAATGGCTGATATAACAGGTTTTCAACACGGTGGAAAACGCTGTGGAGAATGTGAATAACTCTTTGTAGAAGCATGTTACATTATGGATTATGTAAATCTATCCACGTAAGTCGGACAATGAAAACAGGGAAAAACAGGAAAATTATTTTCGGTTTTGCCAGAAATCTTTAGCCAAAAATCAGCGTTTTTTCAGGGGGAATTTTTGGGTACCGGGAGACGGAGTACAGAAGTTTGGCGCGGGCGGCGGGGCCATTCGGGAGCTATACGCGCCGTAATATACACGTATATACCGTGTGATGCTTCCGGCGGCGGTTGCTTTTTTTTCCATCCGGCGGTATAATGACCACATTGTGTCAGTTCCGGCGGCAAAGAAGCGGGCCGGGGCGATTTCTGACAGGGCAGGAGGAACCGGATGAAGCTGAAAACAAACGCATCCCGCATGGCCGGGGAGCTGCGGGAGACCATTTCCGGAGTGTGGCTGCTGCTGCGGGGAAGCTGGAGGCCGGTGGCGGTATTTTCGCTGCTGTACGCGGCGGTATTTTTATTTCTGGTGATCTCCCTGCGGGATTTCGGGCTGTGGCTCAACACCCGCATCATCGGTGTGCGCTATGTCAGCCCCGCGAATTTCTGGGCGCTGCTGACCGCGCCGTCTACGCTTTTGACCATTCCGGTCTTCTGTGTGGGGCTGGTGTTCACCATGGCGTTTCAGATCGGTGCGCTGGACCACGCCTATACCATGGCGCAGGTGGACCACCGCCCCACCATACAGGGGATGCTCATGGCCGGGGCGGAATGCTGCCTGCGGTATCTGAACCCCAAAAACTGGATGGTCGTGCCGCTGCTGCTGATCCTGATGCCCCTGACCAGCTTTATGGCGCTGAGTACCAGCTCCATCTCCGTGGTGATCCCCGGCTTTGTGCTGGACGCGGCCCGGGAAAATACGCTCTATTCCGCCATTTTGATGGGCGGTCTTTTGATCGTGTACCTGCTGACCTTCGGTGGCGTGTTCGCTCCGCTGATCTTTCAGGTGCAGGACATCCCCTTTTCCCGGGCATACCGGAAAAGCTGCACACTGGCACGGCGGCACTATGGGGAGATGCTCCTCTCCGTGGTGGTGGCCAACGTGATCTTATTCGTGGCGGCCACAGCCGTGGCCGCTGTGGGCACCCGGGTTTACAGCGAGGTGACCGCGTGGCTGGTGGATGCTCGGGGCCTGCTCACGGCGGAGGAACTGGGGCGGCGGCTGTATATCCTCAGCGACCTGCTGTGTGCCTTTGCCGCCCCTATTATGAATAACGCCATGCTTACCACCATGTTTTTCAAATACCGCGACCGGGAGGAATCGCCCACCGATCTTTCCCCCCGCAGCTTTGTGGACAGGGACGCCAGCCGCGCGCTGCTGGCAGCGGTGGGGGTTGTGCTGGTGCTGATCTGCGGCTACTGCGTTTACCGCTACGGCGACACGGTGCGCACCATCACTGCCCCCAGCACTCGGCCCGGCATCGTGGCCCATCGGGGCGATTCCACCCGTGCGCCGGAAAACACCCTGCCCGCCTTTGAACTGGCGCTGCCGGAGCACGCGGACTGGGTGGAGCTGGACGTGCATGAGACCCGGGACGGAGTGATCGTGGTCAGCCATGACGACGATCTCAGCCGGGTGACGGGGAAGAGGGTTTTTATCCATGACCTCAGCTATCAGGAGCTGATGACCTATGACGTGGGATCGTGGTTCGACGAGGAGTTTTCCGGCCTCCGCATTTCCACGCTGAATGAGATATTGCAGCTTTTCAAGGATGAAATTCCCGTGCAGATCGAGCTCAAGCCCTCCGGCTATGATGACGGGCTGGAGGAGCGGACCCTGCAGGTCGTGCGGGACAACGGGATGGAGGAGCAGGTGGTGTTCACCTGCTTGCAGCCCGGGCCGCTGCGGCGCATCAAGGAGCTTTCCTCCACCGCCCGGACGGCGTACAGTATGTTCGTTGCGTGGGGCCACATCGAGGAAATGGACTTTTCCGACGATTTTACCATCGAAGAGGGAAACGTGACCAAAAGTCTGGTGGATCAGGTGCACAGGTCCGGGGGAAGGGTCTTTGCGTGGACGGTGAACAGCGAGGACCGGGTACAGTATCTGGTGGACTGCGGCGTGGACGGTATCCTGACCGACGACCCCATTATGCTGGATGCGGCGCTGAATCAGGCGGACTACTCCGGCGGCCTTGGCAAAGCCATCCGGTTTATCACAGCGTGGATGGCAAACGGTACATAACCTTTCTCAAACAAGTGGCGAAGCCACTTGTTTGAGAAGTGTTCGCTGCGCTCCGTGCCTCATGGCCGCTATAAGCGGCCATTCGACACACGCTCCGCGCAGAGAGTTTTTCCCGACGTACATGCCGCCGGGAAAAACACATCTCATGGCTTTCGCGTCTACGGACGCGAAGCTCTGCGAGGCTTTTTGACAAGACAAATTAAAGGTGGCGCAGCCCAAAACGGGCTGCGCCACCTTTTTGTATGCTTTTATTTTTTCGCCGCTGCTTTGCTGCGCTTCAGGCGCTTCAGGCGGCTGTGCAGCGGCCGCCCGTGCTTTTTGGCGATGAGCGTGGCCACTGCCAGCAACAGCAGCGCGGCTGCTGCGACCAGCGCGACCCAGAGCATGGGACTGGTCTGCCGCTGGAGCACACAGAAGGTGATGGCAGACTGACTGCTGGCAAAGAGTAAATAGCTGCCGTCCACAGTGGCGTCCTGCTTTTCCCAGCCGTTTTCCGTCTCCACCCAGAGATCATAGCGCTTGCCGCTCTCCGGCAGGCGGTAATGCACGGTGTAGGTGATCTCCTTGAAGTCGGGGTCCTCCACGGTGACGGTCACCGCTGTTCCGCTACGGGTCACGCCCTTGGCGTCCGTCCACGAAACGCTTTGGGAGGTGTGGCTCACTGTGGCGTTGGCGCCGAAGCTGCCGTCCACCAGAATTTCCGGCAGGTCCCCGGTTCCGTCCGTCAGGGCGGAGGAATAGGGGGTGTACACGGCGTCCAGCGTCTGGCTGGCGGTGAGGCAGGTGTAGTCCAGCTCCGGCCAGCTGGCAGAGCACCCCTTCTTCGCCGGGATCTCCGGCAGGGCGTCAATGCCGCGGCCATACTGGAAGGGCACCACCGCCACCACCTCGCCGTCTGCCCGGAAGGTCAGCTCCAGCTGGGTGAAGGACTTGGGCACGCCGCTTTGGGCGCAGAGGGTATCAAAATCCACGGGTTCGGCGATCCCGGCGTAGCTCACGCCGTCGATGCCGCCCAGCGTTTCGCTGGTGAAGAGATTGCCGCTGACGGTGCCGTCGTCTCCCACGTCTCCGGCTACGGCTCCGGCATAAGCGTCGCCTGTGACGGTGGGCAGGGCGCGGCAGGCGGTCATACTGTCGGCATATCCGGCGATGCCGCCCACATAGTCCGCGGCGGTCACGGGGCACTTGGCCCAGCCGGAGTCCACGCTGCCCTCCGTGCTGCCGACGAGGCCGCCGGCATAGCTGCCGTCAGTGGAGACGGCACCGTAGCCCTCGCACCCGGTCACGCGGCCCAGATACCCCCAGCCGACCACGCCGCCCGTGCCGTCGTTCCGACCGGAGACAGTGCCGCGGTTGACGCAGGCATACACCAGCGCCCGGGCCTGATAGTGGAAGTCCAGCGAGTAATCGCCCACCTTGGTCACATCGTCGTCCACATCGAGGTCGGTCTCAATGCCCACCGTGCCGACCACGCCGCCGATGTGGCTGTTTCCATTCACCGTGCCGCTGTTTTCGCAGTTGGAGACCCGGCCATCGTGCTGCTTTGCAAGATCACAGGTGTCGGAAGCGTCCTGAAAATGGTCCTTGATCTGATCCTCCAGACTTTTGCTGCGATCGGATTCCCAGTCGGATTTTTCACTGCGGATCAGGTTGGTAATGGCCCGGAACTGGCTGTTGATGGCCTTCATATCGGCGATCAGAGTGTCCGCCGAGTCGCTGATGAGCTGATTCAGGGCATCGCCGCTGTCCATCAGGGCGTCCATGGCGTCCGACAGGGCATCGCCCTTGTCGGTAATGTCCGTGCCGATGGGATCAATGGTGATGTCCGGCTTTTGGGAAAGCTCGTGGATCATGTCCCGCAGGCCGTAGGTCACGTTGGAAAGACTGTCCACCAGATTTCCCATGGCGTCGTTCACGTCTTCCATCCGGTCGATGGCCTTTTTCAGGTTCGCACCCATGCTGGAAAGGTCGTCCAGCGCGGCGTTCAGGCGCTGCATGGCCTCGTCCAGCTGGTCCAGCGCGTTTTCAAAGCCCTGTAGCTGATAGCCCAGCTCATTGAGCGCGTCCAGTGTTTCATCCGGGTCCGCGCCGTTTGCAAGGGCGTTTGCAAGGCCCACCAGTGCGGCGGCCACCTTGGGCAGCGTGCGCTGGAAGGTGCGGTTTGCCTGCCGCAGGCCGCTGATGGAATCCTGCAAAGCCTTGTTGGCGTCCACGCCGTTTCCGGCGGCATTGGCCAGCGGCTGGCGCACGGATTCCAGTTCATCCACCAGATCGTCCAGATCGTCCACCATGTCCTCCGCGTCACTCATGATGTCGTCCAGCTGGTCCAGCGACCAGGAGACGCGGGCGGAAAGCTCATTGATCTGGTCGATGTTGCCATTGGCCCAGTCTGTCATGGCGTCGGTGAGGTCGCTTGCAATCTCCTTGACGCTGCGGGCCTTGTCGGAAAGGTCGTTCATCTGGTTGTGCACCGAATCGGAAATACCGTCGGCGTGGTTTACGGTGCGGTCCAGCACGTCCTGCAGATCGTCCATCTGGGCAAGCAGGCGGTCTAAGAAATCCTCGCTGAAGGTTTTCAGGATCTCTGGCCCCAGCTGGCCCACCACGCCGCCAACGTCCCGCCGTCCGGCGACGGCCCCGGTGTTGGTGCAGCCGTCCAGCCAGCCGGAGCTGCGGCCCGCCACGCCGCCGATGTTATAGCCGATCTGGTCATAGCCCACGGCGCCGTTGTTGGTGCAGCTTTGCACCGTGCCGTCAGAAAGGCCCACCACGCCGCCAACATCGGTGTAGGCAGGCACGTTGTCCATGGAATTGAGTTGGGTGAGGTCGGTATAGTCGGTTTTGGGGTTGTCTTCCAGGTCCTTGGTGTTGATGCTGCCGCTGTTTTCGCAGCGGGTCAGCGTGCCGTGGTTCTCGCCCACCACACCGCCGACGGAGTGCTGTCCGGTGATGCTGCCGTGGAAGGTGCAGCCGATCAGCTCGCCGCCCGCTTCGTTCACGCCCACCACGCCGCCGATGCGATTGTCACCTACCACAGTGCCATGGGCATGGCAGTTGATGATACGTCCGGCGTTGCTTCCTGCCAGCAGGCCCAGATCGTTTTGGCGGTCGCTGGGGTGGATGGTGCCGGAGACATTGAGGTCCTGCACCGTGGCGGAGCTTTGCAGATAGCGGAACAGGCCCCGGACATTGCCGCTGCCGCCTAATTGCAGGCCGGAAATGGTGTGGTCGTTGCCCTGAAAGGTGCCGCCAAAGGTGGGAATGGGTTGGAAGTCCACAGTGGACAGATCCAGATCGTTTTTCAAAATCACGGTCTTGCCCTGCGACCAGGTATCCAGCGTGCACTGCTGGGAGAAGGTCAGCAGATCTGTCGCAGTCTCGATATAGACGGTGCTCTCCGCCGCCAGCGCGGCGGGGGCGGTCAGCGTCAGCACCAGCACGGCGGTCAGCAGGAGGGAGCCCCACTTTTTTATCTGTTTCATTGTGCGTCCCCTCCTTTCTGTGCTCCGGCGGCTGCTGCCGCAGGCGGTTCCGGGGATTCGGGTGATTCAGAAGTTTCTGGTGTTTCCGGCGTTTCCGGCGGATTTGGCGCAGGGGGGGCCTCCTGCCCATCCTCCATCCGGTCATAGCTGCCGGAGGCCATGATGGCGGAAATGTCGCCCTTGACCACGCCGTGAATTTCTGCGTCCACAAAGCCGGAGATGCGGCCACGGACGCGGCCGTTGACAAAGGTGGTGCCGCTGAGCCGCTGAGAGACGATGGGCGCGGCGGGCAGCTTGACCTGGAAGGTGGTCTTTTCCACGATCTTATCGCCAAGCACCAGAATCTGCGGCAACACGAACATGACAAGGAACATGGAGATCAGCGTGCCCCGGCTGATGCACTGGCCGATGCCGACGATGGAGGGCTCGGTGGTGATCATGCCGATGAGATAGCCCGCGGCGGAGAGGATGGAGCCGGAGGTCAGCACCGTGGGGAAGGAGAGGTCCAGCGCCTTGATCAAAGCCTCCCGGGGGGACATCTGCCGCTTGAGGTCGGAATACCACGTGGAGATGACGATGGCATAGTCGATATTCGCACCCATCTGAATGGAGGTGACGATAAGATAGCTCATGAAGAAGATGTTGGTGTGCGTCAGCGTGGGGAAGGTGAAGTTGATCCAGATGCTGCCCTGAATGACGAGGATCAGCAAAATGGGCAGGCCCACGGAGTTGAAGGTGAACACCAGCACCAGAATGACGAACACCACGGACAATACGCTGATCATCACGTTATCCCGGGCGAAGGAGGTGGACTGGTCATAGTCGCTGGTGGAGTTGCCCACAAGATACACATTGTCCTCACCGTAATAGGGGTCCACGATGCTGTGCAGCTTTTGCAGGAAGGCGAAGGTCTCCGTGCCCTCCTCCGGCAGGTTCAGATTGAGCACCATGCGGGTATAGTTGGGACCCAGCATCTGGGCCTGCGCGTCGGTGATCTGCTGGTAGGCGTCATTGATGTCCTTTTCATCGTCGTCATCCAGCGTGACGAAGCCGTCCTCCTTTTCCTGATAGATAAAGAGGATCATGTCCATGGCAGGCACGGCGTAGCTGTCGATCCCGCCGACAATGGGGCCGTAATTATCCTCATGGTCGGCAGTGTAGGCGGCGTAGAGGATGCAGGCCTCCTCATAGGAAAGGTCCATCATCTCCGAGAATTGCCGGGGTGTGAGCTTATCGGTCAGGCAGTAGCCGGGCTTGGCCTCCACATTGGCAAGGCCCATGGCATAGTCTACTTCGTCCAGCGCGCCGAGTTTTTGCAAAATGGCCTTTTCGCTGTCGGTATCCCCCTTGGGCACCACCACGGCCATGATGTTCTGGGAGCCGAAGGTGGCGTCCACCCGGTCGCTGGCGGCCTGATGGGCGTTGCGGCGCACCGTCATCACGGCGTTGTCACCATAAACATAGGGGCACTGGTTCGAGAGCACGAAGCCGCCGATGATGCACACAATGAAGATGGGCACGCCCACATGGCGCAGGGAGTAGACCAGCTTGCCCCAGCGGTCGATCTGGGGGACGAAATTTTTGTGGCGGGTGCGCTCCATGGCCTTGGAAAAGAGCATCAGCAGTCCCGGCATCAGGGTGAAGACGGATAGCATACTGAGCAAGATGGCCTTGATGAGCACCAGTCCCAGATCAAAGCCGATGCGGAACTGCATGAACATCATGGCGGCAAGGCCGGAAATGGTGGTCAGGCTGCTGGCGGAAATGGAGGGAATGGCGGCGCTGACGGCAATGATGCAGGCCGTCCG
>CAKSVQ010000032.1 GCA_934504065.1 uncultured Dysosmobacter sp. | reverse complement strand
CGTTGTACCGGGTGAGCACCACGCTGCCGACATACAGCCCCAGTCCCCGGAAAATGTCAATCAGGCGCAGCACGTCGTCGTCATAGGTGATGCCCAGATCGCCCCGCACCTTGTTTTTCTCAATGTCGGCGGCGTTGATGGCAATGACGATCTCCACATCCTCCTTGAGCTGCTGGAGCATCCGGATCTTGCTGTCCGGGGCAAAACCGGGCAGCACCCGGGAGGCGTGATAGTCGTCGAACAGCTTTCCGCCGAATTCCAGATACAGCTTGCCGCCGAACTGGGCAATGCGGCGCTTGATCTGCTCGGACTGCGTGGCCAGATATTTCTGATTGTCAAATCCAATGGCTCCCATAATGCGAATCCCCTCTTCTGAAAATTCAAACAAATGCAGTATATCACATCTGCCGTTGTTTGCATAGACACAAAAGCGCGGAATCCGGCAAAGTTCCGCCCACTTTCCGAAAATTCCCTTTTCAGTCAGACGGCCGTATTCGTTCGCCAGTCTGCCATTTACCCAGCGTTCAGCAATTTGTTTGCATAGCGGTTCAGCCGCTCGCACGGTCCGTATTTTGCCTTGTATCCAGTGCCGTTCATGATCACAAACGGATTGCACTCTCCGATTTCCTCTCTGGAACCGTCTGCCATTGTGAGTGTAAAAACGACCGATTGGCCGCAATAGTCGGTATAGGAATCGTCTTCGTGATAGACGGTGACCGCTCTGAGACAGGAAACGAGTTCTTCTACATCCGTAATTTGAACGGTCTGATCAGGCGGAGATAAATAGACGGCTGCGGAAACGATGTCGGATGCTTTCAAATCTTTATAAGGCTGTTTCCCTCTCAAAATCATTACCCCTGCCACCAGAATGACGATGATAATTGCTGCGGCAACGCGTACTTTCTTTCTCATGCGGATGCCCTCCCACAAAGTTGTGCTCTTATTTATATAGACGCAAAAACGAGCAGAAAGTTCCAACTGCAAGGGAAAATAAAAAGAGGATACCTTCTTCCGAAGGTATCCTCGGAAACTTTCGAAAAGGTGGCAAAGCCACTCTTTTCGACGGTCTCATTTATGCAGCGCGCGGCGCAGTTTGGCCTTGACCTCGGGGGAAAGAAGCCTGCCTGCGATGCGCACCGGAAGCGGCGGCAGCGTGCAGAAGGTCTTGCGTACTCGGTCAAAGGGCTCCAGTGCGTAGGCGGCAAAAAAGTCCGCCCGGTCCGGCGGGGACTGGATGGGAGAGGCCAGCCGGGGATTGCCCCGCACGGCCCGCTCGATGGGGAAGGCCTGCCGGGTGAGGGGGAGCTTGTCGAAAATATGGCTTGCGTGGGCGGTGTTGACCAGCAGCAGGCTGATGCCCAGCTTTTGCTGCTGGGGCATCTCATCGTCCGGCAGGCCCCACAGGTCGCCCAGCGTAAAGTCGCCGGGGCGGTTGAGGTTGGTGTAGGCGCAGCGGTAGCAGCTGGGCCGCAGGAACAGCGCCCGGCCAAAGGCGTGGCCGTATCCGGTGCGGAACAGGGGGGCGGTGTCCACCGTGCCATCGTCATAAACGGTGGTGAAGTGGCTGCTTTTCCATCCGGTGACCTTGTTGCGGAAGCGCACGGCCCGCAGGCCCTTGCCCTTGCGGGCCTCAATGGCCCGGGCAGTGTCCTCCCACACGCCGGGGGAGGGAACGCCGTGGCACACTAAGTCGCAGGTGATGAGATTTTCCGGCCGCCGCCCCAGATAGCGGTAAAGGCCGTCTACCTGACAGGGGGTACCGGAGAAAAGGACGCTGCGGCTTTCCAGCAGGGTCTTGATCTCCCGGAACACGTCGCCAAGGTCGCTTTGGACGTATTTGGCCCCCCGCAGCCGCCACAGGTCTTCCTTGCGGAAGCAGGCTATGTGGACAAGGTGCTGCCGCCCGTTCAGCGCCGCGCCGAACACCACACCGCCGCCCTCCAGCACGTATTCAGCCAGCGCGGTGAACGCGCCGCCGGAGGTGGAGTCCTTGCGGATCGCGCCGTCGTTGTTCCACGCGGCAAAGGCGGCGGGCAGGGGCGCGGGAATGCGCGCTTGCAGCAGGGGGCAGGTGCGGGTGCAGCGGCCGCAGCCCACGCACAGCGCGGCGGAGACGGACGGATAGGAAAAGCCGTCCTGCCTGCGGCGCATGGTGATGGCGTCTTTAGGGCAGACGCTGACGCAGGCGGTGCAGCCTGTGCACAGGTGCTCCGGCGCAAGGCGGGGGCTTCCCGCCTTGGAGGCGGGGGGCTGTGCTGTGCTCTGGGGGACATTTTCCAGCGCGGCGCGCAGAAAGTCCAGCGCGGCTTCACGCGCTTGTGCCAGCCGCGCGGAAGCGGCGGCATAGTCGATGGGCGCGTCCAGCGCGTCCGTGCTGCCCCGGCCTACGATGCGGCTTGTGAGTCCCAGCGCGGAGAGCAGAGCGAAGAGGGGAGAGGTCTCCGGGCAGAGCAGGGCGGCGGGGGAGAGGGCGGTGAAAAAGGGCTTTTGGAAAAGCACGCACAGCGCTGCACCCGCGGCGGAGGTGGTGCAGACCCAGTCCGCCCCCCGGATCAGGCTGATGTACTCCGCAAGGGCGGGCTCTGCCGCCTTTTTGCGCCGGGGGGAAAGACCGTGGCGGGCGCACAGGGCGCGGATGTAGGGCGCAAGGGGGCCGGAGCGCTCCGGGCAGTCCGCAAAGAGGTAGGGGGCGCTGTCCTCCGCCGGGGCAGCGCAGGCGCTCCAGTCCTCCGCCGTCAGCAGGGCGGCGGGCTCTAAAACCACCGGAACGGCGCCGTTCTCACCGCAAAGCAGCTTTGCAGAGCGGGGGTCGGCGGCGGAGAGGTGGGAAAAGGCGACGGGGGCTGCCAGCGTGTCCTGAAAGGAGAGGGCATAGCCCACCTGCCGGGTTGCGGACTGGGGTAAACCGCCTTCGGGCAGGGGACCGCTGAAGATCAGCACGTCCGCGCCCTGCGCACTGTCCGGCGCTGTGCTTTCGCAGCCGCAGCCAAGTGCGTCCAGCGTCCGCGTCAGTGCGGCGGCACGGAGCGCGCCATCCAGCGAGCCCTGTGGGAAGAGGGAAACGAAACCGACTTTCAAAAGGAAACTTCCTTTCTTTACTTCAGATCCATGGTGGGCGGGGTCATCAGGTCATCCTCCAGCACCCATTCGGAAACGGGCACGACCTCAAAATCCGTTTTGGTCCGGCGGATGACTACCCGTTCCAGCCCCGCGTTGATGACCATGCGGCGGCACATCATGCAGGAGGTGGCGTCCGACAGCAGCTCTCCCGTGCGGGCATCCCGCCCCACCAGATAGATGGTGCCCCCAGCCATGTCCCGCCGGGAGGCGGAGATGATGGCGTTGGCTTCGGCGTGGACGCTGCGGCACAGCTCGTACCGCTCGCCCCGGGGGATCTTCGCGGCCTCCCGGGAGCAAAAGCCCATGTCCACACAGTTGGCCCGTCCTCTGGGCGCGCCGTTATACCCGGTGGAGATGATCTCATCATTCTTCACGATGATGGCGCCGTACACCCGGCGCAGGCAGGTGGCCCGCTCCAATACGGTCTCGGCGATGTCCAGATAGTAATTTTCCTTGCTGATGCGCTCCATAGGCGATCCCTCCGATGCGGCTTATTGGCGTTATTTTAGCATGGTTTCCCCCGGCCTGCAAGAGGGCGGGGACTTCCAATGCGTTCCTTTTCAGGAAAGCGCCGCCCCGGCGCGGACGGCAATCATTTCCGCCGTCACGGAAACGGCGATCTCCTCCGGGGTCTCCGCGCCGATGGCAAGGCCAATGGGGGCGTGGACGGCGGCGTATTCCTCCGCCGTGAAGCCGGAAGACAGCAGGCGGTCGCGGCACAGGGCCAGCTTTTTGCGCGAACCGATGCAGCCGATATACTTCGCGCCGCTGTGCAGGGTCTGGGTGAGCACCTCGTAATCGGCCTGATGGCCCCGGGTCATAATGACCACATAGTCGTCCCCGGTGAGGTGGATGCGGCGGGAGAGGTCCGTAAAGGGGGCGCAGATGGTGCCCTCTGCCTGCGGGAAAAGCGCCGGGCGGGCGAATTCTTCCCGGTCGTCGTATATGACCGGGCGGAAGCCCACCGCCGCGATGGCAGGTACCAGCGCCTGCGCCACGTGACCGCCGCCAAAGATATACACCCGTCCGCCCCGGACGGCGGGCAGGGCAAACCAGCCGTCTTCGTATACGGCCCGGTTTTGCAGCAGCCCCGCCGGGAAGCGGGCGGCGTCCTCC
The DNA here is from genome assembly GCA_934504065.1 of uncultured Dysosmobacter sp. Taxonomy (GTDB): domain Bacteria; phylum Bacillota; class Clostridia; order Oscillospirales; family Oscillospiraceae; genus Oscillibacter. The sequence continues at coordinate 14,050 of CAKSVQ010000032.1, read as the reverse complement.
CGGGTGGCCAGCGCCATTTCGGTGACCGCCGCGCCGTCCAGACGGCGGACCAGCCACTCGTCCCTGCACGCCGCCGTGGCGTCCAGCAGGGTGCGGAAAAGCGTCACAGTAGGGCCGTCAAATGCGGAGAGGAACTGAAAGTGCAGCGTGACGTCGCCGCCGCAGACCATGCCGAGGTTGGCCGCGTCCCCCTGCACAAAGCGGAAGCTGCGCAGGTCGTTTTCCCCCTGCTCCAGCAGGGTGAGGGCCAGCTTCTGCGCCTCGTATTCCACATTGCCGCCGCCCACCGTTCCGGCGGACGAGCCGTCGGGGAACACCGCCAGCGCCGCCCCGGCCCCCCGGGGCGTGGAGCCGCCGGAGGTGAGAATGGTGACAAGCTGGGCGTTTTCTCCCTTTTCCAGATGGTGGACCAGCTGACGGAGCAGCGCACGCATAAAAGCCCCTCCTTTGTATCTTAAAAAAATTCACAGGGAATTGAAGAAAATACTCCCTCTGTGCCGTATGATAACCAGAAGCGTCGGAAAAAGCAAGCGTTTTTGCGGCGGGGAGGTGAGACGGCGTGGCCGGAATGACAAAAGAACAGTTTTCCGCGCTGGTGCGGCAGTATGAGCGGCTGGTCTACACCGTCTGCTTCCAGCTGGTCCGCTCGGCGTCTGCCGCCGAGGACCTGACGCAGGAGACCTTCCTCTCCGCCTATCTCCACCGGGAGACAATGCCCGCCGGGTATGAGCGGCAGTGGCTGGCCCGCATCGCCGCCAACAAGGCCAAGGACCACCTGCAAAGCGCGTGGAACCGCCGCACGGTGCTGCCGGGAGATGAGGGGATGCCGCCGGGGCTTGTCCCGCCTGCGGAGGAGCTTGCACTGGAGCGGGTGGGCACACAGGCCATCCGGGCGGCGGTGGAGCGTCTGCGGGAGCCCTATCGCCGGGTGTGCATCCTGTGCCTGCTGGAGGAACGATCGCCGGAGGAGGTGGCCCTTGCGCTGGGGAGGCCCGTAAAAACGGTGCACACCCAGCTCAGCCGGGGAAAGCGGCTGCTGCGGGAAGAACTGGAAAGGAGCGGAGCTTATGGAGCTTTTTCATGAAGACGGACATTTGACAAAGGCGGCCATCGCCCGTTTGGCCGCAGGAGAGGAGCTGCCGGAAACGGCGCGGCTGGAGATCGCGGAGCACCTTTCCTACTGCGACTGCTGCTTGCAGCGCTATACCGCCGCGCTGGCGGAGCCGGAGCTGCTGACACCGGAGCGCTCCTGTCAGGAGAGTTTGTGGCGGCGCGTGCGGGCAAGGGCCGTGCGGCTCATCACCAGTCGGTATGCCACCGCCGCGGCGGCCGTGGCCGTGGCGCTGACGCTGGTTTGGAGCGGCAGCGGCAGCGCGGCCATTCAAAGGCCGCCCCAGCAGGAGCAGCCCCCCGCTGTGACGGAGCGCCTGCAGCGCTGGAACCGGGCAATGGACGGCGTGATGTCAGAGGTCGATGAGTTTTTAAACGGGCTGAACAGCCTGACAAGGAGGTAACGGAGTGATGAAACGGAAACAGGGACTGCGGCTGCTGCTCGCCTCCTGCATCCCCGGGTGTGGCGAGATGTATCAGGGCTATATGAAGCGGGGAATGTCGGTGCTGCTGGCGTTCAGCCTAATCTTTCTGCTGGCGGTGGGACTGGAAATGGGGGCGCTGACGGTGCTGATGCTGCCGCTGTGGCTATTTTCCTTCTTTGATAGCTATAATCTCCGCGCCCGGTTTGACGCGGGCGTAGAGATGCCGGACGGCTGGCTGTTCGGGCTGGAGAATGTGGACGCGGCGCGGCTGGATCAGCTGGTGAAAAAGCGCCACTCCCTGCTGGGCTGGGCGCTGGTGGTGCTGGGCGTCTGGGCGCTTTACTCCACGGTGGTGGGGATCGTGCTTAGCTGGATCCCCAGTCTGCTGGACATGTGGTGGCTGCGGTCGCTGCTGCGCTATGACGTGCCCCGGTTCGTGGCGACAGTGGGTATCATCGCGCTGGGCGTGTGGTTTATCCGGGGACCGAAGAAGAGCGAGGAGATCCCCGCTTTCACCCCGCCGGAGGAGACGGACGGCGCGGAGAACCGGGAGGAGGACGGCCATGGAGAAGCCTGATGGAAGCGTCCGCAGAGTGGGCACCTTCACGCTGGGCGTGACGCTGGTGGCCGTGGGCGGATTGATGCTGGCGGCCATGTTCTGGCCGGATCTTCCCTGGGAGTGGGCCATCCGGTGCGCGCCGCTGATCCTCATCAGCCTTGGCGTGGAAACGCTGCTGGCGGCCAGAAGCGGCAGCCATATCCGCTATGACGGCGTGGGTATGGTGCTGTGCTTTGTGCTGACGTGCGGCGCACTGGCATTGTGCATGGCGGGCTGGGTGTTCCTCTACCTTCTGGAAAACGGAACGATTTATCTATAAAAGACTTTCGAACAAGTGGAAATGCCACTTGTTCGAGGAGTTTCGCTTTGCTCCGTGCCTCGGTTGGCCGCTTATAGCGGCCAATTCGACACACACTTCGCACAATGTGTTTTCTGCCACGCACATGTCGCGGCAGAAAACCGATTTCATGGCTTTCGCGCCTGCGGGCGTGAAACTCTGCGAGGCTTTTCTACAAGCTTGAAAAAAGACAGAGGAAGCGCATTGCGCTTCCTCTGTCTTTTTTATGGAAAGTATTCGGTAAATTCAGGCGCGGTCGGCGGCGGGGACCTGCTTCATGCTCAGGCTGATGCGCTTTTTCTTCTCGTCTACCTCCAGCACGACTACCTTCACCACGTCGCCCACCCGGACGACCTCGGAGGGGTGGCGGATGAATTTGTCGGCCACCTGCGAAATGTGCACCAGTCCATCCTGATGGACGCCGATGTCCACGAAAACGCCGAAGTCGATGACGTTGCGCACTGTTCCGGTGAGCACCATGCCGGGCTTTAAGTCCTTCACCTCCAGCACGTCCGTGCGGAGAATGGGCTTGGGCAGGTCGTCCCGCACGTCCCGGCCAGGCTTTAAAAGCTCCGCCGTAATGTCCCGCAGGGTGGGCACGCCTACGCCCAGCTCTTCGGCGGCCTTTTCCTCGCCATAGGTCCGTATCTGGCCGGGCAGCTCCGAGAGCTTTCCGCCTTTCACATCCGCCAGCGTGTGGCCCGTTAGGGCCAGCAGGGCCTTGGCCGCGTCATAGCTTTCCGGGTGGACGGCGGTGTTGTCCAGCACGCTTTTGCTCTCCGGCACCCGCAAAAAGCCCGCGCACTGCTGAAAGGCCTTGGGACCAAGCTTTGGCACCTTTTTGATCTGGGCGCGGGAAGTAAACGCGCCATTTTCTTCCCGGTAGGCCACCACATTTTTGGCGGTGGTGCCGTTCAGGCCCGCCACCCGCTGCAAAAGGGAGGCCGACGCGGTGTTCACATCCACGCCCACGGCGTTCACGCAGTCCTCCACCACGCCGTCCAGAGCCTCGCTCAGCCGCTTTTGCGGGCAGTCGTGCTGATACTGCCCCACGCCGATGGCCTTGGGGTCGATCTTCACCAGCTCCGCCAGCGGGTCCTGCAAGCGCCGGGCGATGGACACGGCGGAGCGCAGATTCACATCGTACTGGGGGAATTCCTCGGCGGCCAGTTTGCTGGCAGAGTAAACGGAGGCCCCCGCCTCGGAGACGATCATATAGCTGACATGGGCCCCGGCGGCGTTCACCTGCCGGATCAGCTCCACGGCCATCTGCTCGGTCTCCCGGCTGGCGGTGCCGTTGCCAATGGCGATGTGCTCCACGCCGTGTTTTTTGGTCAGCTTTGCAAGGGCGGCAATGGCTTCGTTTTTCTGCCGCTCGCCATAGGTGGGATAGACCACAGCGGTATCTAGCACCTTGCCCGTGCCGTCCACCACCGCCACCTTGCAGCCCATGCGGTAGCCGGGGTCTAACCCCATGGTGACCTTGCCCTTTACCGGGGGCTGCATCAAAAGGGGCTTGAGGTTCAGGGCGAACTGGCCGATGGCCCCCTCGCTGGCCTTTTCGGTGAGGGCAGCGCGCATCTCCCGCTCCAAAGAGGGGTAGATCAGACGGTCATAGGCATCCTCGGCGGCGGATTTGATGAATTCCATGGCAGCGGAGCCGGGCTTTACCACCGCGCGGCGCAGCAGGGGCAGCGCCAGCTCCCGGTCAAGGAGCACGGTGACACTGAGCAGCTTTTCCTTTTCGCCCCGGTTGATGGCAAGGATCTGGTGGCCCTGCAATTTGCCGATGGGCTGCTGAAAATCGTAGTACAGGCGGTAGACGCTGTCTTCCTCCGTGGCGGCAAGGGAGCGAAGAACGCCCTGCCGCTCCAACAAATCCCGGAGGGTCTTGCGGATCGCCGCGTCATCACTGAAGTGCTCGGCAAGGATGTCGCCCGCGCCCTGCAGAGCGTCGGCAACGGTCTCCACGCCCTTTTCCGGGTCGAGGAAGTCTTTCGCGGCGTCCTCCGGCCGGGGACAGTCCCGCTCCTGCGATAGCAGCAGTTCCGCCAGCGGCTCCAGCCCTTTTTCCCGGGCCACGGTGGCCCGGGTGCGGCGCTTTTGCTTATAGGGGCGGTAAAGGTCTTCTACTTCCGAGAGAGTCTGGGCACCGTCAATGGCGGCGGTAAGCTCGGCTGTGAGCTTGCCCTGTTCTTCAATGGCTTTTTTCACAGTTTCCCGGCGCTCTTCCAGCCCCCGGAGGTATTGGAGCCGCTCTTCCAGTGTGCGCAGGGAGGTATCGTCCATCGCGCCGTGCAGCTCCTTGCGGTAGCGGGCGATGAAGGGGATGGTGTTGCCTTCGTCCAGCAGGTGGACGACGTTTTCCACATGGCGGGGGTCCTTATCAAGCTCCCGGGCCAGTGTCTGGATCATGTCCATGGTATCTTCCTTTCTCAAAGACAAGCGGCCCCATGTCCGCCTTTGCGGCGGCATGGGGCGCGGCTTATTTCGTTTCCACAATGACGGTGACGGTGCCGTTGGTGCTGGTCATGGCCGGGGCGTCGATGCCGCTGGCGGCAAGGGCGTCCGCAAGGTCGGCGTATTCCGCTTCCGTCAGCTCATAGCAGCGCTCCGTCTCCGTCTGCCACAGCGGCCCGCGGTCTTCCAGCAGTGGCGCGGCCTGCGGAGGCAGGTTCAGTGCGCTTACCACGGGAGCCGAGGAGTACAGGGGGAGCTCTGCGGCATCGCCCATGGATTGGCCGTCGAATTCCCGGGCTTTCTGTGCTGTGGCAAGGTTGCTTTCTGCCGCGGATTCCTCCGGGGCGATGTCCATGGCCGAGACACCCGTGTCCGCTTCGCCTGAGGCGGCGCTGGCCGGGGTGGACTCCATGTTGCCGGTGGTGGAGGCGGCATTCCGCCCGGAGAGCACCGGGCCCAGCAGGATCACCACGGCGCAGCAGGCGGCCAGCGGAACGAGAATCTGCGCCCATCGCCGCGATTTCCCGGGGGCCTTTTTGGCCGGGGTGCTTTCCCGGACGCGCTCCATCACCCGGTCGGTAAATCCGTCCGGCACGGGGGCGTTCTGCGCGTCCTCCAGCGCGGCGTGGATGGCCAGCGCATCGTCCACATAGCCCCGGCAGGCGGGGCAGGTATCTAAATGCTCCTGTACGCGGATCGCGGTCTCCGGCGGCAGCTCCCCATCGACAAACGGATCCAACAGGGCCGCGTAGGCTTCACAGATCTTCATTTGCAGCCCTCCTTTTCTGATTGCTTAGACGGGGCGGGAGGAGAAAAGTTCCCGCTTTCCAGCAGAATTTTCCGCAGCCGCTTTCTCCCACGGCTGATACGGGATTTCACCGTGCCAAGGTCCAGCGAGAGGATGGCGGCGATCTCATCATAGGACCGCTGGTGGATTTCCCGCAGGACCAGCACCTCCCGGTAATCCGGCGGCAGGGCGGCAAAGCCCGCCTCGATCTGGCGGCGCAGCTCGGTGCGCTCGGCCTCGTCGTGGGGGGAGAGGGAGCCGTCCGGCAGGTCGAGGGCCGTCTCCTCGTCGTCCAGCGAGACACTGGAGCGGCGCTTTCCCTCCCGCCGCAGAAGGTCCACGCAGGCGTTGGAGGCCAGCCGATAAAGCCATGTGGAAAAGCTGGACTCCCCCCGGAAAAAGGGAAGCCCCTGCCACGCGGCGAGAAATGCCTCCTGTGCGGCCTCCTCCGCATCGGCGCTGTTGCGGCACATCCGGGCCGTCAGCGCAAAGACCCGCTTTTCATAAAGGCGCACCAGCGCTTCAAAGGCGCTCTGGTCGCCGTCCTTTGCCTTGGCGATCCATTCCTTTTCATCCATCATGCAAGTCCCTCTTGATGCCCTTTGTCACCTGATACACGTCTTCCAGTGTGTTCATCTTCACGATCTGCTCTTTATAATAGCCGGAGTGGGAAACGCCCTTGAGATACCAGCAGTAGTGGCGGCGGGCCTCCAGCACCGCCACCCGCTCGCCCTTGTAGGCGGCGGCCAGCTCGATCTGGCGCACGGCGGTGTCGCACCGCTGGGAAAGGGGGGGCAGCGGCGGGATGGGCCGTCCCTCCAGCGCGGCGTGGGCCTGGGCGAAGAGCCAGGGGTTTCCAAAGCAGCCCCGGCCGATCATGGCCATGTCGGCCCTCGTGTGCTGCAAAATGCGCACGGCGTCCTCCGGCTTCCAGATGTCGCCGTTGGCGATGACGGGAATGCGGACGGCTTCCTTCACCGCCCGGATGCAGTTCCAGTCGGCCTGCCCGCCGTAGACCTGCGCGCGGGTGCGGCCATGGACGGCCACGGCGGCGGCGCCCGCCTGCTCCAGCGTGCGGGCAAACTCCACGCAGTTGCAGCTGCCCATGTCCCACCCCCGGCGGAACTTGGCGGTGACGGGCGTGTCCGGCAGGGCGCGGACTACGGTTTCCACGATGCGCCCGGCCTTGTCCGGGTCCTTCATCAGCGCCGCGCCGTCGCCGTTGTTGACGATCTTGCCCATGGGGCAGCCCATGTTGATGTCCAGAATGTCCGCCCCGGTGTGCTCAATGGCGATCTGGGCGGCCTCCGCCATGCAGGCAGGGTCGCTGCCGAAGATCTGCACGGCGGCAGGATGCTCGCCGGGGAACTGGGTCAGCAGGGAGAATGTTTTTTTATCGTGAAAGCAGAGGGCCTTGGAGGAGATCAGCTCCGTGACGGTGTATCCCGCCCCCTGCTCCGCGCACAGTTGGCGGAAGGCCGCGTCCGTCACCCCGGCCATGGGGGCCAGCGCCAGACGGGAGGAAATTTCAACATTGCCGATGCGCATGGATGGCGCTCCTTTCCCAAATCGTTTAGAACTAATATTTTAACACGGGCGGGCGGGTTTGTCCACCGGGGGAAAGTGTTTCCCGGCCATTTCCCGACGGGATATTTGAAACCGCTTTTGTAAAATGGAAGAAACTGAACGCTGCGGGAGGGACGAGCTGTGTTGAACGGACAGATGATTTTGGGACGGGAACGGCCGGGGCGGCTGCTGGGCTGGGGCATCCGCTTTTTCCTGACGGCGGCGCTTTCCGCCGCCCAGACGCCGGGGGGCTGTGCGCCCTTTGCGCTGGGGGCGGTGGCGGCGGCCGGACCGGGGGCCGACGGTGCGGCGGCGCTGGCGGGGGCCGGGATCGGCGCGCTGGTGTTTCTGGATTTTTCGCAGGCGCTGCCATTTTTGGCGGTGGGCGTGCTGCTCCTCACCGCCGCCACCGCCTTTCAGGGCGTGGAGCGGCTGAACCGCCCGCTGGCCGTGGCCCTGACGGCGGCGGGACTGAGCCTTGCGGTAGGGGGCATTTACGCGGTGGAATCGCTGGACCCGCTGAGCCGTCTGGCGCCCTGCGTGGCCGCCGCCGGACTGACGGGCGCTTCCGCGTGGTTTTTGCTTCCGGTGCTGCGGCCCGGTGAGGAGCGGCAGGGCGCGGACGGGCTGTTGTTCCTCGCGGCGGCGCTGGCCCTGTCGCTGACGGGGCTGGAGGTGCTGGGTGTGTCCGTCGGACGGGCTCTTTTATGCTTGCTGCTGGTGTGCGCGGCTTACGACCGGGGGGCGGCGGCAGGCGCGGCGGCGGGGCTTGGCATGGGCCTCGCCGCGGACTTCTGCGCCGGGACGGGAGGCGGTGTGTTCACCGCGGGGCTGGGTCTTGCGGGCCTTGCGGCGGGCCAGTGCTCCGGGTGCCGCCGGGGCGCGGCAGCGCTGGCCTTTTCCGGGGCGGCGCTGGCAAGCCTGCTGCCTGCCACAGCGCCGCTGGCGGCTCCGCTGGCGCTGGAAGCGGGCCTTGGCGCGGGGGCCTTTTTGCTGCTGCCCCGGCGATTTTTCGGCGGCAAGCGCGTCCGGCGCAGCCAGCAGCAGCCCCCGGCGGGCGACGCGGTGCGAAAGCGGCTGGCAAAGGCCGCCGCCGCGCTGCGGGAGGTGTATGACAGCATGGGCCGCTCCTCCCGTCCCAACGAGGAAAACCCCGCCGTCATCTTCGACCGGGCGGCGGAGCGGGTGTGCCGGGGCTGCGCGCTGTGTGCGCTTTGCTGGCAGCAGGAGTATACCGCTACCTTCAACGCCATGAACGACGCAACGCCCACCATGCTGGAGCGGGGACGGGTGATGGCAAAGGACTTTCCCCGCCACTTTGCCGACCGCTGCATCCACCTCACGGAGCTGATATCCGCCATCAACACGGAGCTTTCCGCTTTCCTGCTGCGCCGCCAGTATCGGCGGCAGCTGGATGAGACCCGCCGCAGCGCCCGGGGACAGTACGCCCAGTTCAGCGAACTGCTGACAGCGGCCGCCGCGGGGCTGGGCGAAAGCGTCCCGGCGGCGGGGGAGGCGGACTTCACCTGCCGGGTGGGGGCGGCCCTGCGGCCCAAGGAGGGCGAAACGGTGTGCGGCGACACGCTGGCCTCCTTTCGCACGGAGACCGGGCTTTTGTGCCTGCTGCTGGCCGACGGCATGGGCAGCGGCGAAGCAGCCCGGAAGGAGTCGGCCCTGACCTGCCGCCTGCTCCAGCAGTTTCTGGAAGCGGGCATTGCCCCGGAGGCGGCCATGAAGACTCTGAACGCCGCCATGGCCCTGCGGGGGGCGGAGAGCGGCAGCTTCACCACCGTGGACCTGTGCGCCTTCCGGGCCACCACCGGGGAGGTGGCCTTTTATAAGTACGGCGCGGCGCCCAGCTATGTGAAAAAGGGCGGCACGGTGCGCCGCATCACGGGCGGCTCCCTGCCCGCGGGGCTGCGGGGCGCTCCGGCGCAGCCGGACGTGACCCGGCTGCATCTGGAGGCGGGCAGCTTTGCGGTGATGGTGTCGGACGGCGTGGCAGACCCGGAAAAGGACGACTGGCTGCAGGACCTGCTGGCGGGCTGGCAGGGGGACGATCCCCAGACGCTGGCGGGGCTGATCCTCGCTGAGAGCATTCGCCGGGAAAAGCTGAAGGACGACTGCGGCATTCAGGTGCTCTACCGGGCGGAGGAGCCTGCGCGGGAGGTGTGAAATTTTTCCGCCGGGGCGGTATAAACCCGCCTGCGGCGCGGAAGAATGGAACTATCAAAAGCGCAGGAGGTACGTGCATGGTAAAAGGAATTTCCAGACGGGTGGTCGTGGTGGATTCCCCGGACCAGCGGTTTTTCGAGCAGGCCATCTTCATTGTGCGCAACGACGCCGCCGGGGAGGGCGTCACGGCCCGGGAGCTGGTGGAGGAGGCCCGCCGGGTGGCCAGAAATTACGCCGGGGGCGACCACGGCCGCATGAGCCGGGCGTGGCGGGAGTTGAGCCCCGCGGTATATACGCTGATGGGCGCGGGCGGCATTGGCCTTGTGTGGCTGATCGCGGCGCTTGCATAAATTGTTTCGAACAAGTGGCTTTGCCACTTGTTCGAGAAGGCTTCGCTGCGCTCCGTGCCTCATGACCGTTGCGCGGTCATGAGGCACACGCTCCGCGCAAAGTGTGTTCTGCCACGCACATGTCGCGGCAGAACACGGATTTTCATTCTTTCGCGTCTGCGGACGCGAAACTCTGCGAGACTTTTTCGAGAAGCTAAGGCCGGGGGATTTTCCCCGGCTGTTTTTTTATGAAATTTTTCGGAAATGAAGAAACATTTATGGTGCGTGGCACGTCTATAAGGATAAAGGCAAACTGTAACCGTTTTGTTGTTGTTTTGCTTTTGCAGCTGTCCTAAGATGAATCATACAGTTAGAATGACGTATGAAGGAGAAACGAATATGTCAGAGATCATGGAAAAAGAGAACGTGACGCCCGCTGCGGCGGAAACCGCGCCCACTCCCGCCACGGCCCCCAAAGGCGGCAAGGGGGGCGCCGCGTCCAAAAAGAAGCGCCGTCTGGTCCGCCGGATCGTGGCGCTGGTGCTGGTGGCGGCCATCGCCGGGGGCGGCGTCGTATACTATAAAAAGAAAAACGCCGGGCCCAGCAGCGAGATCGGCACCGCCGAGATCTACTACGGCGCCATTTCCTCCGTGGTGGAGGGCAGCGGCCTTGTCAAGGCGAAGAATAGCGAGACCATTACCCTGACCACCGCCGGAACAGTGATGGACGTGTTCGTGGAGGAGGGGCAGATGGTCCAGCAGGGCGATCCCCTCTTCACCATCGACTCGCCCAATGCCACGGCGGAGGTGAAAAAGGCCCGGGACGAGGTGGACGGCTACCAAAAGCAGATCAACACCCTGCAAAAGGACATTGCGGGTCTGAATCTCTCCCCGTCCTACGCCGGAAAGCTGATGGAGGTCGTGACCCTGAACCCCGGCGACGAGATCTCCAAGGGCACGAAGGTGGCCACGCTGGCCGACGACACGAAGATGCGCCTGGAGCAGTATTATAGCTACGCCTACGCCGGGGAGTTGAAGGCGGGGCAGACGGTGGACGTGTCCATCCCCGCCCTGATGACCACGGTGCAGGGCACGGTGGAGGCGGTGCACATGGTCAGCCGCATCACGCCGGAGGGCTCCAAGCTCTTCTCCGCCGAGATCGTCATTCCCAACGAGGGCGTGCTGGCCAAGGACATGGTGGCCACCGCCACCGCCACGGTGAACGGCGAGACCGTGTACCCCTATGAGTCTGCCAAGCTGGAATATAACCGGGTGGGCGACCTGCTCTCCACCGTCAGCGGCACGGTGATCTCCAGCGCGCTGGTGGATTACCTTTCCGTCAAGCCCGGTCAGGTGCTGGTGCGCATCGACGGGGAGGACAGCGAAAGCGAGATCTTCACCGCCCAGCAGAATCTGGAAGAGGCCCAGCAGCGGCTGGAGACCGCCCAGAAGAATCTGGACAACTGTTCTGCCGTGGCCCCCATCTCCGGGCAGGTCATCGGCCTTTCCGTCACGCCGGGGGACGAACTGGCCGCTAACACCACCCTTGTTACCATTTCCGATACCTCCACCGTGACTATTTCCGCCACGGTGGACGAGCGCAACATCCGCTATCTGCAAAGCGGCATGAGCGTGAATCTGGACCAGTGGGGCACCTCCGCCTTCGGTACGGTGGAGACTGTCAGCCTTTCCAGCAGCGTGAATAACGGTGTGGCCAGCTATCCTATCGTGATCTCGGCGGACAATTCTGACGGCAACCTGCAGGTCAACAGCAACATTACTTACCAGATCCAGGCCAGCGAAAACGACAACTGCCTGCTGGCGCCTGTGGAGTCGGTGCGCACTGTGGGGCTGGAGGACGGCTCCTCCGCCACTGTGGTCTACGTGCAGGCGGACAGCCGCCCGGACAACGCGCTGGAGCTGCCCTATGAGGATGAGGAGATCCCCGCCGGGTTCTATCCCGTGCAGGTGGAGATCGGCATTCAGGACGCTTACAACGTGGAGATCAAGTCCGGCCTGAACGAGGGAGACACGGTCTTCACGCAGGTGATGACCACCGAGGCATGGGGTTAAGCCATGGCAAAGCTGATCGAGCTGCGGAACGTCTATAAGATATACAGCGAGGGCCTTGAGAGCGAGGTCCGGGCGCTGGACGGCGTTTCGCTGGAAATTGAAAAGGGCGAATTTGTGGCGGTGGTGGGCCAGTCCGGCTCCGGCAAGTCCACCATGATGAACGTGCTGGGCTGTCTGGACGTGCCCACCCGGGGCGACTATTTTCTGGACGGCGTGGACGTGCGGGAGCTTTCCGACAAGCAGCTCTCCCGCATCCGCAACAAGCAGATCGGGTTTATCTTCCAGCAGTATAACCTGATCCAGAACCTGACGGTGCTGGAAAACGTGGAGCTGCCGCTGATCTATCAGGGCATCGACCCCATCGACCGCCATGAGCTTGCCATGGAGGCGCTGGGCCGGGTGGGCCTTGCCGACCGGGCAAAGCACAAGCCCACCCAGATGTCCGGCGGCCAGCAGCAGCGGGTGGCCATTGCCCGGGCCATTTCCACCCATCCCCCCGTTATCATGGCGGACGAGCCCACCGGCGCGCTGGACTCCCGGACGGGTCATGAGGTGCTGGGCTTTTTGCAGCAGCTCAATAAAGAGGGCAGCACCGTCATCCTCATCACCCACGATAACGGCATTGCCGCCACGGCCCGGCGCATCGTGCGCATTGCCGACGGCAAGATCATTGAAGATCATCCGCAGGAGGTGGATTGGTATTGAATATCGGACAGGCGTTTAAAATGGCGTGGCGCTCCATCTGCGGCAAAAAGGGACGCAGCGCGCTGACCATCCTCTCCATCTTCATCGGCATCGCCGCCGTGATGACCATCGTCTCCACCATGGAGGGCATGAAGGCCGTCACCGTGGAGCAGTATGCCGCCATGGGTGCGAACCGTATCACCGTGGGCGTGTATTCTTATACGTACGACGAAGATGGCAACCAGATCAGCCCCGACTATTTTTCCAATCTTTATAAATACTGCGCGGGGCTGAAGGACTCGGTGCTGGGCGTCACGCCCAACACCCGCACCAATCCCACGTTGGTATACGGCACGAAAAACACCGCCAACATGGAAACGAAGTACGACGACCAGTGGAACATCACCAGCGGCCCGCCCCAGCAGTACTACGGCTCGGATCAGTACAGCGTGTGCAACAACCTGACGGTGGCCAAAGGCCGCGACCTTGCGTGGCTGGACTGCGAAAAGTATAATCAGGTCTGCGTGCTGGGCGCGCAGGCGGCGCGGGTGCTCTTCGGCACGGTGAACCCGGTGGGGCAGACCGTGCAGGTCAACGGCAACAACTTTGAGGTGGTGGGGCTTTACGCCGCCCGGGTGGAGCCGGACTCCACCTCCGCCTATCAGACGGACAACTTCGTGGTCTATCCCTACACCGCCTTCCGGCTGCTGGGCGACCAGTCGCCCACGGACTTTCTGGTCAAGGCCAAAGACGCCGATTCCATGACCGTGGCCATCACGGAGATCGCCGGGTTTTTAAAGGGACTGGTGGACACCAACACCGGCGGCTATAATGTCTATCCCGAAAACCAGTGGCAGGACTACCAGAACGAGTATCTCAACACCATTTCGCTGGTGCTGGGCGGCATCGCCGCCATTTCTCTGCTGGTGGGCGGCATCGGCATTATGAACATCATGCTGGTATCCGTCACGGAGCGGACGCGGGAGATCGGCATCCGCCGCAGCCTTGGCGCGCAGCGCAGCAGCATCGTGGCCCAGTTCCTCATCGAGTCGGGCATGCTGTGCGGCATGGGCGGGCTGGTCGGCATCGCCTTCGGCACGGCGGGCAGCCTGATTCTGGGCAGGCTCCTCTTCCAGATGACCATTTATCCCACCGCGTGGGTCACGGCGGCGGCGCTGGGCCTGTCGGTGGCGCTGGGGGTGCTGTTTGGCAGCTATCCGGCGGCGAAAGCATCCAAATTGCAGCCTGTGGAAGCCCTGCGGGCAGAGTAAGGAGAGAGACTATGAAAAAAAGAATCATAAGCTGGCTGCTGGCGCTGGGGGTGCTGGCCTCGCTGCTGACTGTTCCCGCCGGGGCGGCGGCCACCGTCCGCTTTTCCGACGTGAGCGACAGCTACACCGCCACGGCGGTGGAAGCCCTGCGGCTGATGGGCGTGCTGGACGGCTATGGCGACGGGACGTTCCGTCCCACCGCCAGTCTGAACCGGGCGCAGTTCTGCAAGATGGCGGTCTACGCCATGGACGGCAGCGGCGAGCTGGGGCGGTA
>CAKSVQ010000031.1 GCA_934504065.1 uncultured Dysosmobacter sp. | reverse complement strand
TGTGGAGCATGGTATCCCAGTTGGGGACGTTGACGTAAAAGGCATTGACCTCGCCCAAAATTTCCGCCGCGAAGATGAAGCAGAGAATGGTGATCTCCAGCGGCGGGGGCAGCTCAATGTGCAGCTTCACCTGCACCCAGCTGGGAAGATACAGCAAAACGATGGTCAACAGGCAGAAAAACGCGCCCTCATAGTTGTGCAGAAACAGCTGACGCACCAGCGTTACCAGCACCAGAAACCGCAGCGCGTAAAACACGATGAAGGAGCTTTTGTGCTCCCGCAGCTCCATTTCCATGGCCTGACGGAAGTGGCGCTTTTCCCGCCGCCGTTCCTGTTTGTTGCTTTTCTTCAATGAATGTCCTCCTTTGCGGTCGCGGGTTTTCCCCGTTCCCAGTCCCATGGGTTTGTGCGGCACACCCTGTCGGCATAGGGCACGAAAATGGACAGCAGGCCGAAGAAGGCCAGAATCCAGCAGTACCACATATAGGGCACGATCTCCACCGGGCTCATGGGGATCTGATAGCTCATGGTGGTGAGGGTGGCCGCCGTTAAAAGCTGTGCGCCGTAGGGCAGAAGTCCCTGAAACACGCAGGAAAATACGTCCATCAGCGACGCGGTGCGGCGAGGGTCGATCCGGTATTCCCGGCTCACGTCCCGGGCCATGGCGCCGCTGACGATGATGGCCACCGTGTTGTTGGCGGTAGCGCAGTCGGCAAGAGACACCAGAGCGGCAATGCCCACCTGCGCGGAGCGCCCGCCGCGCATCATGCCCCGCAGCCTGTCGATGAGCCAGACAATGCCGCCGTTGCAGGCGATCATTTCGGAAAGCCCTCCGCAGAACAGCGCCAGAAAGAAGATCTCGTTCATCCCGGTAAAGCCCGCCCAGATGGCCTGCGCAAAGGTGAATACCGTCAGGTCCCCGGCCAGCATCCCGATGATCCCGGCGGAGAAAATGCCGATGGTCAGTGTGAAAAACACGTTGACACCCAGCAGTGCAAGAAGCAGCACCGCTGCGTAGGGCAGCACCTTCACCGCCTGAAACGGCAGCGCGCCCATGGCGGCAGTGCCCTCGGGCCGCCCCACCGCCAGCAGGATCGCCACTGTGAGCACGGCGGCAGGCAGAGCGATGAAAAAGTTTACCCGGAATTTGTCCCGCAGCTCACAGCCCTGGGTGCGGGTGGCGGCAATGGTGATATCGGAGATCATGGAGAGGTTGTCACCAAACATGGCCCCGCCCACGCAGGCACCCAGCAGCAGCGGAATGCGCAGCCCACTTTTTTCTGCCACGCCCACCACAATGGGCACGATGGTGGTGATGGTGCCCATGGAGGTGCCTGTGGCCGTGCCCATAAAGGCGGAGATCACAAACACGCCTGCCGCCAGAAAGTGGACGGGCACAAAGCTCAGCCCCAGATTCACGGTGGAATCCACGCCGCCCATCTCTTTGGCTACGGTGGAAAACGCCCCGGCCAGAATATAGATCATCAACATGGTCAGCACGTTTTCGTTGGCCGCGCCCCGGGCAAACACGGAAAACTTCTCGTTGATGCTCCCCTCCCCCATGCAAAACGCTGCCAGCACCGCCAGAAACATGGCGGTGACGGAGGGGAACTGGTAAAATGCCATCTCCACGCCCGCGGCCTGCAAGGCAAGCCCCGCGCCAAGATAGATGGCGATGAACAGGAAAAAGGGAAGCAGGGCAAGTCCGCTGCCCTGCCGGGTCGGTCTGCGGCTCATGGCTTTCCTCCAAAAAGATCTTCAAAAAAAGTGGCATAACCACTTTTTTGAAAAGGATTCGCTGCGCTACGTGCCTCGGTTGTCCGCTTATAGCGGACAATTCGACGCTCGCTCCGCGCAAAGTGTTTTATGCCACGCACAGGTCGCGGCATAAAACGGATTTCACATCTTTCATGTCTGCGGACATGAAACTCTGCGAGACTCTTTTGATAATTTACCATTATACCATTGTCCGCCGGGGAAAGGCAACCGCGACATTGACTTTTTCCTGTTTTTCCGGTATCATCGTATCTGTTAATTTTTGTATGAGAGGATGGATCGTTTATGCCGGATATGACTTCAATTTTGAACCAGTCCATCGGCAAAGCTTCGCTGGGCGATGTGATCACGGCGGTCATCATGCTGCTGTTGTGCCTGCTGGTGATCCGGGTGGTTTTAAAGGTGGTGGGCAGGCTGCTTGCCCGCTCCCGGCTGGATGGGCGGGTGCAGAAATACCTGCTCTCCGGCATCAAGCTGGGGCTGTATGTCATCATGGTCATCATTGTGGTCAGCAGCCTTGGCATCAATATGTCGTCGCTGGTGGCGCTGTTGTCCGTGGCGTCTCTGGGCATCACGCTGGCGGCGGAGGACATTCTTGCCAACGTGGCCGGGGGACTGGTGATCCTCTCCGCCCACCCGTTCCTGATCGGGGACTTTATCGAGGCCTCCGGCATCTCCGGCACAGTGGAGGAGATCACCCTGAATTACACCAAGCTTCTTACGCCGGACGGTCACACCGTCATGCTGCCCAATAAGTCGCTGGCCGATTCCCAGATGACCAACTTCTCCACGCTGGGCCGCCGCCGCATCACGCAGGTGGTCACCGCGTCGTATGACGCTCCGGCCGAAGAGGTCAAGGCCGCCTGCCGCATGGCGCTGGAGCGCACGGACAAGGTGCTCGCCGATCCCGCCCCCTCCGTGTGCGTCACGGATTACGGCGCAAGTTCCATTGCCTACACCATTTACTGCTGGGCCAACACGGCGGATTATCTGGATGTGAAGTTTGCCCTGTGCGAAAACCTGCGCCCCGCCTTTGAGGCGCATCACGTGGAAATGACCTATGACCATCTGAACGTCCATATTGTTGAAAACCGGGGTTGATCCCGGAGAAAGGATCGAATTATGCACAATTACCGCCCGGAAACTGTCTGCGTGCAGGGTGGATACACCCCCGGCAACGGCGAACCGAGACAGATCCCCATTGTCCAGTCCACCACGTTTAAATACGCCACCAGCGAGGATATGGGCAGGCTCTTTGATCTGGAAGCCAGCGGCTATTTTTACTCCCGCCTGCAAAACCCCACCTGCGACGCGGTGGCCGCCAAGATCTGCGCCCTGGAGGGCGGCACGGCGGCCATGCTGACCTCCTCCGGTCAGGCGGCCAACTTCTTCGCCCTGTTCAACATTGCCTCCTGCGGCGACCATATCGTGGCATCCTCCAGCATTTACGGCGGCACCTTCAACCTCATCGACGTGACCATGCGCAAAATGGGCGTGGAGGCCACCTTTGTGGCCCCCGACTGCACGGATGAGGAGCTGAACGCCGCTTTCCGGCCCAATACCAAAGCCGTTTTCGGCGAGACCATCGCAAACCCCGCCCTCACGGTGCTGGATATTGAAAAATTCGCCAAAGCGGCCCATGACCACGGCGTACCGCTGATCGTGGACAACACCTTTGCAACGCCCATCGGCTGCCGCCCATTCCAGTGGGGGGCGGATATTGTCACCCACTCCACCACCAAGTATATGGACGGCCACGGCGCGGCCGTAGGCGGCGCCATTGTGGATTCCGGCAAGTTCGACTGGATGGCCCACGCGGAGAAATTCCCCGGCCTGTGCACCCCGGATGAGAGCTATCACGGCATCACCTACGCGGAAAAGTTCGGAAACGGCGGGGCGTTTATTACCAAGTGCACCGCCCAGCTCATGCGGGACTTTGGCTCCACACCCTCGCCCCAGAGCGCGTTTTATCTGAATTTGGGGCTGGAGAGCCTGCACGTGCGCATGGTCCGGCACTGTGAAAACGGACAGGCCGTGGCGGAGTTCCTCGCCGCCCACCCCAAGGTGGAAACGGTGCATTACTGCGGTCTGCCCGGCGACCCCTATCACGCCCTTGCGGAAAAATACCTGCCCAACGGCTCCTGCGGCGTGGTCTCCTTCGAGCTCAAGGGCGGACGGGCCGCGGCGGAGCGCTTTATGAAGACGCTGAAGCTGGCCGCCATCGAGACCCATGTGGCCGACGCCCGCACCTGCTGCCTCAATCCCGCCACCTCCACCCACCGCCAGATGACGGAGGAGCAGCTTTCCGCCGCCGGGGTCCCGGCGGGCCTTGTCCGCATGAGCTGCGGGCTGGAAAGTAAAGAGGACCTGATCGCCGACATTGCGCAGGCGCTGGAGGAGATCTGACGTGCCGATCAAAATTCCCAACGAACTGCCTGCCACCGGGGTGCTTTCCCGGGAGAATATCTTTGTCATGACGGAGACCCGCGCCGTGGCGCAGGACATCCGCCCACTGCAAATTCTGCTGCTGAACCTGATGCCCACCAAGGTGGACACCGAGACCCAGCTGGCCCGGGTGCTGGGCAACACCCCGCTGCAAATTGAGCTGGAGCTGATCGCCCCGGCGGCCCATGTGTCCAAAAACACCTCGCAGGCCCATATGCTGGCCTTTTACAAGACCTTTGCCGAGGTGAAGGAGCGCACCTTCGACGGGCTGATCATCACCGGCGCCCCGGTGGAGTTGATGCCCTTTGAGGAGGTGGACTACTGGCCGGAGCTGTGCGAGATCATGGAGTGGAGCAAGACGCACGTCCACTCCACGCTGCACATCTGCTGGGGGGCGCAGGCCGGGCTGTATTACCATTACGGCATCCCCAAGCGGGTGCTGCCCCAAAAGCTTTTCGGTGTGTTCGAGCATACGGTGGAGGACCCCAATTTCATCCTCTTCCGGGGCTTTGACGACACGTTCTGGGTGCCCCACTCCCGCAACACCACCGTGGACCGGGCGGACATTGAGGCGGTGCCGGAGTTGAAAATTCTTGCCTCGTCAGAAGAAGCCGGGGTCTACGCCGTGAAGACTGACCAGTGTCGGCAGGTCTTTTTGATGGGCCACGCGGAATACGACCGGGACACGCTCTACAAAGAGTATCAGCGGGACTTGGCCGCGGGTGTGGACATTCGGGTGCCTTGGCATTACTTCCCCGGGGACGACCCTGCAAAGCGCCCGAAAATGGACTGGCGGAGCTGCGCCCACCTGCTGTACGGCAACTGGCTGAACTACTGCGTTTACCAGACCTCGCCCTACGACATCCGCCAGATCGAAAACGGCGTCCGCACGGATGACTGACCAGATGTTTTCAACCGTTCAACAAGACCCCCGCCGCATCCTTTTCGGAATGCGGCGGGGGTTTTACACACTATCAGGCCCAGAACTGGGGGAACAGCAGCTCGCTGCCGATCTTCAGCGTCAGCAGGAGCAGCACCACGATCACCGTGGGGCGGACGATCTTGCTGCCATTT
Source organism: uncultured Dysosmobacter sp. (assembly GCA_934504065.1). GTDB lineage: Bacteria > Bacillota > Clostridia > Oscillospirales > Oscillospiraceae > Oscillibacter. The sequence goes on along the minus strand of CAKSVQ010000031.1, from coordinate 13,152 downwards.
TTAATGGCCAGTCCCGCCCCCAGATAGTGCCCCGCAATGGAGGCCACAGCGGCGATGAGCCCCACGCGGATGATGACCGTTCCGGCAATCAGGGCCGAGCACAGGCTGCCGAGGTTGGAGGCCAGATTGATCACCTTCACGCAGCCCGCGGCGTGGCGGGTGTCCATTTTGGCAAGGCGGATGAAGATCAGCATCAGGAAAGTCCCGGTGCCGGGGCCATAATACCCGTCGTAAAGGCCGATGACCAGTGCCCCGGCCCACACAATGGCGGCCTGACGGCGGAAAGAAATCGTTCCCGGCTCGTCCGGCCATTCCTGGTTGCGCAGGGTGACAAAGGCCACGATGGGCAGGATCATCACCAGCAGATATTTCAGCACCACGTCCGGTGTGCGGAGCTGGAGCCATGTTCCGCCGACAGAGCCCAGCAGCGCCAGCACCACGGAGGGGGCGCACAGCCGCCAGTTCACATAGCCGTTTTTGATGAACCGGGCGGTGGAAAACACCGTTCCGATGCAGGAGGAGAGCTTGTTGGTGCCCAGCGTATAGTAGGTGGGCAGGCCGGAAAAGGCAATGAGGTAGGTGGGCACGGAAATGGTGCCGCCACCCCCGGCGATGGAGTCCATAAATCCGGCGAAAAACACGCCCACGCACACCAGCGCCACCGACCACAGCGGCAGCGGCCCGATCATGACACTGGTGAAAAACGATGCAATGCCAGACAGCATGAGAAAACCTCCCGGAATGCAGACAAAATTCAACTTATTTTAGCAGACGGCCCGGTTAAAATCAATGAAAAGGTTAAATTTTTGAAAAGGGTTCGTAAATACGGACTGGGTGTGACGGAATGCACAAAAACGGAGAAACAAAAAACGTGTCTACTGGGAGAATAAACCAAAAACCGCCGCCTTTTTCGACAGCGCCGTCCTTGACGCATTTTTTCGCAGGTCGTATAATTATGATAAGAAATACGACCTGCCGCGCCGTCCCCTGCGGGAGGGGCAGCCGAGAACGGTGGCCCGGCGGAGAAGAGGAGACGATATGGAAAAGCAGACGAGCAAGGACCGGGCCGCGCGCTTTCACAGCGGCGGCTTGACGGACGGCTGGCGATGGTTCGGCGCGCACCCTGCCAAGCGCCGGGGACGATCCGGCTGGCTTTTCCGGGTGTGGGCCCCGCAGGCCCGGGCAGTATCCGTGGCCGGGGACTTCAACGGCTGGAGCACCGATGCCAACCCGCTGAAAAAAAACGGCGAGGTCTGGGAGGGCTTCATTCCGGACCTTCCGGTCTACACGGCCTATAAATACGCCGTGCTGGGCTGCGACGGCGAACTGCACATGAAGGCCGATCCCTACGGTTTCCATACGGAGACCCGCCCTGCCACAGCCAGCAAGCTCTATGACATTGATGGCTTTTCCTGGTCGGATCAGGCGTTCCGCCAGCGCAAGCAGCGGCATCTGGTTTACGATTCCCCACTGAATATTTATGAGGTCCATCTGGGCTCATGGCGCAGGCGGGAAAACGGCGATTTCATCGATTACCGGGACCTTGCCCGCCAGCTTGCCGCCTATGTCCGGGAGATGGGCTATACCGCCATCGAGCTGCTTCCGGTCACCGAGCATCCGCTGGACGACTCGTGGGGCTATCAGTGCACCGGGTATTTTGCCCCCACCTCCCGCTTCGGCACGCCCCACGGTTTCATGTGGTTCGTCAACCATATGCACCGCAACGGCATCGCGGTGCTGCTGGACTGGGTGCCCGCCCATTTCTGCAAGGACGAGCAGGGCCTGTACGAATTTGACGGCGGCTGCTGCTATGAATACAGCGACCCCGGCAAGTGGGAGCACACCTCATGGGGCACCCGGGTCTTTGACTATGGCCGCCCCGAGGTGCGAAGCTTCCTGCTCTCCTCCGCCCGGTATTGGCTGGAGGAATACCATATCGACGGGCTGCGGGTGGATGCCGTGGCCTCCATGCTGTATCTGGATTATGACCGCCCCGGCGGCACATGGACACCCAACATCCACGGCGGGCGGGAGAATCTGGAGGCCATCGACTTTTTAAGGCAGCTCAACACCATGGCCTTTTCCGTGGACCCCGCCGTTTTGATGGTGGCGGAGGAATCCACCGCATGGCCCATGGTCACCCGCCCGGTGGAGGACGGGGGCCTTGGCTTCAACCTCAAGTGGAACATGGGCTGGATGAACGACATGTGCCATTATCTGAAAATGGACCCGTGGTTCCGGCAGTACCACCACAAGGACGTGACATTTTCCATGATGTACGCCTTTTCGGAAAACTTCGTCCTGCCCATCTCCCATGACGAGGTGGTGCACATGAAGGGGTCGCTGGTGGGCAAAATGCCCGGGGACTATCCCCAGCAGCTGGGCTGCACCCGGGGATTTTACGCATACCTTCTGGCACATCCCGGCAAAAAGCTGCTGTTTATGGGGGCGGAGCTGGGACAGTGGCACGAGTGGAACGCCAATCAGGCGCTGGACTGGTATCTGCTGGAACGGGAGGGTAACCGCAGGCTCCACACCTTCTTCCGCGACGCCAACGCCTTTTACAAAAAGGAAAAAGCCCTCTGGGAGATCGACTTTGACTGGGCGGGCTTTGAGTGGCTGGTGGCGGACGACAACCAGAATAACGTGGTGGTCTTTCTCCGAAAGGACAAAAAGGGCCGCGACCTGCTGTGCGCCGTCAATTTTTCCCCCAATCCCTATGAGAACTACCGGATGGGCGTTCCCGCCCACCGGAGGTATCTCCCCGTCTTCAATACCGACGCTGTGGAATACGGCGGCGGCGGCTTCGGCGACACGGAGTCGGTGGCGGTGGAGCGCATCCCCTCCCACGGAAAAGAGCAGTCCGCGGCCATCCGTATCCCGGCCTTCGGGGCGGTGTTCCTGCGGGGCGACGGCAGGCTGCCCGGGAAGAAAAAAGAGGCAAAGGAGCTGGAACATCCATGAAAAAAGAGTGTATCGCCATGCTGCTGGCCGGAGGGCAGGGCAGTCGGCTGTATGTCCTGACCGGGGACATGGCGAAGCCCGCCGTGCCCTTTGGCGGCAAATACCGTATCATTGATTTCCCCCTGTCCAACTGCACCAATTCCGGCATCGACACCGTGGGCGTGCTGACCCAGTACCGCCCGCTGGAGCTCAACAGCTATATCGGCAGCGGCCAGCCGTGGGACCTGGACGATTCCGACGGCGGCGTACATATCCTGCCGCCCTATCAGGGCAGCAGGGGCGGCACGTGGTACAAGGGCACGGCCAACGCCATTTACCAGAACATCGGCTTTATCGACCTTTACGACCCGGAGTATGTGCTGGTGCTCTCCGGCGACCACATTTATAAGATGGACTATTCCAAGATGCTGGCCCGGCACAAGGCGGCAGGGGCGGCGTGCACCATCTCCGTGATGGAGGTGCCATGGGACGAGGCCAGCCGCTTTGGTATCATGGCGGTGGATGGGGAAGACCTGATCACCGAGTTTGCCGAAAAGCCGAAGGAGCCCAAGAGCAATCTGGCGTCCATGGGCATTTATGTCTTTTCGTGGAAGGCGCTGCGCCGCTATCTGACAGAGGACGAGGCCGACCCCGCGTCGGAAAACGACTTCGGCAAAAACGTGATCCCCGCCATGCTGCGCAGCGGCGAGCGGATGGCGGCCTACCGCTTCAACGGCTATTGGAAGGATGTGGGTACGCTGGTATCCTTATGGGACGCCAACATGGATATGCTCTCGCCGGAGTCCGGGCTGGACCTCAACGATGATTCGTGGCCCATTTACGCCCGCTCCGTCAACGCGCCGCCTACGTTCCTGGGTTCCGGTGCGCAGGTGAGCCACAGCGCCTTCAACCGCGGCAGTGATCTGGAGGGCCGGGTGGAAAACTCCGTGCTCTCGCCCAATGTGGTCATTGGCGAGGGGGCGTTCGTCAGCTATTCCGTGCTGCTGCCCGGCACCGTGGTGGAGCCCGGCGCGGTGGTGGAATACGCCATTTTGGGCGAGGGGTGCCAGATCGGCAAAAACTGTCACGTAGGCGGCACACCGGAGGCCACGGCGCCGGAGCCGTGGGGGCTGACGGTGCTGGCCCCCCATTGCGCCGTGCCGGAGGGAAAGCATATCCGCCCCGGCGTGATGCTCAGCCGCAGCGGTGAGGAGGTGTCCAAATGAACGGACTGCATGGAATCATTTTCGCCTATGAGCGGCGGGGCGACCTGCGGGAGCTGGTGGAGGTCCGTTCCTCGGCGTCCATTCCATTTGGCGGGCGCTATCGGGCGGTGGACTTCGCCCTTTCCAATCTGGTCAACGCAGGCGTGACCGACGTGGGCGTGGTGCTGCACGGGCGCTATCAGAGTATGCTGGATCATCTGGGAACGGGCAAGGAATGGGACCTGAGCCGCAAGCGCGGCGGACTGCGGGTGCTGCCGCCGTTTAACTATCAGCGCAACTGGGGCGTGCTGCCCTTCCGGGGCAAGATCGAGGCGCTGGCCGGGGTGCGCAGCTATCTGGCGGAAATTCGGCAGGAGTATGTGGCGCTGATGGACGGCGATCTGGTGGTGAATCTTCCGGTTTCGGACATTCTGGAGCGGCACATTTCCTCCGGTGCGGACGTGACGGTGGTCTGCGGGGACGACAGCTTTGCAACGGAAGACGGCACGTATTTTGAAATGGATGCCGACGGCCGCATCACCGAGGTGCTCTACCACCTGCACACGCCCCGGGGCTACCGGGGGCTGGATGTGTTCATTCTCTCCAAAAAGCTGCTGTGCGAGCTGGTGGACGAGTGCTCCGCCCACGACCAGTTCAGCTGGCGGCGGGAATTGCAGGCTAGGAAAAACACGCTGAACCTGCGGGGCTATGTGTGGAACGGCTTTGCCGCCCAGATCCGCTCGGTGCAGGAGTATTATGACCGCAGCATGCAGCTGCTGGACCCCGCCATCCGCAAAGAGCTCTTCACCCCGGAGCGGCCCATCCGGGCCAAGGGGGCGGATAAGCCCTCCACCTACATCGGCTCGGCGGGGCACTGCGTCAATTCGCTGGTGGCGGACGGCTGCCGCATTGAGGGCAGCGTGGAAAATTCTGTGCTGTTCCCCGGCGTGGTGGTGGAAAAGGGTGCGCAGGTGCGAAACTGTGTGCTGTTCAAGGAAACAAGCGTGGGAGAAAACGCCCGCTTGAGCTATATCATCGCGGACAAGGAAGTGCAGATCCTGCCCGGCCGCACCTTGATGGGCCACGGTACCTATCCGCTGGTGCTGGCCAAGGGCAGCGTGGTGTGAGCGCGGACGGCGAGAAAGGAGAGTTGACCTGTGAAAATTTTGTATGCGACCAGTGAGGCGGTTCCTTTTTGCAAAACAGGCGGCCTTGCGGATGTGGCGGGGTCCCTACCCCCGGCGCTGGCCCGGCAGGGCGCGGAGGTGGCCGTGGTGCTGCCCCTTTACCAGAAAGTGAAGGAGCGCTTCGGCCAGCGGCTGAAATTCGAGTGCTATGACTATGTGGACCTTGCGTGGCGGCACAGCTACTGCGGCCTATTCTCTCTGGAAGCGGAGGGCGTGACGTGGTATTTCATCGATAACGAGCAGTATTTCCTCCGCCCGGAGCTGTACGGCTATCTGGACGACGGGGAGCGCTTCGGCTTTTTCTCCCGGGCGGTGGTGCGGATGCTGCCCCACCTGAAGTTCTGGCCGGAGGTCATCCACTGCAACGACTGGCAGACCGCGCTGGTGCCCATTTACCTCAAGGATGACGGCGTGCGGGAGGACCGCTTCCGCTCCGTCAGGACTACCCTGACCATTCACAACATCGAGTATCAGGGCCGCTATGGGCTGGAGACGCTGGGCGACCTCTTCGGGCTGGACCACGGCTGGGCGGACGACGGCACCCTCATCATGGATGGGGACGTGAACCTGCTCAAGGGCGCCATTCTCTGCGCCGACGCGGTGACCACCGTTTCCCCCACCTATGCCAACGAGCTGAAAATGGCGTATTTTGCCCATCGACTGGAGACGATCATGCGCCGCTGTGAGTATAAGCTCTCCGGCGTGCTCAACGGCATTGATGTCCGCCGCTACGATCCCGCCGCCGATCCCGGCCTTACCGCCCGCTATACGGCGCAGGACCTTTCCGGCAAGGCGGAGGACAAGGCGGCCCTCCAGCGGATGCTGGGATTGCGGGAGGACGCGGGGGTGCCCATCGTGGCCATGGTCAGCCGTCTGGTCTCCCACAAGGGACTGGACCTTTTGTGCGAGGTGCTGCACGACATGATGGAGCTGCCCATCCAGCTTGTGATCCTGGGCAAGGGCGATCGCAAGTACGAGGAGTTTTTCCACTGGGCCGCCCAGCAGTATCCCGGACGGATGGCCGTCCGGCTGGACTATAATGAGGAACTGTCCATGGCCATTTACGCGGGCAGCGACCTGTTCCTGATGCCCTCGAAGAGCGAGCCCTGCGGCCTGAGCCAGATGATCGCCATGCGCTATGGCACGGTGCCCATCGTCCGGGAGACCGGAGGATTAAAGGATACCGTCCAGCCCTATGAGGCGTGGCGGGACAGCGGCAACGGCTTCACCTTTGCAAATTACGCCAGCAGCGATATGCTGTATGTGATCCGGGAAGCCGTGTACCTTTACAAGGATTATCCTGACGCCTTTGACCGCCTGCGCAGGCGGGCCATGCAGGGCGATTTCAGTTGGGAGAGAAGCGCAAAGGAATATCTGCGCATTTATGCGGGCATTCTGGGCAGAGTATGGCCGGAGACGGCGCAGGCACCGGAGGAGACCCCGGCGGAGCGCGCCGAAACGACGGAAAACGCCGTAAAAGCAGAAAGCGCCGCAACGGAAGAGAGCGCCGCGGCGGCGGAAACTCCTACGCAGGCGGAAGCGCCGAAAAAGCGGAAGAGTGCCGCCAGAACTGCCAGAGCCGCGAAGAGCGCGGAGAAGACCACGGAAAAAAAGACCAGAAAGAAAGGGCCTGCCGCTAAAAAGACAACGAAGAAAACGGCAGAGTAAGAACGATCCATGAGAATATTTACCGCGAAAACACTGGAAGAGGCCCTGAGCGCCAAGCTGATGCTCAACTTCGGCAAAACGCCGGAGGAGGCCACCGATCAGGAGATGATGAAGGCCAGCGCGCTGGTGCTGCGGGACGTGATGGCCATTCGGGGCGTGGAGACCAACCAGCGCACCCGGCAGGCGCAGAAAAAGCAGGTGCACTACCTGTCGCTGGAGTTTTTGATGGGCCGCAGCCTGATGAAAAACGCCTATAACCTCAATGTCCTGCCCCAGCTCCGCGAGGCGCTGGAGGCGCTGGGCTTCAAGGCCGCCGATATTTTTGAACTGGAGCCGGACGCGGGTCTTGGCAACGGGGGCCTTGGCCGCCTTGCCGCCTGCTATCTGGACTCCATGACCACACTGGAGATCCCGGCCACCGGGTATTCCATCTGCTATGAGCTGGGCATCTTCCGCCAGAAGATCGTGGAGGGCCAGCAGGTGGAGCTGCCGGACGACTGGAAGGGCATCGGCTCGGCGTGGCTGCTGCCCAAGCCCGACGAGGCGCAGACCGTCCACTTCGGCGGCACGCTGCGGGAGTTCTGGGCTGACGGCCACCTGCACACCGTCAATGAAAACGCCACGGCGGTGCTGGCCGTGCCCTGCGACATGGTGGTGGCGGGGTATGACACCAAGCACGTCAACACCCTGCGGCTGTGGGACGCCCGGGCCACCCGCCCGGTGGATATGTCCCTGTTCTCCCGGGGCGAATACCTCAAGGCCTCGGAGGAAGAGGCCATGGCCGAGACCATTGCCAAGGTACTCTACCCCGAGGATAACCATTATGAGGGCAAGTCCCTGCGGCTCAAGCAGCAGTATTTCTTCGTCTCCGCCACGGTGCAGTCCATTGTGACCAAACATCTCTCGGTTTACGGCACGCTGCAGAATTTCAGCGAGAAAAACGTGATCCAGATCAACGACACCCACCCCGCGCTGGTCATTCCGGAGCTGATGCGCATTTTCATGGACGAGGCCGGCATGAGCTGGGACGAGGCGTGGGAGATCACCACCCAGTCGGTGGCCTACACCAACCACACCGTGTTGGCCGAGGCGCTGGAGCGCTGGCCCCAGACGCTGGTGCAGAGCCTGCTGCCCCGCATCTGGCAGATCATTCAGGAGATCTCCGCCCGCTGGCAGGCCAGAGTAGAACAGTTCTATCACGACCCCGTCAAGACCCAGACCATGGCGATCCTCTGGGGCGGCGAGGTGCGCATGGCGAATCTGTGCATCGCGGGGGGCATGGCCGTCAACGGCGTCAGCGGCCTGCACTCGGATATTTTGAAAAAGAGCGTCTTCAAGGACGCCTACGGCATGGAGCCGTGGAAGTTCCAGAACGTGACCAACGGCATCGACCACCGCCGCTGGCTCAGCGAGATCAATCCCGGACTGGACGGGCTGATCCGGGAGCTTGCCGGAGGGGACGAGTACCTGATGCACCCGCTGGCGCTGCAAAAGCTGGATGCCTATGCCGACGACAAGGCGGTTTTGGAGCGGTTGGAGCAGATCAAGCGGGAAAACAAGGTGCGCTTTGCCAACCATGCCAGGCGCAGCCGGGGCGTGGTGCTCAATCCCGACGCCATTTTCGATGTGCAGGTCAAGCGGCTGCATGAGTATAAGCGGCAGCTTTTGAATGTACTGCACATCATCGCGCTGTATCAGCGCCTGCGGGACGACCCCAATGCCATCACCCAGCCCCGCACCTTCCTCTTTGGCGCCAAGGCCGCCCCGGGCTATGCCGTGGCCAAGCGGATCATCCGGCTCATCAACTCTCTGGCCGACCAGATCAGCCATGACCCCATCTGCAAGGACAAGCTGCAGGTGGTGTTTCTGGAAAACTACCGGGTGTCGCTTGCCGAGCATCTGATGCCCGCCAGCGAGGTCAGCCAGCAGATCTCCACCGCCGGAAAGGAAGCCAGCGGCACAGGCAACATGAAGTTCATGATGAACGGTGCGCTGACCGTGGGCACGCTGGACGGCGCGAATGTGGAGATGCACGACGTGCTGGGCGACGAGAATATGTTCCTCTTCGGCCTGCATGCCGACGAGGTGGAGCAGCTCAAGCAGGAGGGCTATGTGCCCCAGCGCATCTATAACCGGGATGAGACCCTGCGCCGCTGCATGGACGCGCTGCGCGCCGGGTTCCGGGACGGCGTGGCCTACGATGACCTGTATCAGCGGCTGCTGTTCGGCTCCGGCGGCAGCCCGGCGGACGAATATCTGCTGCTGGCGGATTTCCAGTCCTACTGTCAGGCCGAGCAGCGCATGGCGCAGACCTATCTCGACCGGGAGCGGTGGAACCGCATGAGCCTGCACAACATCGCCCGCAGCGGCATCTTTGCCGCCGACCGGGCCGTTGCGCAGTATGCCGACAACATCTGGCACGTGCCCCACCGCTGAGCGCAGAGAGCGGGGCGCGCGGCGAAATCGTTTAAAAAAGCCTCGCAGAGTTTCGCGCCCGCAGGCGCGAAAGCTGTGAAATCTGTATTATGCCGCGACATGTGCGTGGCATAATACACTTCGCGCGGAGCGTGTGTCGAAATGGCCGCCAAGCGGCCATGAGGCACGTAGCGCAGCGAATCCCCTTCGAAAAAGCGGCGTAGCCGCTTTTTCGAAAGCTAAACCCCTCCCAGTCATCGGCCGGGAGGGGTTTCTATGCGAGGTTATTCCTTTTTCAATCCCAGCAGATAGTCCGTGCTGACGCCGTAATATTTGCTCAGTGTGATCAGGTGGTGAATGGGCAGTTCGTTGGCCCCGCGCTCATACCGGGCATACATGGTTTGAGAAGTGCCCAGGATCTCCGCGATCTGGGTCTGGGTCTTGTCGGCATCCTCCCGCAGGTCACGCAGGATGCGTACATAGGCCATCTCATCCATGGTCGACACCTCCATATACTTGCTATATGAACAATTTAGCATAAAAATGGAAATGATAACAAAGACAATACAAAATTTTACTATGGAAAAGCGGACGAAATTCCACTAAAACCATAGGAAACTGAAAGAATTTCAAATGCTTACTTCAAGAATGCAAACTTCTGAAGCCCCGCCGCAACCGTGGCTTTACAAGCGGGGCTTTTATGGGTATAATATATCATAAATCGACATCGTCAAGAACCAAAAAAAGAGGAAAAATACTATGGAATATACACAAGGCGTCCGGTTTGACAGCTTGGGCCTGTCTCCGGAGATCATGCGCGCGCTGGCCCAGCGCAATATTGAAAGCTCCACCCCGGTGCAGGCCGGGTGCATCCCCCCCATGATGGCGTGGCAGGACGTGATCGCCAAGGCCCCCACCGGAACGGGCAAGACCTTTGCTTACGGCATCCCCATCGTGGAGCATATCGACCCGGAGAGCGAGGCGGTGCAGGCGGTGATCCTTGCTCCCACCCGGGAGCTGGCCATTCAGATCACCGACGAGGTGCGCCTGCTGGCTTCTTTCAAGCCCGGCGTGCGCTGCGTGTGCCTATACGGCGGCGCGCCTATTGGCCGCCAGATCGACACGCTGAAAAAGCATCCCCAAATCGTGGTGGCCACGCCCGGCCGCCTCAGCGACCATATGAAGCGCCGCACCGTGCGGGTGGATACCGCCCAGACCGTGGTGCTGGACGAGGCCGACCGGATGCTGGACATGGGCTTTATCCACGATGTGACCCGCCTGCTGGACAGGATGGACAAGCGCCGGAATCTGGGCCTGTTCTCTGCCACCATCTCCCGGGAGGTCATGGACATCGCGTGGGTCTATCAGCGGGACGCGGCGGAGGTCACCGTCCGGGAGGACGAGCAGAACAAGCCGGACATCAAGCAGTTCCGCATGGACGTGGGCTATGACGGCAAGGCGGACGCCATCGTGAAAATTCTGGATGAGACGGGCTTTGACCGCTGCATGTGCTTTTGCAACACCAAGGGCGCCACGGAGCGCATCACCAAGTTCCTCCAGATGCGGGGCATCGACGCCGAGTGCATCCACGGCGACATTCCCCAGCGCAAGCGGGAGCAGGTGATGGACCGCTTCCGGCAGGGAAAGCTGCGGGTCTTCGTCTCCACGGATGTGGCCGCCCGGGGCATCGATGTGGACGATGTGGACATCGTGTTCAACTGTGACGTGCCGGACGAAAATCAGGACTATGTCCACCGCATCGGCCGCACGGGCCGGGCCAGGCGGCAGGGTGTGGCGGTGAGCTTCATTGCCGACTATCCCTCCAAGCTCCGCATTGACGACATTGCCAAAAACACCCGCAATGAGATCGTCCCCGTGAAATTCGGCGACGACGGCAAGCTGACGATCGCGTAAAGGCAAGTTCAAACCCCGCAGGGCATTGCCCTGCGGGGTTTTGACTTATCAAATAGCCTCGCAGAGTTTCACGTCCGCAGACATTTGTGAAGAAACGGCAAACTTTTTTCCTGCCGCGCCGCCTTTTTTCGCCGTTGTCTTTACAAATGCGGCAGGATTTTCTATAATGGCGTTATATTTTGGATCGGTCAGGCGGGAAGGCGCCGACCGATGTGGATCGTTCAGATTCCCGACAACGGTCGGTTTTCCTGAAAGGAGCTTTTTCTATGCAGCTTTGGAAACGGCTGGCGGCGCTGATGCTGTCGGCAGTGCTTTGTATCACGCTGCTCGCCGGGTGCACCCGGGACAGCGAGGGCCTCTCCCTTTCCGTGTGCGTGGGGGCGGAGCCGACATCGCTGGACCCGGCCTATGCCCGGACGGAGGGTGACCAGACGATTTTGAACCACCTGTATGAGGGGCTGATGCGCGTGGCGTCAGATGGCTCCGGCGGCACGGCGGTGGTGGGCGGCATGGCCAAGAGTGTGGACACCGAGCAGAACATGGACGGCACCGTCACCTATACCTTCCGCCTGCGCAGTGCCAAGTGGTCGGACGGGCGCAGCGTCCGGGCTTCGGACTTTGTGTATGCGTGGCGGCGGCTGGCCGACCCGGTCAGCCAGTCCCCGTGGGCATCGCTGCTCTCCATCGTCAGCGGTTATGCCGAGGCCCGCGCCAGCGGCGACATGGAGCTGCTGGGCGTCAGCGCCAGAAATGAAAACACCTTTCAGGTAGTGCTCAGCGGGTATTACGACTGGTTTTTAACGCAGGTGTGCACCGCCCCTGCCACCGTACCCCTGCGGCAGGACGTGGTGCAGCGGCTGAAGGAGGTGGGCGCGTCTTCCGAGGGCGGCACGGCGCTTTCATGGTGGGCCGACCCCACGCGCCTTGTGACCAACGGGCCGTATCAGGCGGCGGAGTATGATGCGGACGCCCTGCGCCTGACTGCCAGCGACCGCTATTACAGCGATCAGGCGGGTCCCTCGGAGCTGACCTTCCGTTTCGCGGCGGACGAGAGCGCGGCATGGGCCATGTATGAAAACCGGGAGGTGGACGCCGTGTGGCCCCTGCCGGAGGAGCGCCTTGCCGAGCTTGCCGCGCAGGAGGACTTTGCGTTCATCCCCACGCTGGATGTATACAGCGCGGTGTTCAACTGCAACAGCACCGTGTTTGCCGACCCTGCCGTCCGGCAGGCCATGCAGCTTGCCATCGACCGCATGGCCCTTGCACACGCCGCCGGGCCTGCCGCCAGCGCGGCGGAGGGGCTGGTGCCCCCCGGCGTGCCGGAGGGGGAGGGCAGCACCTTCCGCGCCGAGGGCGGCGCTCTGCTGGATAACGACCCGGAGACCTATGCCCAGCGCTGTCAGCAGGCCCAAACGGTGCTGAATGACGCAGGCTATGACAGCGGCAGCGATTTGGGCGCGCTGGAATTTCTCTACGCCGCCGAAGACGGCGCGGACGAGGCGGCCCGGCTGCTGTGCGCCCAGTGGCAGCGGGTGCTGGGGGTGAACATCACGCCCAAGGCCGTCACGCAGCAGGAGCTTGCCGCCGCCCTGCAAAGCGGGGAATACACCGTGGCAGGCACCCACCTGACGGCGGATGGCAACGACGCCGAGTGCTTCCTCAGCACGTGGACGGGCCACAGCAGCCGCAATGTGGCGGGCTATGAAAACAGCGCCTACGATACCCTGATGGCCATCATCGCCAAAGCGGCGGACGGCACGGCCCGGATGGGCTGCCTGCACGACGCGGAGGACCTGCTGCTGGGCGACGATGTGCTTGCC
>CAKSVQ010000030.1 GCA_934504065.1 uncultured Dysosmobacter sp. | reverse complement strand
AATCTGGACGACGAGCGCATCCGCAAGGACTTCGCTGAGTGCGTGTACGAGTTCTGGAAGGGCCAGCCCTATCAGGACTGAAAAAACGAGAAAAGAGGAATTTGACTTATGGCTAATTGCACGACCATCGCCAAGGGGATGCAGTTCTGGGGCACCCATGGCTTCTTCCCCGAGGAAAACAAGTTCGGCGCCAAGTTCGTGGTGGACATCACCGCGGAGTCTGACGAGACCGGAAAGTGCCAGGACGACGATTATTCCACTGGCGTGAGCTATCTGACGCTGTATAACTGTGCCAAGAAGGTGGTCACCACCGAGCAGCACAAGATGGTGCAGCGCATTGCCCAGCGCATCGCTGACGAGATTTTCGACGCCAGCGACGCGGTGGAAAAGGTGACCATCACGGTCAAGAAGCCCTTTGTGCCCATCGGCGGCATCGTGGAGTATACCGGCTGCACCATCACCCGCACGGGCAAGGGCGCGGCCAGCGACGGCAACGCCGTTCCCTACACCGGGATCAATCCTCTGGAAAATCAGGAAGGCTACGCTGACTAATACTTTATCCCCTCTGCGGCTTTGCCGCAGAGGGGATTTTTTTGAGGTTGCAGCAAGGTGCAAAAAAGTCTCCCGTGGGATTTCCCACGGGAGACTTCAGGCTTGTATGGAAGAAACTTAGTCGTTGCAAAGGCCGGCGGTGATAATGGCCATGGAGTAGACCTCCTGCGCGTTGCAGCCGCGGCTGAGGTCGTTGATGGGGGCGTTCAGACCCTGCAGGATGGGGCCATAGGCATCGAAGGAGCCCAGACGCTGGGCAATCTTATAGCCGATGTTGCCCGCATTGATGTCGGGGAAGATGAAAGTGTTGGCGTGGCCGGCGACCTTAGAGCCGGGGCACTTGGTGTGCGCCACGCGGGGAGAAACGGCAGCGTCGAACTGCAGCTCGCCGTCGATGTCCAGCTCGGGAGCGGCGGCCTGAGCCTTGGCGCATGCGTTGCGCATCTTGTCCACGTCCTCGCCCTTGCCGGAACCGAAGGTGGAGTAGCTCAGGAAAGCGACCTTGGGGTCGATGCCGAAGGTCTTGGCGGTGCTGGCCGTCTCCAGCGCGATCTCCACCAGTTCATCCTCGGTGGGCTTGATGTTGATGGCGCAGTCGCCCATGGCCAGGACCTCGCGGTCGCCGGTGGCGGAAGGACGCACCAGAATGAAGCAGGAAGAAACGATCTTGCTGCCGGGCTTGGTCTTCACGATCTGCAGCGCGGGACGCACCGTGTCGGCGGTGGAGTAAGTAGCGCCGCCCAGCAGAGCGTCAGCATAGCCCATCTTCACCAGCATGGTGCCGAAGTAGTTGGCCTGAGACAGGGCCGCGCGGCACTGCTCCTCAGTCATCTTGCCCTTGCGCAGCTCCACCATGGTGGCGACCATCTTGTCCATCTCATCGAAGGTGGCGGGGTCGATGATGATGGCGCCGCGGATATTGAAGCCAGCCTCCTCAGCGGCCTTCTGGATCTCGGCTTCGTTGCCCACCAGCACGGGGGTCAGAAACGTACCGGACAGCAGACGGGCGGAAGCTTCCAGAATGCGGGGATCGGTGCCCTCGGTGAAGACGATCTTGCGGGGATGAGCCTTCAGCTTGTTGATCAAAAACTCAAACATTGTGATTTCCTCCATTATTTATTTGCGGTTTCATGAAATTATACTGATTTCATTATACACGACTGCCGGAAAGCGTCAATTAAAAAAATGTAAATATCAGCACAAAAATTTACACTCTGGCAACCATTTCTTCCGTCAAATGTGCAAGACTAGCCGGGTATTCTCCCCAATTTCTCTGTAAAATCCCCAAAATACCGGAAAAACACAGGGTTTTGACAAGGGAAAAGGCTTGACGGAACATGGGGAGATGGGGTATGATAGGAAACGGTAACAAATTGTAACTTTTTCGAGGATCAATACAGGAGCGCTATGAGTCAGGAACTGAAGAAAAAACGGGACGCCCGCCCCGGGCGGCGCACAGCGCCGCGGGAGAGCGCCCGCAGGGATAGAGATAAAGATAGAGACAAAAACAGGGATACGGAGGAATCCGGCCGCGCCTCCTCCCGGCAAAGCGCCGAGGGCGGCGTTTCCGGCTGGGTGAAGCAGGTGCGGCGGAAGGCCCGTCACAGCCGCCGCCGCTGGCGGCACATCGTTCGGGAGGTGCATCGGCACAATTTTCCCGAGTCAGAGCGCGCGCCGATCTTGCTGGTGCTGTTCGGCTGGAATATGCTGCCTATGCTGGGCAGCCTTCTGCGGGAGAAAACATGGGGCCGCCGCAAGCAGATGCTCCACGCGGCGGAACGGATGTGGGCCAGTCTGGAAAAGCGCAGGCTGCACCCGGCCATGTTCCTTGGCATCGGGTGCACGGCGGCGGTGCTCATTGCGCTGTGCTCGGTGTATACCATGGGCACCACCGTCACCTATGACGGCACGGTTGTGGGCGCGGTGGAGTCCCGCTCGGTGGCGGAAAAGGCCCGGGCCCAGTTGGAGACCATCACCGCCCAGACGCTGGGCGAGAGCTTTACCATTGACGATTCGCTGATCCAGTATTCCTCCGGGCTTTTGAAGCGGCAGGACGTGCTGGACGGCGAGACCTTTGAAGAGGACCTCTCCGAGGAGATCGGGCTGGTGACCCCGGCCTACTGCCTGTATGTGGATGGCGAGCGTATCGGCGCAACGCCCTATGCCGGGGCGCTGGAAGAGCTGATGAAGCAGATGAAGGATGCCGCCACCACGGAGGATACCATCTCCTGCGATTTCGCCGAGGATGTGGAGGTGCGGCAGGAATACGTCTCCACCGACGAGATCATGAACCTTGGCTATCTTGCGGAAACGCTGTACAGCACCAAGACCGCCGAGGTCACCTATGAGGTGAAAAAGGGCGACACGTGGTCGCAGATCGCCGAGGCCCACGGCCTGACTAGCAAAGAGCTGCTGGCGCTGAACCCCGGTTACAGCATCGACAAGCTGCAGATCGGCGAAGTGCTTACCCTGTCCGCCTCCGTGCCGTACCTGACCATGACGGTGGTGCAGCGGGAGCGGTATGTGGAAGATGTGATGTATGACATCGAATATACCGATTCCTCCAACCTCTACAAGGGCGATTATAAGGTCACATCCTCCGGGCAGTACGGTGCGGCGGATGTGCTGGCCACCGTGACCTATGTCAACGGCGAGGAGACGGAGCGCACCGTGCTCTCCTCCGTTACGCTGAAGGAGCCTGTCACAGAGCAGCGCCTGCGGGGCACGAAGGAGCGGCCCACGTGGCACCCCACCGGACGGTTCCGCTGGCCGGTCTCCGGGCGGGTCACGTCCTATTTTGGCGGGCGCAAATCCCCCGGCGGCATCGGCTCCACGAACCATAAGGGCATCGACATTGCCGCGCCCAGAGGCACGGCTGTGGTGGCGGCGGACGGCGGCACCGTGGTCTACGCCGGCTGGATGAGCGGATACGGCTATCTGGTGCAGATCAACCACGGCAACGGCTATGTGACCTATTACGGCCACAACAGCAGCCTGACGGTGTCTGTGGGCCAGCACGTCTATAAGGGCCAGCAGATCGCCCGGGTGGGCTCCACCGGAAACTCCACCGGAAACCACTGCCACTTCGAGGTGCGCTATAACGGCGTGGCTCGTAATCCGCTGAACTACCTGTAAAGATCGAACAAGCGGCTTTGCCGCTTTTGTGAGAAGCTGAAAAATGCGCCCCATCCGGGGCGCATCAGGCTGTCAAAAAAGTCCATATGGACTTTTTCGACAGCCTGTCTAATGTCTCGCTTTTTTGTCTGCTGCGCAGTCCAAAAAGCTGCCGCTGCGCGGCGCAAACGCCCGCGTATGCGGGCTTTTTGCAGGCATTCGATCCAACACGAAGGGGCTCTGCCCCCTCGTACTCCCCCCTGCTAAATAGAATCCTTCTCCGTCAAACAGAGGTTTTTCGACAAGCTGAAATGCGCCCCATCCGGGGCGCATTTTTTAGTTCATATTGTCATTTTGAGCGCTGTGCACACGGCTGGCAATGTAGGGCTGCACTTCCTCCGCGGGGATGCCCAGCGCGGCGGAAAGCTCGCTGTACAGCAGGCGCTCGGCCTGCTTCATGTACCGCTCGTCCACCTGTCCCAGCCTGCGCTTTTGCGCCTGCATCTGCCGCTGCTTGACGTAGATGGACATGACCAGCTCCAAAAGCTCCCGGCAGCTCCGCGCGCCCATGGCAGACTGATACCGCTGGGCCAGCGCCTGCACCGTGGGGGCGTGGCAGGCCTCCGCATGGATGGAGGGGATCTGGTCGATCAGCGCTTCCGCCTCCTCCCGGGAGATCACCGCGCGGATGGGCACCTTTTCGCTGTCCATGGGGGCGTAGATCACGCCGTCCTGACTGAGGGGCTTGAGCTGATAATACTGCCGCTTCCGGTTGGTGGGGTCCAATCCCGGCGCGGCTACGCCCTCTACCCGGCACACGCCTGTGCTGCCATATACCAAAAGTTGCCCCGGCTGAAACATTCACGCCATCTCCTTCATCACTCTGATTTCCATTTCATTATACCACAGATTTGTACCTGAGGGTAAGCAAAAATTTCAAAAAAAGCCCAATTTTGTTGGAGATTGACAGAAATGGGCCGTTGTTTTACAATGAAAAAAGATTGTGAGGTGGGGCGGATGTATGAGGTCCTGATTCGAAACGCCCGGATCGTGGACGGCACGGGCAAAGCACCCTTTTTCGGGGACGTGGCGGTGCGCGGCGGAACCATCGCCGCGGTGGGACAGCTGACGGGGGCACAGGCCGCCCGGGTAGTGGATGCCGCCGGGCGGTATCTCACTCCCGGTTTTATCGATATTCACCGCCATGGCGACAGTGCCCTGTTTTCGCCGGAATACGGGCGCTTGGAGCTGGCGCAGGGGCTGACCACAGTGCTGAACGGCAACTGCGGAATGTCCCTTGCCCCGGCGGCGGGCGAGCACCGGGAAGCGCTGGAGCGCTATCTGGAGCCCATTGTGGGCAAAACGCCGTCGGGACGGGCCTTCCCCACCTTTGCCGATTACCGTGCGCAGGCCGCGGCGCTTCCCCAGCGCATCAACAGCGGGTTGCTGGTGGGCATGGGCACGCTGCGCGCCTGCGTGGCGGGCTTTGGCAGCGCACCGCTGACCGACGGGGAATACCGCCGCCTGCACGCCCTGCTGGAGCAGTGCCTTGCACAGGGCGCGGCGGGGGTTTCTCTGGGCTTGGGGTACGCACCGGAGTGCTTTTACGACACGGCGGGCCTTATCCGGGCGCTGGAACCCCTGCGTGGCGGAAACGTGACCGTGGCGGTGCACATGCGGCAGGAGGGCGACGGCGTGGAGCAGGCGCTGGCGGAAATGCTGGAAGTGGGCCGCGCACTGCGCATTCCGCTGGAGATCAGCCACCTCAAGGCCATCGGCAGGCGGAACTGGCGGCGCACGGCGCCCCGAATGCTGGAAATGCTGCGCCGGGCCCGGGAGGATGGGCTGGACGTGGCCTGCGATGTGTACCCCTACCCTGCCGGGTCCACCCAGCTGATCCACGTGCTGCCGCCGGAGTTCCAGTCCGGGGGCCTTTCGGCGCTGACGGCAGCGCTGGGCGACGCGGAGAGCCGCCGCGCCATGCGGCGGCGGATGGAGACGGGGCACGACTTTGAAAACATCGTGCTGCTGGCGGGCTTTGAAAATATTCATGCCACCTCCCTGCACCTGCCGGAAAATGAAGCTCTTGAGGGCAAGTCCATCGCAGAGATCGCGCGCATACAGGGAAAGGACCCCTACGAGGCGCTGTTTGACCTGCTGGCGGCAGAGCACTGCGCTGTTTCCATGATCGACACCATCTGCCATGAGGAGGATATTGACGACATTCTCCGCGCTCCTTTTTCCAGCGTGATCTCCGACTCCACCTACCCCGGCGGCGGACTGCCCCATCGGCGGGTGTACGGCACATTTGCGCGGGTGTTGGAGACCTACGTCCGCAAGCGGGGCGTGCTGACGCTGCCGGAGGCCGTGCGCAAAATGACGGCGCAGCCCGCATCGCGGTTTGGCCTGCGGCAAAAAGGCCGTATCGCCGTGGGGATGGACGCGGACCTGTGTCTGTTCGACCTTGATAAGGTCCATGAAGCGGACACATGGCAGCAGCCGCAGCAGCTGGCCCAGGGCATGGACGAGGTCTTTGTCGGCGGTGCGAGCGCCATTGCGGAGGGCGCGTTCACGGATGCGTGGAACGGGCGCATCCTCTGATCTTAACGCCGCTTTAGCGCAGTTTTGTGCTATCATCAAAGAAAAGAGGTCAGGAGCAGGAAAGTCTGTTCCTGACCTTGCCATAGGAGGTATTTTGTGAAGAAAAACGTGCTGACTGCTGCGCTCCGGGAGCTCCGTCCCATCAATTTTGCCCTGCTGACGGCGGCGGGCATCATCAACGCCGTGGGCGTGACCATGTTTCTGGCGCCTGTCCACCTGTACGACAGCGGCATTTCCGGCACATCCATGCTGCTGTGGCAGATCACGCCGGAGGAGGGAACGCTGGCGCTGTTCCTGCTGCTGCTCAACACGCCGCTGTTTCTTTTCGGGTGGAAAAAGCAGGGAACGGTGTTCACCATTTACTCACTGTGGGCGGTGCTGGTGTATTCCGGCGCGTCCTATGTCATCACCAATATTCTTCCGGTGGATGTTTCCACTGCCTCCCCCTTTGCGGGGCAGGACCTGCTGCTGTGCGCCCTGTTCGGCGGATTGATCTCCGGCGTGGGCAGCGGTATGACCATCCGCTTCGGCGGCGCCATCGACGGCATCGAGGTCATGGCAGTGATCTTTGCCAAGCGGCTGGGGCTGACGGTGGGCACCTTTGTGATGGCGTATAACGTGGTGCTGTACATCGTGATCGGCTGCGTGTTCCAAAGCTGGGTGCTGCCGCTTTACTCCGTGGTCACCTACTGCGCCGCCATCCGGGCGGTGGACTTCATTGTCGAGGGCCTTGACAAGGCCAAATCCGCCATGATCGTCACCACGAAGGCCGATGCCATCAGCACCGCCCTTTCCGAGACCTTTGGCCGGGGCATCACCCACATCAGCGCCCGGGGCTATTACTCCGGCGCGGAGCAGACGGTGATCTATTTTGTGGTGAACCGCTTTCAGATCGCAAAGATGAAAACGCTGGTCACAGCCATCGACCCCAACGCCTTTATCACCATTGCCGAGGTGTCTGACGTGCTGGGCCGCAGCGTGCAGAAGTGACCGTGCATATTTCCGCAGCGCCACTTTGCCGAAGCTAAAAGGATGGCAGAGACGAAAGTCTCTGCCATCCTTTTAGCTTCATGTAATTACAGGAACTTCTTCATGCCGTCCGTGGCGATGGCGGCATCTGCGCTGATGGTGATGGTGAACTTGACGTTGTTCTTCTCACCAAAGACATCCAGCCAGTTCAGGAATTCCTCGGTGGCGGCGTCCACGTCCTGACCGACGGTCTTGCACAGGTTGTCAATAAACACGTGGGTAATATCGTAGTTGCCTGCGCACAGGCCGCTGATAAAGCCGCGAAGCATATCATAGCTGTTCAGTCTGTATTCCTGCGCATCGATCAGGCGGATATGATAGTGAATATCATATGTCATGTTGCGGTTGGCCTCAATGCAAACCACGTTGCCGGGCTCATCCTTCGCCGCGTTGTTGATCAGTTCGATGAGCTGCTTGGTCTTGCCGGAACCCTTGACGCCCATAATCAGTCTGACCATAGTAAATCACTCCTGTCATATTAAGTCGCTTATGGTGGGAACTTTGCTAATGTAAGCATAGCATAAAGTCAAAGAAAAGACAATGCAAAAAAGCAAGTTTATTCTTTGTTCATAATGGGGATTGACAGCACGGGTGTTGGAAAGCGTTTCCACCTCCCCGCGGGGCTGTCACGTGCGCAGCTTTGCTTCCAGCTCCGCCTTTTGCAATTCATAGCCGGGCTTTCCCAGCAGGGCGAACATATTGGTTTTGTAAAGCTCCACGCCGGGCTGGTCGAAGGGATTCACGTCCAGCAGGTACCCAGACAGGCCGCAGGCGTACTCAAAAAAGTAGATGAGCTCGCCCAGCGCCCGGGGCGTTTTCCCGTCTGCGTGGATAATCACGTTGGGCACGCCGCCCTCGGTGTGGGCAAGGATCGTCCCCTCCGTGGCCCGGTCGCGGATGTCGTCCATGGACCTGCCTGCAAGGAAGTTCAGCCCGTCGCCGTCCTCCGCGTCCTGCGGGACGCACAGCGTCTCGTTGGACGGACCCAGCCGCACTACGGTCTCGAACATCAGGCGGCGGCCGTCCTGTATGTACTGGCCCATGGAGTGGAGGTCCGCCGTGAAGTCCACGCTGGCGGGAAAGAGGCCCTTGCCATCCTTGCCTTCGCTCTCGCCGAAAAGCTGCTTCCACCACTCGGCCATATAGCGAAAAGCGGGATCGTAGCAGGCCAGCAGCTCAATGGGCCTGCCGGAGCGGTAAAGCTCATAGCGGATGGCGGCGTATTTCCACGCCGGAGAATCGTAGGACCGGACGGCGCAGGCGTCCATCATCTCCTGTGCGCCTGCCATCAGCTCGCCGATGTCCACGCCTGCCGCGGCAACGGGCAGCAGTCCCACGGCGGTGAGCACGGAGAACCGCCCGCCCACGTCGTCCGGCACGGTAAAGGTCTGCCAGCCCTCCCGGTCGGCCAGCGCCTTCAGCGCGCCGCGGGATCGGTCGGTGGTGGCGTAAATGCGTTTGGCGGCCCCGGCCTTGCCATATTTTTTCTCCAGCGCCGCCCGGAAAAAGCGGAAAGCCACAGCGGGCTCGGTGGTGGTGCCGGACTTGGAGATGATGTTCACGGAAAAGTCCACATCCTCCACCAGCTCCAGCGTTTCGCGCAGCGCGTCGCCGGAAAGACCGTTGCCGATGAAATAGATGTTGGGGCCGTCCTTCTTTTTCAGGTTATAGTTGGGGGAGCACAGGCAGTCGATCACGCCCTTGGCCCCCAGATAGCTGCCGCCGATGCCGATCACCACCAGCGCCTGCGAATCGGAGCGGATCGTTTCCGCGGCGGCGAGAATACGGGCAAATTCCGCCCGGTCATAATCCCGGGGAAGGCGCACCCAGCCAGTGAATTCGCCGCCTGCGCCTGTGCCCTTTTCCAGCTTTTCCTGCGCCAGCTTCAGCCGGGGCGAAAGCGCTTCCTCATAGGGCATGGGCAGGAAGCTTTTCATCTGGAACGTTTTTACATCCAACATACGAAGCATCGTCCTTTCCTTTCCCCGCGGGAACCATTGTGGGAATTATACCATTTTTTCATCTTCTCGACAAGTGAAAGCTGTCGCTTTTATTCCAAAAAGAGGAAAACGATTTCGTCACTGGGCCAGCAGCCCCCAAATCCTCCAGAGCATCTGCCGATAGGTGACGCGGGGCACGCTTTCTCCTGCAAGCAGGGGGATTTCGGCAAGTGCCGCGCCGTCGGAGAAGACGGTCAGCGTGCCGATCCGGGTGCCTTTTTCCACAGGCGCGGTCAGGCCGGAGGGGAGGTCGATGCTTTGTGTCAATTCACCCGTTTTGGCCTTTTCCAACAAAATGGCTGTGCCCTCCCCCAGCACGGGCTGGACGGTGGCCTGGGTGCCCAGCGTCACCGGAATGGGCGGCAGGGGCGTCTGGGGCGTTACGGTGTGGAGAGTATAGGTGGAAAACCCGTAGCCCAGCAATGTCTTGGCGTCTTCAAAGCGCTGGGCGGAGGTGGCGTCCTTTAAGATGACGGCGATCAGCTCCATGCCGTTTCGCTCCGCCGTGGCGGAAAGGCAATAGCGGGCTGCGTCGGTGGAGCCGGTCTTCAGCCCCGTGGCCCCCTCGTAAAAGCGGATGAGCTTGTTGGTGTTCACCAGCTGGGAGGCCCCCTGCCGCAGGGTGTCCATCCAGATGGTGGTGAAGCGGCGAATGTCTGGGTGGTGCAGGATCAGTTCCCGGCTCATCAGGGCAATGTCGTGGGCGGAGGTCACATGGCCCGCCGCCGGAAGACCTGTGGCGTTGCGGAAGGTGGTGTCGTGCATCCCCAGTTCCTGCGCCCGCTGGTTCATCCGCTCCACAAAGGCGTCCTCGCTGCCGCAGAGCTGTTCGGCCAGCGCCACGGCGCAGTCGTTGGCGGACACCACGCACACTGCCTTGAGCATATCCTCCACCGTCATCTGCTCATTTTCCTTCAGCCAGATCTGCGACCCGCCCATGGAGCAGGCGTGGGCCGAGGCGGTGACCACCGTGTCGTAAGTAAGCTGCCCCGCGTCGATGGCCTCCATGGTCAAAAGAATGGTCATGATCTTGGTGACGCTGGCAGGCTCCAGCTGGTCGTGCTCCGCTTTGGCAAAGAGAACCTGCCCTGTCTCCTTTTCCATCAGCAGCGCCGAGGGCGCGGCCACATCCAGCGCCCGGGCCCCAGTGGAGAGCACCAGCACCGCGCACGCCAGTGCGATCAGTCGTTTCATATGTTGTCCCCCTTTCCCATCCAGCGTATGAAAAAAGCTGCCCCGGTATGCGCCGCCAATGTGCACGGGAGGTTTCCGGCGCATAAAGAAAACGGCGCAGCTTTTGGCTGCGCCGTTTTCGGGGTCAGGTCTTGCATGTGGTTTTCAGCGGAGGAATCCGGCCCGCCGGAGGGCCAGCACGATCACCGGAATAAGGACGATGTGCAGCACGATGCCGGGAATGGCATTGGTAAATGCCCCGGCCAGAAACGCCGCCCATGTAAACGAGGCGTCCGACACGCCGGAGAGCAGCACCCGCACCACGCCCCAGACCACCCGGCCCGCCAGCATGGCGGCGATGAGCGCAATATAAACGCTGGAGGTCTTTTTCGGCAGCCTGCGGTATAGCATGCCGCTGACCAGCCCATAGGTGGCCAGCTCAAAGCACATGGCAATGCCGTTGGGGAAAAGGGTGGGCATTCCGAATAGCAGTGAGCGCAGCAGCGGCGCCGCGGCCCCCACGACCATGGCCCATCCCGGTCCGCACAAAAAGCCACCCAGCAGTACGGGAATGTGCATGGGGCTGAGGGCACGGCCGATCTCCGGGATCTGCCCGATCAAAAAAGGCAGCACCATGCAAAGGGCCAGACACGCGGCGGCACAGGCCAGATCGTGGATGGAAGAGGAACGGTTGGATGATGTGTGCATTGGAAAAAGTCTCCCTTTCGTTGGTTTGCCGTCTTAAACGGGAGCCGCGCCTTGGGGCGCGATTGCGCGGGGAATGAAAATCGGCTTGGCCGAAAATTGACGTTTAAGCAAGCAGCGAGCGCAGAAGCTCCACCGCCTCGTCCATCAGGCGGGAAAGGCTCATGTTCTGGGTGCCCGCCACGATGTTGGAGCACTGGTTCACCGGAAGCAGCAGCTTTTTCGCTTCGCTGCGCCCAATGGCCACGGCCATCGTCGGGGTGATCTCCCCCATCAGGGCGTCTGCCGCCAGAATGCCGATGGGGCCGACAATGATGTCCGCCGTCCGGCAGGCCACCAGTATTGGGTTTTCCCCGGTGGCTCCGGCGCAGGCCCCGGCTTTCAGCATGGCGGCGGTGGCAATGGCGTTGGTGCCCACTGCCACCAGCTCACAGGGCAGCCTGGCAGCGGCGGCCCGCTCAATGAAAAGCTGGCCCATCCGGCCACTCTGCCCGTCGATCACAACGACCTTCATTCTGTTTCCTCCAAAATCAGATCACACTGGCGAATTGGCTCCATGGCGGCAAAATACTGCTGCTCCAGCGGGATCCAGCGCTGGAAAAACTGTTGGGCAACCTCCGGGCCGTTGCGCTTTAAAATGCGGCGGCGCTGGACCTCCGGCGGCGTGCGCAGAAAGACCCGCAGGTCATAAGCGTCCGCCAGCAGGGGGTGCAGGCTATACGCCCCCTCCACGATGGAAAGCGCCCGGGGCGGCACGGTGCAGGGCTCCGCCAGTGTCTGTGATCTGCACTCATAGCGGCGGAAGGTCACAGGCTTCCCGGCCCGCAGCGGCGCAAGGACCTCCTCATAAAACCGCTCCCGGTCCACATTGCCGCCCGGCTCGGCATACCGCTGAGGTGTGCGCTGCTGGGGGCGGAGGAAGAAATCGTCCATGTGGAACACGTTGCAGTCATATATCTGCTGTAACTGTGCGCTCAGCGTGGTTTTTCCGCTGGCGCTGCCGCCCTCAATGGCCACGATCACCTGAGGATGCTCCGCCAGCAGGCGGTCGATGGCTGCCAGCAGGGGCAGCGCCCGGGCGTAGTCCCGCCGCACCACCCGGTAAGCCGGAGCGTAAGCGGCCCGGAACGCCGCGGAGTGATGGCAGGCGGGATAGCCCCGGCTGCGCCAGCTCTGCGCCGCCGCGTCGATCTCCTGCGGGGAAAAAGGCAGCGCGCCCGCGTCGGCCAGCGATGCCAGCGCGGCAAGTCCCTGCTCGGCTTCCTCCGACGTTCCGCAGGGCGTTTGGGCCGACAGGAAAAACAGGCGGAACAGCGTTTCAGCCCGCAGTCCCGTTTCCCGCAGCACCCCCAGATGCACCCGGGCAAAGGCGCTGCCCAGCGGCTCCACCTCCGCGCACCGAGCCGCCGCGGCTTCTTCCTTCAGATAAGAAAGGCCGCCTGCGGCGTCCTCCACCAGATGGCCGCAGCCAAAGACGCTCTGGTGCAGCGCTTTGATCAGGTCCTCCGGCCGCAGCGCCGGATACCGACGGCACTGCTCCAGAAAAAGCTGTTGGGCTTGCTCTGCCATGGGATGCCCTCCTTTTCTTCGTTGACTGATGGTATCATACCATTCGCCATGGCCTTGTGCAAGGGTTTACGGCAAATTTCCCATTTTCCTTTTTCGTTAGTGGGGAATTAGGCGCGGACGTCAATATACCGTAAAAATTTTTGCCTCCGCTGGGAAAATCGGATACATTTTCCACTTTTTCCTTCATTTTTTTGTTTATCTGTAACTTCGACAAAAAGAGACAGAATCTCGTATTTCAGATGTGTATGATGTGTTTACCGACGAACAAACAACCCGTCGGAAGAAAGGAAGGTACGAAAGATGAAGCCGCTCTCTAAAGAGTACTTACTGCTGTTCAACGCGATCACCGATGTGGAGGAGACCCTGCGCACCTTGCAGGAAAAGCTGGTAAAAGTCCAGCAGCAGGCCGAGGAATTTTATCTGGAAGAAACCGATCCCCCTGTGGAGCTTTCCACAAAAGGCGACGCCGTGATCGGCCTTTGACCGTGACAAACGGCCGCGGATGTGCTATGCTGGCGCTGATGAATACATAGAGCACAGGAGGAAGCCATGCTGCACATCGGATGCCACCTGTCCTCAGCCAAAGGCTTTGCCGCCATGGGGCGGCAGGCGATGGAGCTGGGGGCCGACACATTTCAGTTTTTCACCCGCAATCCCCGGGGAAGCCGGGCTAAGGAGCTGGACACAGCAGACGCGGCGGCCCTTGCCGCGCTGCTGCGGGAGCGCCGCTTCGCTCCCATTATCGCCCACGCGCCTTACACCCTGAATCTCTGCGGCGCGGAGGAAAAGAACCGCCAGTTCGCGCGGGAGACTATGGCCGACGATCTGCGCCGCATGGAGCACCTGCCCGGCCAGTATTATAATTTCCATCCCGGCAGCCACGTGGGGCAGGGTGTGGAAACGGGCATTGCCCTCATTGCGGAGGGCCTCAGTGCCGTGCTGCGGCCGGGGCAGTCCACCACCGTGCTGCTGGAGACCATGGCCGGAAAGGGCAGCGAGGTGGGCGGACGGTTTGAAGAGCTGCGGGCGATCTTGGATCGTCTCCCGCCGGAGCAGAACGTGGGCGTATGTCTGGACACCTGTCATGTCTGGGACGGCGGATACGACATCGCTGGGGATTTGGACGGCGTGCTGACGGAGTTTGATCGGGTCATCGGCCTTGACCGCTTAAAGGCCGTGCACCTCAACGACAGTTTGAACCCGCTGGGAGCCCGGAAAGACCGCCACGCCCGCATCGGCGAGGGCTGCATCGGGCTGGAGGCCCTGACGCGGGTGGTGCGCCACCCGGCCCTGCGGGCCCTGCCCTTCTGTCTGGAAACACCCAACGACCTCCCCGGTTACGCCCGCGAGATCGCCCTGCTGCGGACCGCCGCGCAGGATTGACGCATGAGAGAGATACGGAAAGCAGATTCATCGTTTGGAATAAAAAGCAGCCACCCGCGAGAAAAGCCTCGCGGGTGGCTGCTTTACTTGCTTTTATGAATGGTGGTGGCGTATACCCGCTTGCAATGAAGAGTGGACAGGGAGTGTCACATCCTGTTCGCCTCTGTGGCAAGTAGGCGGAGCGGCATGATTCCCAATAGAATCATAACCTGTAATTTCTTTTTCATTGTTCTCTCTCCTGTATCACAGGTGGGGGCGGGTAAAAGCCCGCCCCCACTGTTTATGTTGGCCGAGTTGGATTACCGCAAGGACAAATACTTGCTGTAAGCGTAACCGCTCACGCCGTTATATTGGACGTAGTACCAGTTTCCGCTTGTCTTATCGGGATAAACGGTCACTGTCCCGGCAGGCGGGATACGCCCGATCTGAGTGGAATTGCGCGGAGACGCCGCGGGGCGGTCGTTGATCGCAAGGTACTGCCCGTTGGTGTTGACAACCACGGCGGTGCGCGTATTGCCCGTTGAAGCGGGAGCGGATGCTGCCGTTGTAAAGGACGCGGTCTCACCCCAATAGGTCTCTCCGTTCACCACGGCATAGGCCCGGTAGTAGTAGGTCGTGCCCGGCGCCAGCGTCCGCCCGTATTTACTCGTGCCGTAATAGAACGGCATATTCGAGCTGTTGATAGAGTCGGAACCCAGGAAGGTGAGGTTACTCGCAGAAGTTCCAAAGTACATTCCGCATTCAGTCGCTTTTCCGCCGCTTACAGAGACATTGCCCCGGACAGTGGCGCTGGTCTGCGTAACATTATCTGCACCCCTTGTTGTGACAGTAACCGATGCTGTCGGTGTGATTTTTGTCGTTGTAAAGGACGCGGTCTCGCCCCAGTGGGTCTCTCCGTTTACCACGGCATAGGCCCGGTAATAATAGGTCGTATCCGGCGACAGCGTCCGTCCGTATTTACTCGTACTGTAATAGAACGGCATGTTCGAGCTGTTGATGGAGTCGGACCCCAGGAAGGTGAGGTCGCCCGCAGAAGTTCCAAAGTACATTCCGCATTCAGTCGCTTTTCCGCCGTCTACAGAGACATTGCCCCGGACAGTGGCGCTGGTCTCAGTAATATTATCTGCACCCTTTGTCGTGACCGTGACCTTGACTGGGACTGGGTCTATGATCGTGCCATTATCAGATGTAGCTGTCTCTGATTTAGGTGCTTCTTTGACTGTTACACGGCATTTTGCAGAAGCGGTCTGATCGTTGTTGCCGAATACCTCTGCGATTACATACGCTGTGCCGGAATCAACGGCGGTGACCACGCCGTTCGCTACTGTTACAACGGATTCATCCGTGCTTTTCCACGTCACAGGAAGCGCTGCAGGGGTGGTCGAGGCAGTTAGCATATTGCAAGTGCCATATTCCAGAGTCAGAGCGTTACTGCTCAGAGAAACGCTGAGAGTGGGGGCAATAGGAGGAGTAGTCCCCTTTGTAGTAAAGGATTCAACACTTCCCCTTTTTTCTTCACCATTGACAGTTGCGTATGCTTGATAGTAGTAAGTAGTTCCCGGGGTCAGTGTCTTTCCGTATTTGGAAGTGCTGTAAAACATGCTGGTGCCATAGGTGTTTACAGAATCCGAGCCGAGCTTGGTCAGGTTGTCCTTGTCTGTGCCGAGATACATTCCGCACTCCGTTGCTCTTACTATTGTTGTGGTGAAGGAGCCGCGCAGAATCGCGCTGGTTTCGGTGACGGTGTCAGCATTGCCAGTAACAGGAATAACTCTCACCGTATCAGGTGGTAACGTGGTTTCTTTTGCTTCGCCAGTGTTAAAGAGCCACGCATAGCTAAAGTTTACCAGTGTATAACTTGTATAATTCTGTACCGTGGCCGTATTATACGAATATCCGGACCAAGAATCATAAATAATCGGCGTCCCTGCATTCAATGATGCGTTGCGGCCAACATATGCATGATGTGCGGTGCATCCCAAAATGACATAATAGCCGTCGTTGATATACGACATAATTTGAGCTGCTCGCTCTGATTTGCTTCCATACAACGAGACCTGCTTGGTGTATGTAAGACTCTTTTGCAGAGTTTTTGCATATGCCCCAGGTCCTTGCCCGCACCGTAGTTCGCACATTGTCGATCCATTGATGTACCCATTGCTTTTGCACCATTCAAAATACACATCAGGATTAAAATTACTAGTTTGAACAATTCCTGCTTCAACCAGTAGTTTTGACTGTGCGACCATGCGGCATCCATATCCGCGCATTCCCCAGTAGCGGGATGCACCTTGGCACCAGTACACCCAGTCGTTGGAGTACGCATTGGCATTCTCGTCTGTATTTGGTGGAAGTTTTGCTGCACTTGCAAGCATGCTAAAGTTAAACATGAAACAAAGTACAAGCAGGAATGTTACTAACCTTTTCGTTTTCTTCATACGATTACCTCCTTAACGAAACATGGAATTATAAATGAGTAGCGCAACTGCATAACGTGGTGCAGGGTTACCTGCGGTATAATTTACTTCGGTCGTAATACCAGTGTTTCCTGCAACCAGAATATATCCCGACGGATATCCACCTTCTATTTCTGCTTGCTGTCCCATGCCCCATGCGCAAACCAGCATTTTAATGATTTGCGCGTATGTCACCGGGTTATCCGGCTTAAAGCTGCCGTCGGCATATCCGTTGATCACGCCTTTTTCCGCAATGGCTGCAATGTAGCCGGAGGCCCAGTAGCTTTGCGGAACATCCGTGAACTTCGTGCTCTTTTTTACCTTGGCACTTTCTTCGATTCCCAGCATCCGGCACAAAAAGGCCGCGGTCTGGGCACGGGTCACGATGCGATCAGGATTGAAGTTGCCGCTGGTATCACCCTGAATGATGCCAGCCTCGCTGAGCACCTTCACAGCCTCTGCATAGGAGGCTGATGCGGGAACATCCGGGAAACCGCTGCTGACGGTGCTGCTTGCAGTGGTTCCAGTGGTCCCGGAGGTCCCGCCGGAGTTGTTTTCGTCGTTTGCGTTCAGAACGTCTGCCCGGGCTGTGCCGAAAAGCGCGCTGACGCAAAGACAAAGAGTTAACAGGAAACTGAGCTTGCGTTTCATTTTAACCATCCCTTTCCTATTCAATGGTCCATACTGACAAAAAAGTGTACTTTTTTGCAACCGGGCAGGGAATGGATAAAATTTCTAATTTCAGTTGAAATACCCGTTTTTACATGATATGATTGTACTGTTCATACGGGCAGGAAAATTTTGCAAAAAAGTACACCTTTTTGCAAAAAATCCTGCCCGTTTTACGTATCCTTTTCATACATCCGCGCCCGGTAGCGGAAGGTGGACAGGGGCATGCCGCAAAGCGCGGCGGCGGAGGTCCCGGTGATCTCTCCGGCCCGCCAGCGGGTATAAACTTCAGAAAAATTTGGCGGCAGCGCCTGGGGCGGACGGCCAAAGCGAACGCCCCGCATTCTGGCGGCGGCAATGCCCTCCGTCTGCCGCTGGCGGATGTTGTCCCGCTCGTTTTCCGCCACAAAGGAGAGGAGCTGCAGCACAAGGTCGCTGAGGAAGGTGCCCATAAGGTCCTTGCCCCGCCGGGTATCCAGCAGGGGTATATCCAGCACCGCAATGTCAATGCCTCGCTCTTTGGTGAGAATGCGCCATTGCTCCAGAATTTCCGCGTAATTGCGCCCAAGACGGTCGATGCTCTTGATATAGAGCAGATCGTCTTTTTTCAGCGTTTGCAGCAGTTCCTGATATTTCGGACGCTGAAAATCCTTGCCGGAGAGCTTGTCTGTGAAAATGCGCTCTTCCTCGATTCCAACGCCGAGGAGGGCCGCCACCTGCCGCGCTTCGTTTTGGTCCCTTGTGCTGACCCGCACGTATCCATATGGTTTTGTCATAATCATATCGCCGCCTTTCTCTTGCAGCGGACAGATTACCATACGCGCCACAAAATCGCCACGGGGCGTTTTGCATAGGAACAGGCATAAAAAAGCGCTGCACCCGATATCCGGATGCAGCGCTTTGACTTTTTTGTGGCTTGCTCAGATCTCCGCCAGATGCTCCATGTTCTTGCGGATGCCCTCGCAGCAGTCGTGGAACTTGGCCTGCTCCTCGGCGGTGAGGGGCAGCTCGACGACTTCTTCCACGCCGTTTTTGCCGATGAGGCAGGGTACGCCCGCGAACAGGCCGCTTTCGCCGTACTCGCCGTTAAGCTCCATGCTGGCGGGCATGATGGCCTTTTCATCGTGCAGCACGATGTGCACCATCCGGGCGGCGGTGGTGGCGATGCCGTACTCGGTGCAGAACTTGCCGGAGAACGTGACCCAGCCGCCGCCGATGGACTCCTTCTGGAGCGCGTCGCGGTCGAAACGGAACTTTTCGTCCCGCTTGGCCATCTCGCCCAGAGGCACGCCGCGGAAGCTGACGCAGGACCACGGCGCAAACTGCAAATTGCCGTGCTCGCCCAGCATATAGCAGGTGATGGACTTGTGGTCGATCCCGGTCTGGCGGTTCAGTGCGGAGAGCAGACGGGAGGTATCCAGACCCGTGCCCGTGCCGAAGACGCGGCCCGTGGGCAGGCCCAGACCCAGCGCCAGCTCCCGGGTGACGATGTCGCAGGGGTTGGTGATGTTGATGAGCACGCCGTCAAAGCCGCTGGCCTT
>CAKSVQ010000029.1 GCA_934504065.1 uncultured Dysosmobacter sp. | reverse complement strand
GCATTGAGCATCTCCTGTTCCGCAGGGGGCAGGTGCACCTCTTCGCCCAGCGCGCGGCGGAAGTAGGCGGCGGTCAAAAGGTTGATGGTCGTCTTTACAGGCACGGCGGCGCTCAACGCTATGGCCCGTTTGGCATAGCTGCGCCGCAGGGCCGGGAGCGCGGGGCGAGCCGCGGCCTCCCGCCCAAAAACGGCGCCCTCTAAAATGAGCCATGTTGCTTCCTCGTAGACTGGGGCGTTTTCACAGCCGTCAAAGCTGGCCAGCAGGGGCGAGAGGGTCTCCGCGCCGAATTCCTTCCGCGCGCCGCCGATGATGCTGTTCCAATAAAGGTCGGCCCGGCCATCCTCGTCATAGGCTTTGAAGTCCGGCTCAAAGCTGTAATCCCCGGCGGCGTTCCAGATAAGGTTTCTGGCCCGCCGTTTTTCCCGATCCTGAATTTCCATCAGTCAAACACGTCCCCGGCGGTGATCTGCTCGGGCAGGCGGGTGCGGATCACATCGCTGACCAGCTGACGCTCGAAGCTGTCAAAGGACTTGTTGACAAGGCCCAGCTCCAGCGCGCGGCCGCCCTCCAGCCCCTCGCGCATCAAGCGCACGGCGGCCATCAGCCCCCGCAGGTCCAGCGGCTTGGTGCTCAGCTCGCCGCCGTCGCATTTGCGCTGAATATCCTGAAACAGTCCTGCCAGCTGGTCGGCCCATGCGCTTTTCAGCGTGGGGAATTCCCGGCGCAGCAGTTTTACCAGTCCCTCCGAGCTGATGGCGGGCATATCAATGACCACAAAGCGGGAGGCCAGCGCCTCGTTCAGCTCCCGCGTTCCGGCGTAGCCATAGTTCATGGTGGCGATAAAGCGGGTGGCGTCGTGCAGGGCGATACGCTCATAGCCGGGCATGTCGATGGCGCGGCGGAAGTCCAGCGTGGCGTGGAGCACGGCCAGCGATTCGTTTTTGGCCATGTTGATCTCGTCCAGCACACCAAAGCCGCCAAACTCCGCGCATTGGTAGATGGGGCCTTTGCGCAGTGTGACCTCCCCCTGGTGGAAGGTGTCCGTTCCCAGCAGGGTGGCGGCGTCGGTATTGATGTAAAAGGAAACGTCCCAGCTGGGGCGGGCGAAAACGGCGGCCAGATTTTCCGCCAGCACGTTTTTTCCGGTGGCCTTCGGCCCCGCCAGCAGCAGGTTTTCGCCGCACAGCAGTGCGGTGATGGCTTCCTCCCAGACATCCTTGCCATAGTAGAGATAGCGGGGGACGGGGATGCGCCCGGCCAGCGCGGCAGGTGTGGGAAATTTACTCCGAAAGGCTTCCAGCTTTTCCAGCAGCAGGGGGGAGACCCCCTCATTTTTCAAGAAATCCAGCATTGGTGCGCCTCCTTGCAGATGTTGCTTTCATCATAGCATGATTTGGGAAAATAGCAAGCGCCCGGAGGGAATATCCGGGCGCTTGCGGGGTTAAGAAGTGTTAAGGTTTCAAAAGGCCCTGCTCGGTCAAAAATGCCCGGGCGACATCGTCCGCGCTCCGGCCCTCCACATCCACCTGATAGCTCAGCTCCGCCATCTGATCGGTGGAAATGCGGCCGGACAGCTGGCCGAGGATATCCTCCAGCTGCGGGTAACGTTCCAGCACATCGCCGCGCACCAGAAACGCGCCGCGGTAATCTGGGAAGAAGTGGCGGTCATCCTCCAGCAGGTGCAGCCCCACCTTGCGGTTCAGGCCGTCGGTAGCGTAGACCACGGTCACATCCAGCGTTCCGTTTTCCACGGCGGCGTATTTCAGCCCCAGATCCATGGAGATGGTGTTCTGGAAGTGCAGCCCGTAAAACTGGGTGAAGGGCGTAAATTTCATGCTGCCCTCCATGGTGAAAAAGCCCTGCTCCGCACCAAAGGTCAGTTCCGGGGCCACGGCGGCAAGATCGCTGATGGTGGCAAGGTCATAGCGGGCGGCCACGGATTGGGGAACGGCCACGGCATAGGTGTTGTCAAAGCCCAGCGGATCGAGAAGCCGCAGGCCGTATTCCTCCTGCGCAGTGCGGCGGACGTATGCGTACAGACTTTCCCCCTCTGGGATGTCAGTGGTGTCCTGATGGAAAAAGGTGGTCAGCAGCGTGCCGTCATAGGAGAGCATCAAATCGCAGGTGGGGGAGGGGGCAGTCAGGGCGTTGAAGTTGTTCACCTGCGACATCTGATCCAGAATGGTAACGCGCAGGTCGCTGCCGTCCTCCACCAACAGCTTGACCATGCGGTGCAGCAGCTGGGGCTCGGAGTAGTCGCCGTCATACAGAATCAGGTCTCCGGCGGCACTCCGTCCGTAAGGCAGCAGCAGGAAGAAAAGCGCGACTGCCCCCGCCGCGAACAGTCCCAGTCCCCGTCGTCCGTTCCGTCCGGTGCGCAGCTTTCGCTCTAAAAAGCCCATGGCGGCGTCCAGCGCGGCGGCCATGACCATCAGAGCCCCGGTGGCGCACAGGATCAATCGCATATCGGACACGCGGATGGCCTGTGTGATCACGCCGCCCAGTCCGCCGCCGCCCACAAAGGCGGCAAACACCGCTGTGCCGATGGCATTCACCACGGCAATGCGGATGCCTGTGAACGCGGTGGGGAAAGCCAGCGGCAGCTCCACGGTCAGAATGCGGCGGGCCTTACCCATGCCCATGCCCTGGGCAGCTTCTTTGATGCCGGGATCGACCTGTTCCAGCCCAAGGCAGGTGTTGCGCACGATCGGCAGCAGGGAATAAAGTGTGATCCCGGCAATGACCGTCCCCTTGCCGGGGGAGAAGAACACCATCAAAATGCCCAGCAGTGCAAGAGAGGGCACGGTTTGCAGCAGGTCCACAAGGCGCAGGAGGATGGGCCGGGCGGTTTTGGAGACATAGGCCAAGATGCCGAGGGGCAGGCCGATGCAAACGGAGAGAAGCGAGGCGGACACCACGATGAACAGGTGCTCGAAAATTAACGGCCAGCTCATTCCACCGCCTCCTTTTTCCGCAGCCCGTGGGGCGTCAGGCGGCGCTGCACCATGTCAATGGCCGCGCCGAAGGCCACCGCCAGCAGCGCAGAGGGAACAGCGCCCAGTAGGATCAGGGACTGATTGTTGGAGGCTACCCCTTGATAGACGAAGTCGCCCAGCCCGCCCCGGCCGATCATGGCGGCCAGCACCGTCCATGAAACGGTGTATACCGCCGACATCCGCACCCCGGCGGCAATGGCCGGGGCCGCCAGCGGCAGCTCTACCTGTACCAGCGCCTGAAGCGGCGACATTCCGCAGCCCTTTGCTGCTTCGATGTACCGCCGCTCTACGCTGAGTATCCCGGCATAGGTGTTTTTCAGCACCGGGAACATGGCGTAAATGCTCAAGGCGGCCACCACCACGGCGGCGCTGCTGCCCCAAAGAATGAACAGCACACCGATGAACACCAGCCCCGGGATCGTTTGCAGCACCGACAAAAGCGGGAGCAGCAGCGAAGACCACCGGGGAACACGGGAGAGCAGAATGCCCAGCAGCAGTCCCAACAGCAATCCGCAGGCAGTGGCGGCCAGCACATATGCCGTGTGGACAGCGATGGCTTTGGCAAGCATCGGGCCGTAATTTCTCAGTAGAACGCTCATCTTCCATCCCCCCACAGGTTTTCCGCCACCGACCGGGCCACGCTGGTCTTGGTGACGATCCCGGCAATGGTATCGTCAGCGTTCAATACCACCACATAGCTGGCTCCTGAGTCCAGCAGGTAATCAAAGCTTTCCCGGGCATCGTCACCCACCCGCACGGTGCGGGCGCTCTGGCGGACGATGGGTTCGATGCTGCGCAGCTCCCGGCCCCAGCGGCGGATGTCGCCGATGGAGATCACGCCCGCATAGCGGCCGGAGGGATCGGTGACCAGCAGGGTATCCACGCCGCTGCGGGCCATGCGCTCGGCGCATTCCAGCACGCCGCGGTCCTGCGTGACGGTGATGAGATTGGTGCGCATGAAGTGCTCCACCGCAGAGGGCGTGGGCGCGCCGGGAATGTGCTTGCCCAGAAAGCTGCGCACCAGATCGTTGGCGGGGTGTTCCAGCATTTCCTCCGGCGAGGCCATCTGCACGATCCGGCCACCCTCCATGAAAATAATGATGTCCGCCAGCTTCAGCGCCTCGCTCATGTCGTGGCTGACAAGAATGAAGGTTTTGTGCAGCCGCTGCTGCAAGTGCTTCACCTCATCCTGCAAGGTCTCCCGCGTCACGGGGTCCAACGCGCTGAAAGGCTCATCCATCAGCACGATAGGGGGCGAAGCTGCCAGCGCCCGCAGAACGCCGATGCGCTGCTGCTGCCCGCCGGAGAGCTCGGCAGGGTATTTTTCGGCGTAGCCCTCCATTCCCACCAGCTTCAAAAGCTCGGCGGCGATCCCGGCCCGGCGGTTTTTGTCATACCCCAGCAGCTTGGGCACCACGCAGATATTTTGCGCCACCGTCATGTTGGGGAACAGGCCAATCTGCTGGATCACATAGCCAATGTGCCGCCGCAGCGTCGTTTTATCCTGCGCGGCAATGTCCGTTCCGTCAATGGAGATCGTACCGGAATCAATGGCTGTCAGGCGGTTGATGGTTTTCAGCGTGGTGGTCTTTCCGCAGCCGGAGGGACCGATCAGAACCACGAACTGCCCGTCTGGAATGGTGAAAGTCAGGTCCTTTAAAACAGGGGTCTTCCCGTAGCTTTTGCAGACGTTTTCAAATTGGATCATGGTCAGCGCCCTCCTTTGGCGCGGCAAGACGGTGGGTGGCTTCAGCGGCGGCGGGACTGCCCACCACGACCAGAACATCTCCGGCGTAAAGCTCGGCGTAAGGGCCGGGGGAGAGCAGCACGGTCTGTCCCCGCCGAATAGCCACGATGGTGGCCCCGGTGGACTGCCAGAATTTCAGCGCACCGATGCTCTGGCCGATCAGCGGGGAATGAGGCGGAATGGGGATCTCATAGTTTGGAAGCGGCTCATCGGCGGCAGAAAAGGTGTCCCGGCTGCGGACGAGGGCGGCCACCGTGTCGCTGAGCTGGCGGTTCAGGTCCGCCTGCTGAACGAGAAGGAGCTTGAGCCGCTGGCGCAGGGCCTGTACATCGGCGCTGTCTTCAAAGTTTTCGATGTAGCGCCGGGCGCTGTCCGCGGAGAGAACATAGGCGCCGCTTTGCGGCTTGACCTCTACCACCTTCATATCGGAAAGCAGCCGCAGCGCCCGCCGGATAGTTTCGGGCGACACGTTGTACTCCGAGGCCATGACCGATCGACCATAGATCCGGCTGCCCTCCGGCAGCTGCCCCTTGGCGATGCGCCGGGCAAGGTCCAGCGCGATCTGTAAGTACTGCGAGGGAACGAGCGTCTCTTTCATCATTGCCACCACCCAAGTTTGTTTGGAAACATTATATACTAACAACTTAAATCTGTAAATAAATGTGGCAGTTAATAAATTGTAAACAAAAGTTCGGAAAACGTTAAAAATTAGAAATATATGGTGGGTTTTAAGAGAAAATGGAAGCGGTATCGATCTTTAGGACGGGACACGTGGGCTCTGTATCCGTTTTTTTGGACTGGGCAAGGGGGGACGAAAAGCGTATAAAAAAGCTGCACGCTAAAGCGTGCAGCCTTTTGGTGAAGTTTACTTTTCCGGGTTCAGGGAACGCTCCAGCTTTCCGGCCAGATCGTTCAGCGCTGCAGAAGAGGGGTCCATGGCCCGGGGAAGCTGGGTGAGGTTGACCTCCACCTTGCGCAGTTCACTGTTAACGTGGTTAGCTGTGGTCTCAAAGGTGCTCATCAGGGTCTGGTACTGTGCGCGGAACAGGTCCACGGTCTGCTTGAGCTGCTTTGCGGTGGCCGTTTCCAGCTCTGCCGCCCGCTCCCGGGCCTCGCATTCGATGGCCCCGATCCGCTCCCGGAACTGGGCGTAGGCCTGAGCGTCCGGGCGAAGGGCATTCACCTCTTGCCGCAGGCGGTCGGTCTCCGCTTCCAGCGGCTTGAGCTTTTCCAGTTCTGTACGCGCCGCACTTTCCCGCTGCAAAGCGCTTTGCAGCGCTTCCGCCTGCGTGGACGCTTCCTGAAGCTTAGTTTGCAGAGCATCCAGTTCCTTGCGGATAGTCTCGTTTTCAGCCCGCAGGGCTTCATTTTCGTCCTGAAGCGCTTTTTGCGCCGCGGCGGCCTGTCCGGCAGCCTGCTCGATATATTGAATGAC
The DNA here is from genome assembly GCA_934504065.1 of uncultured Dysosmobacter sp. Lineage (GTDB taxonomy): Bacteria > Bacillota > Clostridia > Oscillospirales > Oscillospiraceae > Oscillibacter. Next base: position 13,534 of record CAKSVQ010000029.1, on the reverse strand, counting down.
ATCCTGCTTGTCAAAGCCGCCGAAGGCGACGCTTTTGATAGGATAAGAGTCCATGTGACCCACCGCTTTCTTCTCTGTAATCATGTTAAACTATACCATAGAAGACGTGGGTTTACAAGAAAAGAAACGAATTTTTCCGCTTTTGTAAAAGGGACTGTGCCGGACGCGGTTTATTCCATGTGCAGGGTTTCCCGGACGGCGGCGGTGAAGTAGGCCACCGGATTCTGGGGCTGGCCGTCCTGCCGCACCGCAAAGTGGAGGTGCGCCCCGGTGGACATTCCTGTGGAGCCGACGGCGGCGATCTCATCACCCGTCTTTACGCTTTCGCCCTGCGATGCTGCTACGCTCTGGCAGGCGGCATACAGGGTGGTGAGGCCGCTGCCGTGATCGATGACGAGATAATTGCCCAGCGCCGGGGTAAAGCCCGCTTCTGTCACGGTGCCGTCCGCCGCCGCCAGAACCGTAGTTCCCGCTTCCGCCGGGATGTCGATCCCGTCGTGAGTGGAGGTTTCCTGTCCGTTGGAATTCTGGCGGGCCCCGAAAGGATTGCTGAGGCTGACGGTGCTGCTGCCCTGCACGGGCCACCGGAGCCAGTGGACGGTCGCTTCGCTGACGGCGTAAATGCCGTAAACGCAGGGCTCTTCGTCGCCCGCCAGCTGCGGCAGGACCGTCCATGTCCCGTTTTCATACTGATCCACCCGCAGGCGGCCTGTGGAGAGCGTGTAGGTCTGGCTCTGCGTTTTACCGTCTTCAAAGGTGACATCCACCGTCAAACGGGCGCCGTCAAAGGTGTCGATGCCGTCCCACATGTCCTGCCTGATGTCATCGGTCTCTTCCGGCAGTTCCTCCGGCGGTACCCAGAAGCCGTAGCTGGCAGCGGGATCGTAGTCCACCGTTGCCTGCTTGCCAAGAACCGTCATAACGTCGACATGGGGTGGAGCGTCCTCGTCCGTGCCGTAAACGCTGCATTCCACTTCGCCGTTTGCCTCAGCTTGCCAGAGGGACTGTAACTCGTCATCGGTCAGTCCAGACCGGGTCTCGCTGCGGTACAGTCCGCCCCGGTCCAGAGACAGCGTTACCTTTTGGATGTTTTCCCCGGTCACCTGAAACAGGCAGCCAGTAAAATACCCCCGCGTTGGGTCCCATGTGCCGCTGCCGCTGAGCAGGGCCAGCGCGCCGTTGGCATTGGGCAGGATGGTTTTCTCCAGATCGGCGGCGTAGGCCGTCAGGCCAAAGCTGTAAGTCAGCTGGGGCAGGCTTCCCGGTGTCTCCGCTGTTGTTGGACGGGGCGCAAACCGCACCGTGCCCAGCACAAGAGCCAGGGCGCAGGCGGCACACAACGCTGTCCGCAAAAGTGGATGCTTCCGCCGCACGGAGGTACGCTCCGCGCCGGAGGACGCTTCCTGCCGGATGGCGCGCAGAACGCGCTGGTTCAACTCCTCCGGCACGGGGATGGATTCCATGAGTTCACGGTATTCATGCTTCATCGTCAGTTCCTCCCAAGAGATTTTTCAGCTGCTCACGGGCGCGGTGGAGCCGGGTGCGGACCGTGACGGCGGGGATGTGCAGCATCTGCGCGATCTCCTCCACGGAGTACCCCTCGGCGTAATAAAGATGCACCGCTGTCCGGCTTTTTTTCGGCAGGCGGGCCACGGCGGCCCAAAGCTCTGCGGATATGTCGTCAGGCTGCGCCAGCTCCGGCAGTTCCTCCAGCGCCAGCACCGGGCGGCGCAGGTGGAAGCGGTGCAGGTCCGCGCAGCGGTTCATGGTGGCGCGGATCAGCCATGCCTTGACACGCTCGGCGGGCCAGCTTTCCGCTTCCTGCTTCCAAAGGTGCAGGAAGACTTCCTGATAGACATCTTCTGCGTCGGCGGTGCTTTGCATCCGGCACAGTGCCAGACGGTACACGGTGGGTCCGTAAACAGCCATGGCATTGCTGAGATATTGTTCGGTCATGCAATGCCTCCTTTTTTCTGTGATTGAAAAGCGCTTTCACCTATAAAACGCGCAGATGCCGCAAAACGTTTCCCATACCGAAAAAAATTCCCGCCGCAGCGCGGAGGGAACTCTTGTGGGAGGCGGTCAGCCGGGGATCAGTTCGTCCAGATCGGGCATTTCCGGTTCCGGATAGCCAAGCGCGGCGATCACTTCCCGCGACAGCGGCTGCCACGGAATGTCCAAGATGGGAGCATCCTGTAAAATGCCGTCCAGCCACGCCATATAAGCCGGGCCGTCTACCGGATGGGCGTATTCATCTGCCCAATCTTCGTCAGTCAGCAGCAGGTAATAGACCATGCCGTCTCCGTCAAGGTCTGCGCTTTCGGGAAAGCCGTCGGTATAATAACTTTTGTCCCAGGTGTCCACCGCGCCAATCTGGCTGTACTGGTCAGTTTCCGCGTTGTAGGCATAGAGGAAATAGGGCCAGAAGCTGTCGCCCGCAAAGCCCTGATTGTGAGACCAGTCAATGTGGACGATGCCGCCCTCATAAAAAACAAGCCCCTCCGGGAATGCGCGCAGCTCTTCGTACAAAGCGCCGTCTCGAAATTCCCAGATGTAGGCAGACATATCGGCCACAAGGGAATCCGGCCAACGAAGCAGCAGCTCGTCACGGCCATCACCATCCACATCGAAAAGGGCAAAGCTATTGCAGGAGGCGCGCTGGGAGTATGTATGATCGGGCCTGTCGTGGTGACCGGGGCGCTGGCCGTATTGAAAAGCATCCCACAGCACCGTGCTGTATGCTTCCATTGGCGTGCCCGCGTTGATGGCGATAGGATCGGGCCCCTGTTGAGAAGCCTCCGCTGGTTCGGAGACTGCGGCTTCCGCTGGAGCTTCCGTTCCGGCGCTGCTACCGCTGCTGTGCCGCAGGCGGGGAGCAGGAGCGCCATTGCCATGGCCAGCAGAAGCGGCCGCGCTTTTCTCATAAGAATCACCTCATACATTTGATGGATAATGGATACCAGTATAGGAATGAGTCCAATGATGTCAACTACAATTCGGTTACAAATACATGGGGAGAAGAGATGCCGGAAGAAAAATTTTCCGGCTTTCTTACGGAGAAGCCGGAAATGGGGCGCGGATAACCGCTTATTCGATTTTACCGTGCTCCTGCTCAAATTTGGCAATATGCAGCCGGATCAGGCGCTCCAGTTCTTTGTTTTTGGTGCGGCCCTCATACTCGGCAATATAACCCAGCTTTTCCAATAAGTCTGGATCAATCCGCAGGGTATACCGGGACTTGGAGTCCTTCATTTTGCCAACCTCCTATGACGAAGTATTGACAAAATAGTAGCGTCAAATTAGAATAAAAAGGAGGAATGACGAAATGGTGACGCATAAAGAGGGGATGATATGACGAATATTGAGAAAGCTTACCACATTTAATTGCCTGCCGTGATACTTTGCTTTTTGGCAGAATCATGCTATACTGTCTGCCAGAAACGGAGGCGTGGATATGAAAACAAGACAGGCTCCGGCCAAGGTCAATCTGGCGCTGGACATTCTGGGCAGCCGTCCGGATGGCTATCATGAAATGCGGATGGTGATGCAGACCGTCTCATTGTGCGACGTGGTCTCCGTAGAGGAAGCGGAGACGGGCTTTACCTTGCGGTCGGACTTTGTTCCGGCGGGAAAGAAAACGCTGGAACAGCAGGCGGCGGAGGCGTTTTTTGAAGCGGCGGGGCAGAGGATGCCGGGACTTCAGGTAACGCTGGAAAAGAACACGCCTGCCTATGCGGGGCTGGGCGGCGGCAGCGCGGATGTGGCGGCGCTGCTGCGCATCCTGCGGGATGTTTATGCCCCGGCCATGGGGGAGGACATGCTGGAGCGCGTTGGGGCGCGCGTCGGCAGCGATATGCCCTTTTGCGTGCGGGGCGGCACGGCCCTTGCCGAGGGGCGGGGAGAGGTACTGACGGACCTTGCGCCGCTGCCGCTGTGCTGGTTCGTGCTCTGCAAGCCGGATTTCGGTATTCCCACGCCCCAGCTGTTTGCACGGGTGGATGAGGGACGTTTTTCCACCCGCCCGGATATTGACGGCTTGTGCGCGGCGTTGGGACGGGGAGACCTTTTGGCTGTCGCGGCCCGGCTGGGCAATGTATTTGAGCAGGTCCTGCCGGAAGAATTTCATGAGGTTTTCTCTATCAAGGCCCGGCTTCGGGAGCTGGGTGCGCTGAATGCCGCGATGAGCGGCTCAGGGCCGACGGTGTTCGGGATATTCACAAGGCGGGAAGATGCCTGCCGGGCGGCTGTTTCCCTGCGGGAGACGTACAGGCAGACATATCTTGCCTATCCTGTAAAAAAATTCTAAGATATGTATAAAACGCGGTGGTTTCGTCCATGATTTCCTCATCATAGCAAAGGAGAAATGGATATGGATGTCGCCGTAAAAAACCGTCTGCGTCTTTGGGAGCTTGCCCTGCTGGCGGGTGTGCTGCTTTTTTTGACCTCCGGGGCGCTGGCCCTGCGCACGCAGGATGCGCTGGCGGAGAAGGTGGTGCGGCTCCACGTGCTGGCCAATTCCGATTCGGAAGGAGATCAGGCGCTGAAGCTGCGGGTGCGGGACGCGGTGCTGGAGCAGGCCACCGCGATTTTGGAGCAGTCTGCGGACCGCAAGGAAGCGGAAAGCCGCCTGCGCGGACAGCTTTTGGAGCTGGAGCACACGGCGGCGTCTGTGATCGGGGATGCAGGATATGATTACGGCGTGCACGTGGAACTCCGGGACACAGCCTTTCCAACGAAAGAATACGAGGGCTTCACCCTGCCTGCGGGGGAGTATCTTGCCCTGCGGGTGGTGATCGGTGCGGGGCAGGGGAAGAACTGGTGGTGCGTAGTGTTCCCACCGCTGTGCACGGCGGCAGCCGCCGATGTGCCCGCGTCCGCGCTGAGCGCGGGGCTTTCGCAGGAGGAGGTGCGGCTTATCACAGAAGAGGATCAGCGCTATGTGCTGAAATTCAAGACGGTAGAGTGGTGGAACGCATTGAAAGAGAAATGGGACGGACTGACAGAAAAGCAGGTATAAAGAAAGTAAAAGAGCGCGCCGACGGCGCGCTCTTTTCAGCTTGTCAAAAAAGTCTATTTAGACTTTTTTGACAGCCTGAAATAATTTAAATGCGGGCAACGCCGGAATCGTAGGCGGCCTGCTTCACAGCGGCGGCTACGGCGCCTGCCACCCGGGGATCGAAAGCGGCGGGAATGATGTAATCGGCGGAGAGGTCATCGCCCACCAAATCGGCCAGCGCATGGGCGGCGGCGATTTTCATGGCATCGTTGATATCGCTGGCACGGGCATCCAGCGCGCCCCGGAAGATGCCGGGGAAAGCCAGCACATTGTTGATCTGGTTGGGATAGTCGCTGCGCCCAGTGGAGACCACCGCCGCGCCGCCTGCCTTGGCATCGTCAGGGAATATCTCCGGCGTGGGGTTGGCGCAGGCAAAGACGATGGCATCGCGGTTCATGGTCTTCACCATGTCGGTGGTGACGGCGTTGGGAGCGGACACGCCGATGAACACATCGGCCCCGGCCAGCACATCCGCCAAAGAGCCGGACTGCTTGGCGGGATTTGTGACCTGCGCCATCTCCTCCTTGATCCAGTTCAGGCTGTCCCGACCCGCGTAGATCGCGCCCTTGCGGTCGCACAGGGTGATGTTCTTTGCCCCGGCGGAGAGCAGAAGCCTGGTGATGGAGATGGCGGCGGCGCCTGCGCCGTTGACCACGATTTTCACATCCTCCAGCTTTTTGCCGACGACCTTCAGTGCGTTGCTGAGGCCTGCCAGCGTGATCACGGCGGTGCCGTGTTGGTCGTCATGGAAGATGGGGATGTCACAGCGCTCTTTCAGCTTGCGCTCAATCTCAAAGCAGCGGGGGGCGGCGATGTCCTCCAGATTCACACCGCCGAAAGAGCCTGCCAGCAACGCCACGGTGTTGACGATGTCATCCACATCCTTGCTGCGCACGCACAGTGGAATAGCGTCCACGCCGCCGAAAGCCTTGAACAGTACGCACTTGCCCTCCATCACGGGCATACCTGCCTCGGGGCCAATGTCGCCAAGGCCCAGCACGGCGGTGCCGTCAGTGACCACGGCCACGGTGTTCCAGCGGCGGGTCAGCTCATAGCTTTTATTCACGTCCTTCTGAATCTCCAAACAGGGCTGGGCCACGCCGGGGGTATAGGCAAGAGACAGCGCGTCCTTGCTGTCCACTGCCGCCCGGGGCGTCATTTCCAGCTTACCCTTCCATTCATAATGCAGACGCAGAGATTCCTTTGCGTAATCCATAAGCGATGCTCCTCTCGGTTGTTCAAAAAGTCATACCTATTCTACGGGAAAAGAAGAGACTTGTCAATTCCCGCCGATGGGAAAATACTTGCGTTCCCAGTAGGTTTGTGGCAAAATAGAGAGGAAGAGACGAGGAGGCGCCGGATGAAGATTTCTACAAAGGGGCGGTATGCCCTGCGGCTGATGATGGATGTTGCGTCTTACGATCATAACGGGTATGTTTCGCTGAAGGATGCAGCGGCACGGCAGAACATTTCACTGAAATATTTAGAACAGATCGCGGGAATGCTGGCCAAGGCGGGGCTGCTGCAAAGCGGCCGGGGCGCGCAGGGCGGATACCGCTTAGCCAAGGAACCCAAAGACTATACGGTGGGCAGCATCCTGCGGCTGACGGAGGGGAACCTTGCCCCGGTTGCCTGCCTTGCCGGACAGGAAAACCGCTGCGACCGCTGCGGCGAGTGCCCCACGTTGGATTTCTGGACGGGACTTTACGCCACGGTGAACGCCTATATTGACCGCTATACGCTGGCCGACCTGCTGGAAGAGCAGCGGCGTAAACAGAAAAAACCGCAGAATCTTTCATGACCGCCATCGAAAAATTGCCTGTTTCCGAAAGGAAACAGGCAATTTTTCGATGAAAATGGGACTTGGGGTCAGGCGGCAACGCCGGAAACGGAGACAGCGTTCACTTCCTGATAGTCAGAGAAATCGGGGAAGGTGATGTTCACCGCAGAGCCAGTGGCGTTGACTGTCATGGTCATGTCGTACTCATATGCTGCGGAAACGGGGACCGCGGGGGAATTCCCCTCGGGCAGATTCAGCTTCAGGGAAGCGCCAAAGGTCATATGGATCTTTTGCAGCACACCGCTGGCGCCCACGGTATAGGTAGCGGTGATCTTGCCAAGGTGCAGGTCCATGCTGTCGCTGTCGCCCAGAGCGGTCAGCGCGCCGGACATCATGCCGTCGATCCCACTGCCGATGACCACGGTGTATTCCTTAGAGGAGCCGACCTGCTTGACGGAGATGGAATCCAGCATGGCAAGGCCGCTGACATCCATGGCGCTGATGTCCACAACGGACATGGCGTTCAGAGCTTCCAGTTCATCCTCCACGGAGTATTTGATCTTGCTCTCCTCACCGTCGGAAACGCTGCGGCAATAGACCCAGTTGTCCTTGAGCCACGTGTCCGTCTGCACGCTCACACCGTCGGCCTGCGTTTGCAGGGAATAAGCGGCCTGAATGCCGTCCTCCGTGCGCATCTTCATGCTCCCGGTGATGGTGGCGGGCAGGGAGATGGTCTCGCCGTCCACAGTCATGGTAGTGTTCATGGTGGCATCCATGCTCAGATCCATGGCCTTATTATTGGAAGAGGAGGTGGCGGCGGTCATGGCGCGGTAGGCGGTGATCTTATCCGTCAGGGATTTGGCGGCGGTGGCGTCCACCGCGCCGGAGCGGATAAGGGTATCCAGAAGATAGGTCTTGCCGTCGGCAGTGTCGGCTGCCAGTGCCTGATAGGTCAGGGCCGCCAGATCGTCCCGCAGGAAGTCGCCGGGGAACATGGAGGCGTCATAAAAGCCCTTTTCCTTGGCAAAGGTCAGCGCGTCGGCATACTGGAAATCCTTTCCGTCCTGATACCCCAGCGCGCGGAGCAGGAAAGCCACATAATTCTGTGCGCTGCACTTTCTGGAAGAGCCAAAGGTGGTGGCGCTGGTGCCGTTGACGATGCCCTGCTGATAGAGCCACGCCACATAAGGGGAGGTAAATGCGCTGACATCGGTGAAGGGGTGGGTCAACTCGCCGGATTCATAGGCAGATTTGGCCTTTTCCTCCGCGCCGTAAAGCCGCACCAGCATGATGGCGGCTTCGCTGCGGGTAGGGGCACGGTCCAGCTCGAAGCCGTTGGCGGTGCCCCGGAACATTCCGATACCGGAAAGCTCCTTGGCCGCCGCGTCGAAATCGGAGGCGGAAGCGCTCACGCACAGGGCTGCGCAGAGCAGGACCGTGGTGAACAGCAGTGTCAGGAAACGCTTCATAAATGTTCTCCTCTCTAATAATTAGGGTATCTCTATTTTATCCCATGGGAAGAACAGCGTCAACTGGTATATGGCTTGTGCTTTCTCATAAAAACTGTATAATGAAGCCGTATGGATGAAAACGGTCGGAAAGATGCAACCGATTGGTAGCATATTCTGGAGGTGGTATCCATGTATTTTCGCCGCTTGGAGGATCTGCGCACAGACCACGACAAAACACAGCTTGAAATTGCGGATTACCTGAACATGAACCGCAATGTTTACTGGAGATATGAGAAAGGCGTGCGGGAGATTCCCGCATGGGCTGTTTTGAAGCTGGCGGATTATTACGGCGTCAGCACGGATTATTTACTGGGCCGCACCGACGATCCTGCGCCGCCCAGACGTTCATGAGAAGGCTGGCCGCTCTGGCGGCGGCTTTTTCCGCAGGGATTTTCCTGTGCCGCTATGTGCTGCCGATACCCTGTCAGCTGCCGCTGGGGATGCTTTTTTGGCTTCTGGCGGTTTCCGGCAGGCACTTTCTGCCCGGAAACACGGGGCGCAGGGCGCTGCTTGCGGGGATGGGACTGGCGCTGGCGCTGGGGTGGAACTGGCTGTATGTCCGGCAGGTCCAGCAGCCCATGGAGGTGCTGGACGGTACGGAGCGCACCGTGGTCATGACCCTTTGCGGAGACCCGACGGCCACGGACTATGGAGCAAGAGCCACCGTGCGCATGGAGGGATTTGTGGGAAAGGCCGTTTATTACGGCCCTGCCAGCCTTTTGCAGCACGGGCCGGGGGAAACGGTGCGCGACACGGTGCAGCTGCAAAGCGCGGCACGTATCCGGGACGATGATGTGACGGCCTTTTCCTCCAAGGGTGTTTACCTGCTGGCCTACCAGCGGGGAGAGGCAGTCTACGGTCCCGGTTCCTCCGCATCGCCCCGGTGGTGGCCCCTGCGGCTGTGCCGGGCCATGCAGGAGACGATCCGCCGCCTGTTCCCCAGAGATGCTGCCGGGTTCCTCACCGCCATTTTGACCGGGGACCGGACAACGCTTTCCGTGGGGGCGTCCGCAGCGCTTTCCGAGGCGGGGCTTTCCCACATTCTGGCGGTCTCCGGCATGCACTGCGGCTTTTTGCTGGCACTGGTGACCGCCGTCACTGGGGCCCATCGGCGCAGGCTGACGGCACTTGCGGGCATTCCGGTTTTGTGCCTTTATGCGCTGCTCACCGGGGCAAGCCCCTCGGTGCTGCGGGCGTGCTGCATGTTGTCCTTTTTCCTGCTGGCTCCGCTGTTTGGACGGGAAAGCGACGGCCCCACGTCCCTGTTTGCGGCGCTGGCGCTGATCCTGCTCCAAAATCCCTTTGCTGCCGCTTCCGTCAGCTTGCAGCTTTCTTTTGCTGCCATGGCGGGTATTTTGTTCCTCACGCCCCGGCTTTACCGGATGCTGGCCGGGGAAAAGATGGGTAGGATTCGGCGTTTTCTGGCTGCAGGGATATCCTCGGCGCTGGGGGCGCTGGTGTTTACTGCGCCGCTTTCCGGCTGGTACTTCGGCACGCTGACGCTGATCGCGCCCCTGAGCGGCATTTTGTGCCTGTGGGCGGCCAGCGGCGTGTTCATGCTGGGGCTTGCCGCGGTGCTGGCGGGGCTTTTCTGCCTGCCGCTGGGGCAGCTGCTGGCCGTTGTTCCGGCGCTGCTGACACGGTATATTCTGGCGGCAGCGGGACTGCTTTCCAAGTTCCCGTTTCACGCAGTATATTTCTGCCAGCCCTATTTGGGCCTCTGGCTGGCGTTTGCCTACGCGCTGTTTTTCACGGCATGGCTGCACCGGGGCTCCTCCCGCCGGACATATGCGTTGGCGGCAGTGCTGACCTGTCTGACGCTGGCGGTCACAGTGAATCTGGGGCAGCGGCAAAGCGCGGGTCTGGACGGGAAGATGCTGGACGTGGGACAGGGACAGTGTGTGTTGCTGGCCTCTGGCGGGGATTTTACGCTGGTAGACTGCGGCAGCGCCAACAGCTGGTACAGCTCCGGCGAGATCGCCGCCCGCCATCTGCGGGCCATGGGCTGCCGGAAGCTGGACCGCCTGATTTTAACCCATTATGACGAGGACCATTGCAGCGGCGTGGAAGAGCTGCTTGCCCGGATGGACGTGGAAACGCTGCTGGTGCCGCAGGCAGTGGAGGAGGACAATGCCGTGGTGCTTGCACTGGCCGAGAGCCGGAACGTACAGGTGCAGACCGTTACGGACAAGCTGGAGATCCCGGCGGGGCAGGCGGTGCTGACAGTCTATCCCCCGGTGGGCAGCAGCGAGAGCAACGAGCGGGGCCTCAGTGTGCTGGCTACCAGCGGAGAGGACGATCTGCTCATCACCGGGGATATGAACAAAGCGACCGAGCGGGCGCTGCTGGAAGCATGGCCCCTGCTGGACATTGAGGTGCTGGCGGTGGGGCATCACGGTTCCCGCTATTCTACATCCGGTGAGTTGCTGGACGCCCTTTCGCCGGAGTACGCCTGCATCAGCGTGGGCGCCAACCGCTATGGCCACCCGGCGGACGAAACGCTGCGGGTGCTGGCGGAGCACGGATGCGCCATTTACCGCACAGACTGGCAGGGCAGCATCCATTTTACTTTGAATCGAGGAAACTGACATGGCATATGCGAAACGGCCGCCGAAAAGCAACGGGGCCTATCAAAAGCTGAAAGCGGACCTCACCGCCGGAACGGTGGGCTGCGCCTATATTTTTTATGGAGAAGAGAGCTATCTGCGGGAATATTATCTGGGGGAGCTGCGCAAAAAGCTGGTGCCCCCGGGATTTGAGGAATTCAACTACCACCGTCTGGAGGGCAAGGACCTGACGGTACAGGCCCTTGCGGAAATGGCCGAGGCCATGCCCATGCTCTCGGAGCGGACGCTGATCGTGGTGACGGATCTGGACATTTTCAAGCTGGGGGAAGAGCAGCGGGAAAAGCTGATCGCCCTGCTGGAGGATGTTCCGCCTTATTGCTGTATCGTGTTTGTGTACGACACGGTTGCCTATAAGCCCAACAAGACCATGAAAAAGCTCTGCAAAGCGGTGGACGCCCATGTGCAGGCGGTGGAGTTCCGGGCACAGGACAGCAGCGATCTGGTGGCATGGATCGCCCGGCGCTTCCGGGCGCTGGATAAGGAAATCGACCGTCAGACGGCGGAGTATCTCATTTTCGTCTGCGGTGGGCTGATGACCGGACTTGCGCAGGAGATCGCCAAGATTGGCGCTTATGCCAAGGGAAAGAGCATCACCCAGAAGGATATTGACGATGTGGCCGACCCTGTGCTTTCGGCGGAGGTATTCAAGCTCAGCGACGCGGTGCTGCAGGGAAATTACGATCTGGCGGCGTCGATCTTGGGCGACCTGCTGAAAATGCAGACCGAGCCGATCATGATCCTTGCGGCGCTGGGCAGCCAGCTCCGGCGCATTTACACCGCGCGGCTGGCCATTGACAGCGGCAAGGACAAATACTGGCTGATGGAGCTGTGGGAGATGAAGAGCGACTATTCGGCAAAGCTGCTGCTCAGCGCCGCCAAACGCACCACGGCAGACTGGTGTGCTGACGCGGTGAAAATGTGCCAGACGCTGGACCGTCGCATGAAAAGCGAAAGGGGCATCGACTCGGTGGGAGAGCTGAAGCTGCTGCTGGTGCAGCTGGGGGCGAGACGGAAATGAGAAAGATCAGGGAAGTCATCGTGGTAGAAGGACGGTATGATAAAAACGCCCTGCGGCAGGTGGTGGATGCCACCGTCATCACACTGGGAGGCTTTTCCGTGTTCAACGACCGGGAAAAGCTGGCGTTTTTGCGCCGCCTCGGCGAAAAACAGGGGCTCATCGTGCTGACGGACAGCGACGGCGCGGGCTTTGTGATCCGCAATTATCTCAAGGGCGCGCTGCCGAAGGACATTTTAAAGCAGGCCTATATCCCGGATGTGTATGGCAAGGAGCGCCGCAAGCGCACCCCCGGTAAGGAAGGGAAGCTGGGCGTGGAGGGCATGAAGCCCGAGGTGCTGCTCTCTGCACTGGAGCGGGCGGGTGCCACCTTCCTTGACGGGGAAACGGCAGACAATGTGCCGCGGGAAAAGCTGACCAAGGCAGACCTTTTTGCTGTGGGCCTCACCGGGGGGCGGGACAGCGCCGCCCGCAGGCAGGCACTGCTTGCAAGGCTGGAGCTGCCGGAGCACCTGACGGCCAACGGCCTGTTGGAAGCGCTGAATCTGCTGTATGACCGGGAGGAGTTTTTGCGCCTGTGCGGGGAAGAAGAGGCCCTTTCCGGCGGGAACGGGCGTTAAGAACGTGTTAAAGGTTTCCCGTTGGGCCGCAGCGGTGCCATCGCACGGAAATTCGACAAAAATTGACATTCAGAAGTGCTATCCTGAATAACATGAATCAGTAAGGAGGGATTTCTGATGCGCAGGATCTTGGTTGGGAGCGTTTTGCATCAAGAGCGTCAGGCGCAGTATTATCTGCTGGCGGAGAGTTTGGAAGAGGGAATGGAGGTCTACGGCGTCGGCGTGGAGTATGGCGGCGAAGCGGCGGAGATCCCGAACATCACGCCCTCGCAGCAGCGCATCCAGCAGTTGGAAGAGGTGCTGGTGCGGGGCGTGGTCACTCCGGCCACGCTGCGCGATGTGGCAGAAGACTGGCTCTTGATGTGAATGCACCGGAGTGAAACACAAATTATCAAAAAGGCCTCGCAGAGTTTCGCGTTCGGGAACGCGAAAGAATTAAAATCGGTTTTCTGTCGCGACATGTGCGTGACAGAAAACACTTTACGCGGAGCGTGTGTCGAATTGGCCGCTTGCGGCCAACCGAGGCACGGAGCGCAGCGAAACTTCCTCAAAAAAGTGACGTAGCCACTTTTTTGACAGCCTGAAATAACCGATTTCCCTTGCATTTCAGGGCGGGATTCGGTATAATACAGTCCTTAATACAAGAGGAAGGACTGACAGCCATGGCTGACGAGATCAAGACCACGCAGGACGAAGCGCCGGAGAGCCGGAACTTTATCCATGCTTTTATTGAAGAGGACATCGCCCCCGGCGGACAGTTCGAGGGCATGAAGGTGCACACCCGCTTTCCCCCGGAGCCCAACGGCTATCTGCACATCGGCCACTGCAAGGCGCTGACCATCGACTTTGGCACCGCGGAAAAGTTCGGCGGACTGTGCAACCTGCGGATGGACGACACCAACCCCACCAAGGAAGACGAGGAGTT
>CAKSVQ010000028.1 GCA_934504065.1 uncultured Dysosmobacter sp. | reverse complement strand
TCGAATCGATAGCCGCCGTTCCTAGTGGCACAGATGCATATACCTTTAATCAAAGCGGGGAGATTTATTATCTCAAACATAATAAACTCTATAAAATTGAAGACGGAAAAACACAGGAACTTTTCAACGGAGATCAGGACTATTACAAGGAAATCAAAAGTGGCGACATGGTGGAAGCCTTGCTGGATGGACCGGAAGAATTTTACTGGGATGGAATCAAATGGAACGCAGACTCGGACAACTTATTATATTTTGACCATTTAGAGTTGAAACAACTCGGGTACAATCAAGCAGAAGATACCGTGTATGTTTATGCTGAAAGCAATATGGCCTATGATGGTCTAGCCACTTTCTATATTCATGCAATTTTTGACGCAGAAGAAATGGATAATCCCGTAAAAGAATTTGCTTTTGGAGAATCGGATGACTATCTTCCCACACATGGCATGATTTGTGGAAATGGTGTATTAGTGTACTCCAACTATTCAGCAGGAGATTGGGCGGTTAATGGTCGTAATGGAACCGCTGTTAATTATGGCCGCAGTATGTTTGATTGTGACAACTCGGATTATATCAATATAAACGGCACAATCTACTCCTTCGGAGGTCGCTGGGGCTGGAATCTTTCTAAATTAAATTTGAGCAGCTATGAATGGGAAGATATAAACCTTGCGGACAATGCAATTTACAGTTCTACAGCAGTCGGCACTTACGATGGTAATATTATTTTTGCCGGAGATGACGGCCTGTATCGTTTGGTATCTGCTGGGACAAATCGCATGAAGTCTGTGCAGTTTCTGAGGTGGAGCGATCTTAATATTCTGGATGGTTTGCCTTTTGGGGATGTAGATGAATTTTTGATGGATTCGCAAGGAAATATCCTATTTATAGATAACATACAGCACATGTTGCGGAAAATTACAATAGGAGAAACGATGTGAAAAAATTATTGATTATTGCAGTTGCAGTGATAGGACTCTGGTGGTATGGCAGCAATCATACGGAGGATGCCTCACAAAGAAATATGGATTCTCAGGTATCACAACAACAGGTGGCTGCGGAGGAAGACTCTGAAAATACAATTGTGACAGCTGGACTGCGGAAGCTGTCACTATTAGGGACTTGGTATGCAAAGAAGGTCGAAAGTGATGGCATCCTTGCAGAAATTCCAGACGCAGAAATTCCAATGGCAATCCGTTTTAAAGCTGGCGGACAAGGAACGTGTGCTGCTGGTCAAGATACCGCTGATATATCTTGGAGTGAGCAAGGGGATACAGTCACTGTGACAATATTACTTGGGAGTGAAGAGGATAATGTTATGATTCCTCTCCGTTATGATGCCGGATCACTGCTGTGGGAAACAGATGAGAGTACAATTTATTTTCTAAAATAAGCAGTCGATTAAAAATTCCGCCTTGCAGTTTATGTTGTTAGGCGGAATTTTTCCTAGGAGGGATATGTGCATGGTTTGTAAAAAATGTGGTGCAAAACTATCGGATAATGCTCAATTTTGCAGTGCTTGCGGAGAAAAAGTGAATTGTGAGTGCTGTTGTCCGAACTGCGGAAAGAAACTTTGGCCGGGCTCTGTATTTTGCCCATTTTGCGGAGCAGAATGCAAAGAACCGACTAGTTCACATTCATCCACATCTGATGTTATTGCTGAGAATACTTGTAATGCAGGTGAAGCAGAAATAGGTGAGACTGGAGAAATTTTACCACAATCAAACATTTATCATCAGATAAAAATATATGAGCAACAGGGCCGCGAGGCAAATCCGGAATACAAAGTTTTATTAAAACGGGAAAAATCTGTATACTTCTGGTGGAAATTATTATTATTCGGTGTATACATATCTTTTGCTCTGATAATTGGGTGCATTTTCAGTGAAATCGGATTACTTCAAAAAATAATTGGAGTATGCCTTTGTTCAATGGTATTTAGCATAGTATATCTGTTAACTGCATCCAGAATGAGCAAAGCAGCCGGATTAAAATCCAGTGTAAAATTACGCGCTTTCTTCTCTGATGCGGATACGTCATCAGAGGAAGCTGAAATGGAAGCGGGACTAAGTTACCTGAACAGTTGCATTGGTGAGCGACATGCTAGAGCAATAAAAATTGTTGGCATTATTAGTATAATTACCTTTTCTTTGGCTGCTCTGTATTTCTTTTCGCTGCTCCATCAGGGAACAGGGTTCGTGCCTTCACTAGATCAGTCTTTAACACTGTTTGTTGGCTATATGGTAATTATATACGCATTCTGGACGTTTAAGTTTGGAGCGCTTTTGCTGCCTCTTTTCGTAGGGGTCATACTTGCAATGATGGGCGGAACTTGGGAGATTATTCCGTTTCTAGCAAAACAGGAAAAAGACACTGCTACCTCTAATATAACAGAACCAGCAGGAGTACATACTGGAAAAACGGAAAGCCAAGCAAAAAACAATACGAATTCACTTGCGAACTTTGTCGGTGACTACAGCTATGATGCTTCTTTTGATAATCCGGATGGAACTTGGACAAATTTCTTCTATTCATTAGAGATATTACAAGCTACTGATGGTATAAATGTGTCGTTGGAGTGGCGTGGCCTTCGTATCTTTAGCGATGTATATATTAATAATGATACAACAATAGATGGGAATACAATCAATTTTTATGTGGATGATTACCAAACAGATTATGAACCCGGTTATCACTCTTTGACTTATATTCCCGCTATCCAATCCCCATATAGTTCGGATACGATCTATGTTGATGGCGACACGGATATGCCATTTACAAAGGACGGCTATGTAGATAACTCGTATTCTTATTGGGATGACAGCTATAGTGATTCCTATATCCTGCCCACAGATACGCAATATATCACGGAGTCTGATCTCTACGGGATGTCAAAGGAGCAGGTGTCACTTGCCAGAAATGAAATCTACGCCCGGTATGGATACAGCTTTAAAAATGCGGATATCCGTAGCTATTTCATGCAGCAAAGCTGGTACTACGAAAACCCCAGTGTGAATGCGGATACCTTTGGAATCAGCAATCTGAGCGACTGCGAACGGGCAAATCTTGAAACCATTCAACAGTATGAGCGGGATATGGGGTGGAAGTAATGCGCAAAGGAATAAGTGTTTTGCTGGCACTGCTGTTATTTTGTACAGGCTGTGCATCTTCAAAAACAGAGAGCAAACAAGAGAACGTAAACGAATCATCCGTTACAGAAGTTGCGGAGCCTACAGAATCCGAGCCGCTTTCTGCACCGGATTCAGAGTCGGAACCAGAACCGCCCGCAGAGCTGGAGCCGGAAGCTGCGGAACCCCTACCATTGGAAGGACGGCTGATCTGCATTGACCCTGGGCACTGTGTAACTTCGTTGACAGGCAAAGGATACACAGATCTGGTGTCCCCGCTGTCTACGGAGACAAAGCCTTTGTATACAGCAGGCACTACAGGAAAAAACATGACAGAAGAGCAGCTGAATTTGACTGTAGGGTTAAAGCTGCGGGACTACTTGGAAGAATTGGGCGCAGAGGTCATCATGACCCGTGAAGTGTCCGAAATTACGATTACAGGTCAAGAGCGTTGCCGAATCCCTAATGAGGCAGGCGCAGATGTGTGCGTCCGGATTCACGCAGACGGTTCTACCAGCAGTTCCGCTCACGGTGTATCTGTTCTGACACCCACCGGAGATCTTCTTGGAACACCGTCCATTATTGACGAGAGCACTCGTTTGGGGCAGCTGATGATAGATGCGGTATCTGAAGAAACTGGCGCAAAAAACAGGGGTATTATGCCGCGTTCCGATATGACGGGTTTCAATTTTTCTGAAATTCCAACGGTGTTGATTGAAATGGGCTTCATGACAAATCCGGAAGAGGATGCCCTGTTGGAGACAGACGTGTATCAGGACAAAATCGTAGTCGGCATTGCAAATTCTCTGCTGCAATGGTATGAGGGAAAGTCTTTGCAGTAAATTGTAGTAAGACATTGATAGTATTACCCTCCCAAATCAGAATTTGGGAGGGTAATATATCCTATGGTGCCAAAATGGTGCCGGAGGATTCCGAACGGACTATAAGGTTTTACTCCTGTGAAGAGTAATGTTATATAAAATCTGCTGAAAATGCTGCTCTATTTGGTATTTTGCATCACAATTTGAGAAACTATAAGAGCATTCTTCTCTCATTATTTCCCTCGAAATGCGGTAGGGGTGTAAAAACCCGCGAGAGTTCGAATCTCTCCATCTCCGCCACGTCGGAGCAAGCTTTGTATCGCTTGCTCCGACTTATTTTATAAGTCGGAGCGCACTCACGCCGCTGCTCCTCCTTTTCAACCCGCAAACGCTTCACTGGTTTGCGGGTTGATGAGACGGGGAATAGAAAGTGGAAATATCTGAATTGAAGCTACCTGACAACTCAGAAATTCCTGCCACCGTTCCGTTTCCGCTTTACAGCGAAAACTGCACTCTGGCAGGAATTTCTTCGCTTTCGTCCGGCAAACGCTTCGCTGATTTACCGGACGAAGAGATTAGGTGCGATATGAAAATATCCGAATTGAGGCTACTTGCCAACTCAGAATTCCTGTCACCATTCCACTGGGTTCACGGGCGGATATTTTTGCAATTCCCCTACGCTTATTTTCATTGACTTTAATTCATTGAATATGATACAATGAATGCGTGAGGTGATTTTTATGACCAATCGGCAGCTGGCCGCTTTGGAGACGAAGAAAAAACTGCTGCAGGCGGCAAAAGAGCTGATTTACGAAAAGGGGCTGGCTGGCACCTCCATTGCGGAGATCACCCAGCGCTGCGGCGTGGCCAACGGCACGTTTTACACGTACTTTAAACGCAAGGAGGACGTAGTGTTCGCCCTGAGCCGGGAATTATATCAGGAAATTCTGGATGCAGCCCTTACCCACCCCGGCCCATTCATGGAGCGGCTGACCTTTTTCATGGTGCGCTTTACCGGGCATATCGAAAAAAGCGGGCTGAAGCTCTGTCAGGAATGGGTACGCAATACAGTCGATCCCGACCTTGTGGAAAACGAGGACGACCGGGGCAAGCTATCCTTTGACATCCGCTCCGCCGCCGCGCTGCTGTCCGACGGCATCCAGCGGGGCGAGGTCCGGCCAGACACTCCGGTGGACATACTGGCCCACACACTGATCGACGTGCTCTACGGCCAAATGCTCTGCTGGGATATGTCCGGCGGGAGCTATGGCTTCGTCCAGCGGACGGAAGAATTTTGTCATTATTTTTTGGGGGCACTGATGGCTCCCTATCTATGCAGAAAGGATGAAACACGATGAAAAAACTTGGATTCGGACTGATGCGCCTGCCTGTGCGCAGCGAAAAGCCGGAGAACATCGATCTTGATGCCCTGAACCAGATGGTCGACCGTTTTCTGGAAAAGGGCTTCACCTATTTTGATACCTCCTATGTCTATCACAACGGCGCGTCGGAGACGGCTATCCGCGAAGCGCTGGTCAAGCGCCACGACCGGAGCGAATTCCTGCTGGCCTCCAAATTTCCCACCTTCATCCTGCCCGCCGAGGAGCAGGTGGATGCTATTTTCCAGGAACAGCTCACCAAGTGCGGCGTGGAGTATTTTGACTATTACCTGCTCCATAACCTCAACCGCCATCTCTACGCCACCGAGGTGCAAAGCGCCCACCTGTTCGACCACATGAAACAGTGGAAGGAGCAGGGCAAGATCCGGCACATCGCCTTTTCCTATCATGACGATGCCGCCCACCTCGATCAGATCCTGACGGAGCACCCGGAGGTGGAGGCCGTGCAGATCGCCCTGAATTACTACGACTGGGAAGAGTCCTTCATGCAGGCCAAGGCCTGCTATGAGGTCATCCGCAAGCACGGCGCGCAGGTGATCGTGATGGAGCCCGTCAAGGGCGGCATGCTGGCTGATCTGCCGGAGGAGGTCACCCAAAAGATGCAGCCCGCCTCCCCCGCCAGCTATGCCGTGCGCTTTGCCGCGGAGCTGGAGGGCGTGCTGGTGGTGCTCTCCGGCATGAGCAGCCTTGCCCAGCTGGAGGACAACACCACCTATATGCAGGAGGTCCAGCCGCTGACGCAGGCAGAACACGCGCTGGTGCGGGAAGCCAAGGCCGCGCTGTGCAAGCAGTGGAAGTTCAACTGCGCTGACCTCAGCGTGCTGGATCAAAACAACTCCGGCGTACCCATTTCCGGCATCATCCGCGCTTACAACAGCCTGCTGCTCCAGCCCAATCCCTATTTCGGTGCGGAGCTGAACTACTATAAGAGTTTCCGTTCCGGCTATGACCGCGCCTTTGAAACGGCGGACTACTCCGCCCAGACCAAGGCCATCGGCGGCGCGTTCGACGTGAACGAAGCGCTGAAGGAAGCCATCGCCTTCGAGACCGCCAACAGCTTCCAGAGCTATATGGACTAATTACAGGAAAAACTATGAGCCGCTGGCCAAAAGCCAGCGGCTCATAGTTTTTCATTCGCTCAATACCATCCCGTTCGCAAGGGCAAATACGACTTTTCGGGAAGTGGAAACAACGTTCGGCTTCCTTTTCCTCATTACAGGACGACAGCACAACTGCTTCGTCAGTATGGTCCGCCCCTGTAAAACTCTTCAAAGTCGGCGCTTTCGTTTCTTCACGGAACGTTACACCAGTTTTTCAAAATAGAAAAAGGTCTCGTCCTCTCCGTTTTTCCGCATACAGGAGGAGAGCATCTTGTAAGACGCTCCGTTTTCCCGGAAGCACTTGGCCACCACCCGCGTCAGGTGCACGCTGTACAGCGCCCAGTCCGCCACGGCGGCAAATGCCTCCGTGCCGTAGCCAAAGCCAGCATGGGCCTTGTCGATGCGGCACCCCAGTTCCGCGCCGCCCCGATAGTCGAAACGGTAGAGCACCGCCTCGCCGATCAGCTTGCCATCCAGCCGGACGGCAAAATTGACCGCCTGCCGATTTTCAAAATCCCGGCGGGCCACCTCGAAGAAGCTCCGCTCCTCCACCGGGCCGCCCAGTCCGCCCACATCGTCATACCCCCACCAGCGGTTGCGCTCGCCGTCCAGCACCAGCGCGTTATAGGCAGGAATGTCCTCCTCCGTCAGGGCCGAGAGGGTCAGCCGCTCCGTCTTCAGATCCGGAATGGCGGAAACGTGGCGCAGCAGCTCATTCTGCGGCTCAAAGCAGTATTTGGGCGCCAGCTTGGCCGGGCCGTATTGCAGCTTGGAGGTGCGCAGACCCCGGTCGGCGGCGTCGTCCTCCCGGTTGATCCACTGGCAGCCCTCGCCGCACTCTTCGGCCCCAGCCTGCACCGTGGCGGGATATACCCCGGTATAGGAATAGAGGGCCTTTTCGATGTGGATGATCAGCGTGTCGCCGCATTTTTCCATCAGCTGCAAGGCCACCAGCTTCTCGCCGTCGAACATACCGCCGCCGATGAACCATTTTTTGTCCACCAGACGCAGCATCTTCTTGGCAAGCTCCAGCTCGCCCCGGGCCTTGGCGTTGTCCCCCTTGGGGAACTCCGCCTCATAGTCCTTCCAGAACTGCTGGATGGCGGGCTCGTCCGCCCCGGTCAGGCGGCGATACTCCGCATTAGGGCACAGCGCCCGGAACTTTTTGATATGGTTGCGCTGGCCGGAATAGCGCCGCCCCGCAAACAGCTGCAGGTCCTGTGCGTAATACACATAGTCCCGCCACGTGCGGATATCGCTGACGCGGACATAGGGATACCGGGCCAGCAGCCGCGCCGCCTTGCACTCCGGTACCACAGAGATCACCGGGGCCGCGCCCCGGTCCAGACAATACTGCTCGATGGCCGTCAGCGCCGCGTCCTCGTCCCCCTCCGGGCCGGGCACGGGATAGTCGAACACCCAGTGGCCGTTATGCTCGTTGCGCACCACCAGGCACCCAGCGATCTCCGCCCAGGCAGGGTGCAGCGTAGGCCGCCACATCAGCTTGGTGCCCACAGAATACTCACACAGGCCGTATGCACAGTCCTGATAATATTTGCGCAGCTTATTGCCGTCCTGCTGCGTCACGGCCTTGAATTGATCCATCATCTCATCCTTTTCTTCCGATTCTTCTCTTTTCCGGGCGCAGTCCGCCCGCATGGTGATGCAGGATTAGAATACACGATTTTTGACCCTTTATGCAGCTGCAAAAGCAACTGTTATTCTCATTTCAGGCCGATGTAGGCAAGGCCGTAGCACCCCGGCCCCGCATGGGTGCCGATCACCGCGCCCAGTTCGTCCCATGCGTGGTCCCGGATACCCAGCGCCTCCACGACCCGGTCCCGGTAGCCCTCCATGGTGTCAAGGCAGCGGGAGTGGCCGAACACCACGCAGTGGCGGGTGTCCACCGGGTATTCCCGGGCGAAATCCAGTGTGTAGCTTAAAATTTTCTGGCTGCCCCGCAGCTTGCCCACCACCTTCACCGCGCCGTCCACCACCGCGACCACAGGCGTGATGTGCAGCATGGTGCCGATGGCCGCCGTGGACGCGGAGATGCGGCCACCCATTTTCAGATACTTCAGCGTGCCCACAAAGGCGATGAAGCGCACGCGGCCGCGCAGGGCCTCGATCCCGGCGGCAATCTCTTCGGCGGAGCGGCCTGCGGCGCGCAGCCGCACAGCCTCCCGCACCAGCAGTCCCTCACCCAGCGTGACGTTCAGTGAATCCACCAGATGCAGCCGCTCGCCGCCGGGCAGCATCTCCCTTGCGATGCAGGCGGACTGATACGACCCGGAAAGCCGGGAAGAGAGCAGGATGGCCACCACCTCGTCCCCGTTTTCCAACAGCGGGGCAAAGGCATCGCAATACTCCTGCGGGTTGAGCTGGGTGGTTTTGGGCAGGACTTTAGCTTCGGCCTGTTTGGCGTAAAACTGTTCTTTGGTCATATCCACGCCGTCCACATACGCACCGTCTTCAAAAATGACCCGCATATGGATCAGCCGCACGCCAAGCGCTTCCGCCTCCTGCGTAGTGAGGTCGCTGGTGGAATCCGTAACAATATGGATCATGGCAGTTCCTTCCGGCGGCCTTGCCGCCTATAAAAGTGTAAGGGATTTCCCCGGACACACAAGCCCCCGGAGCATTGTCCGGGGGCTTTGCGCGTTGTATTTTCAGTTCATCTGCTTGCGGCGGGAGAGGTTCATGGTACCGTCCTGCATATTGTTCAGGGAGTCCAGACTCTTGCCCGTGCCCAGCGCCACGCAGGAAATGGCGTCGTCCGCGATGACCGTGTGGATGCCCGTGCGGGCGGAGACCAGCTTATCAAAGCCGGACACCAGACTGCCGCCGCCGGTCATCACGATGCCGTTGGTGGAAATGTCCGCCACCAGCTCGGGGGGCGTGCGCTCCAGCACGGAGTGGATGGTCTCCATAATGCGCTCCACAGGCTCTTCAAAGGCGTCCATCATTTCGGTGGAGGAAACCGTGACCACCTTGGGAAGGCCCGTCAGCAGGCAGCGGCCCTTCACGTCCATGGTCTCTTCCTCGTCCTTGGGGAACACGCAGCCGATCTGCTTTTTCATTTCCTCGGCGGTGCGCTCGCCCACCAGCAGATTGTGGGTGCGGCGCATATACTTCACCACGGCCTCGTTGAACTGGTCGCCCGCGATCTTGATGGAGGCGGACTCCACCACGCCGCTGAGGGAGATGACGGCAATGTCAGCCGTGCCGCCGCCGATGTCCACCACCATATGCCCGTCGGGCTTGGCAATGTCGATGCCCGCGCCGATAGCGGCAGCCACAGGCTCCTCGATGAGATACACCTTCCGGGCGCCGGCCTGAATGCCCGCGTCGATCACGGCGCGCTCTTCCACCTCGGTGATGCCGGAGGGCACGCAGATAATGACCCGGGGCTTGAAAATCGACACGCCCGCCACCTTATGAATAAATTCCTTGAGCATCCGCTCCGTCATGTCGTAATCGGAGATCACGCCCTCCCGCAGGGGGCGGATGGCAACAATATTGCCGGGGGTGCGGCCCAGCATGGCCTGCGCCTCGGTGCCCACCTTCAAAAGCTTTCCGGTGTTTTTATCCAGCGCCACCACAGAGGGCTCGTTGAGCACGATGCCCTTCCCCTTCACATATACCAAAACCGACGCGGTACCAAGGTCGATACCAATATCCTTCGCCATAGGCATACATCCACCTCATTTGATCTTTCTCAAATCTATTATGAACGGTTTTTACCGTACCCACTCATACGGATATACATTATATCGTCACTTTCCATTGAATGCAACATCATTTTGTGAACTTTTCGCGGGTTCTGGCCACGGTGACGCAGACCACCTGCTCCGCGCCAGCGTCCGTCAGGACCCGGGCACATTCCAGAAGGGTCGCTCCGGTGGTGCAGATGTCGTCCATCAGCAAGATCCGCCGTCCCGCCGCCTGCGGCGCGGCCTCGTAAACGCCCAGCACATTGGCCCGGCGGGCGGCGGCATCCTTCAGCCCGGACTGAGCGGGATTATCCGTCTGCTTGCGCAAAAGCGCCGCCGGGCGGGTGTCCCACAGGCGGCAGGCCTCCCGCGCCAGCAGCGCCGACTGGTCATAGCCCCGCCTGCGCAGCCGCTTGCGGCTCACCGGGACCCATGCCACCGTGTCAAATTCGCCGGGAAACTGCTCGGCGGCGCACCGGGCCGCCAACTCCCCCAGCGCCGCGGCAGAGCCGGACGCGCCGCGGAACTTGTAGCGCAGCAGCCCCTCCCGGGCAAGGTCCTCGTACCACAGCGGCGCGGCACAGCGCACCGAGGAAGAGAGCTGCCAGCACGTCTCCGCCTCCTGCGTCCACGAAAGCTCCTTTTCGCACTCCGGGCACAGCCCGCCCTGCCGCTCCACGATGCAGCCGCAGAACGGGCACTTGGGCGGGAACAGCAGATCCAGCACCTGCCGCCCCAAAGTGGCGGCGCGTTTTCCAAACCGCAGTGCCCTCGCCCCCTTACCATCTTATATAATAGCCGAATCAACCGATATATCTCACAAAATCAGTGTGTCAGGATGAACTGCTCCAGTTCTTCCGCCGTTTTCACCACGGCCACCGCGCCGCTTTGCGCCAACTCGCCGGGGGCGGCATAGCCGAAAAATTCCACACCCACACAGTCGATGCCGAACGCCTTGGCCCCCAGCACATCGAACTTGCGGTCGCCCACCATGAGGATGGAGGGCGTGTCCTGCTCCGTCAGTCCCATGCGGCGCATGGTCTCCCGGATCACGTCCACCTTTTCCCAGTCCCCCACCGGAGGGCTTCCGGTGATGATCTCCATGGATGGGGCAAACCCAAACTTTTCGCAGATGGGCACGCACATCTCCTCCGGCTTGGAGGAAGCCAGCGCCAGCCGATAGCCCCGCTCCTTCAGCCGTGCGCACAGCGCCGCCATGCCCGGGGCGGGCGTATTTTCAAATTTGCCGATGGGCGCGTAGCGCTCACGGAACAGTTCGATGCCGTGAATGGCCTCTTCCATGCTGAAGCCGCAGTAGCGCATATAGGAATCCTGCAGCGGCGGACCGATGAACTTGATCAGCGTCTCCTCCGGCGGCACAGGCTCGCCCAGCTTTTCAAAGGCGTAGCGCAGGCTGTTGAGGATACCCTCCTTGGAATCCGTCAAGGTCCCATCCAGATCGAAAAAAATAACATGATACATTCTGACTCTCCCCTTCTACCGGGGATTTTATCATTCTTCGACCGCTTTCGCAAGAGAAAAGCCAGCTTTTCCCCGCGGAAGGCAAAAAAGGCTGCCAGAAACCTCTGGCAGCCCTTTGCGGAAAAGTCTTTTTACTTCATCAGCTCGTACATCACGGCCTTGATGGTGTGCATCCGGTTTTCCGCCTCGTCAAAGACAATGGACTGGGCGGACTCGAACACCTCGTCCGTGACCTCCATGGCGTCGCGACCGAACTTTTCGCCCATTTCCTTGCCCACTTTGGTCTTGTGGTCGTGATAGGCGGGCAGGCAGTGCATGAAGCGGCACTGGGGGCCTGCGTTGTCCATCAGCGCCCTGGTGACCTGATAGGGGCCGAGAGCCTCGATGCGCTCCTGCCAGACCTCCACAGGCTCGCCCATGGAGACCCACACGTCCGTGTACAGTACGTCGGCGTTCTTCGTGGCGGCCATGGGGTCCTCGATGAACTCCAGCACCGCTCCGGTCTCTTTTGCAATGGTCTGGCACTGCTCCACCAGCTCCTGCGCGGGCATATAGGCCTTGGGCGCGCAGGCGACAAAGTGCATTCCCATCTTGGCGCAGCCCACCATCAGGCTGTTGCCCATGTTATACCGGGCGTCGCCCAGATACACCAGCTTCACACCCTTGAGCTTGCCGAAATGCTCCTGAATGGTGAGGAAATCCGCAAGGATCTGCGTGGGGTGGAACTCGTTGGTCAGGCCGTTGAACACCGGAACTCCGGCATACTTGGCCAGCTCCTCCACCAACTCCTGACCGAAGCCGCGGTACTCGATGCCGTCGAACATTCTGCCCAGCACACGGGCGGTGTCCGCAATGGACTCCTTCACGCCGATCTGGCTCCCGGTGGGGCCGAGGTAGGTGGAACCCATGCCCAGATCCTGCGCGGCCACCTCGAAGGCACAGCGGGTACGGGTGGAGGTCTTTTCAAAGATCAGGGCCACGTTCTTGCCCTCTAAATAGCGGTGGGGGATGCCCGCCTTCTTCTTGGCCTTCAGATCGGCGGCAGTGTCCAGAAACTGCTGGATCTCCGCAGGGGTAAAGTCCAGGAGCTTTAGAAAATGGGTGTGATTCTCCATCGTTTGATCCTCTCTTTCTTATCCGCGCAGGGTCTTTTCCATAATGGCAAGGCCCTTATCCATCTCGTCCTTGGTGATGACCAGCGGCGGCAGCAGCCGCATGCCGGGTCCGGCGGTCAGCACCAGCAGGCCGTTTTCAATGAGCTTGGAGGCAATTTGCCCCTTGTCATAGCCGTCGTTCACCGCGATGCCGATCATCAGACCCATGCCCCGGGTCTTTCCGAAGCAGGGCAGTTTCAGCGCCTCAATGGCGTTGCGCAGGTATTCGCCCTTGGCCTTCACGCCGATGAGGAAATCGTCACTGAGGGTATCCTGCACCACAAGGCCCGCCGCCGCGCACACGGGGTTTGCGCCGAAGGTGGTGGCATGGGTGCCGGGGCCGAGGACGTTCCGGCACTTTTCGTTGGCCATGATGCCGCTCATGGGCAGCCCCCCGGCAATGCCCTTGGCAAAGGAGACCACGTCCGGCAGCACGTCATACTGCTGGAAGGCGAACAGGCTGCCCGTGCGGCCCACGCCGGTCTGCACCTCGTCCACCAGCAGCAGCCAGTCCTTTTCGGCGCAGAGCTTCTTCACGCTCTGCACATAGTCATAGTCCAGCGGCAGCACGCCGCCCTCGCCCTGCACCAGCTCCATCATCACGGCGCACACATCGTCGCCCGCGGCGGCCTCCAAAGAGGACAGGTCGTTGGCGGCGGCATAGCGGAAGCCCTCGGTGAAGGGGAAGAAATAGTTATGGAACACATCCTGTCCGGTGGCCATCAGGGTGGTGATGGTGCGGCCATGGAAGGAATTCTTCAGCGTAATGATGGTGGCCCGGCCCTTGCCGTATTTATCAAAGCTGTACTTTCTGGCCAGTTTGATCATACCTTCGTTGGCCTCGCCGCCGCCGTTGGCGAAGAACACGCAGCTCTCGCCCGTGCGCTTGCACAGCGTCTCAGCCAGACGGGCGGCAGGCTCGGTATAGAAAAGGTTGGAGGTGTGGCCCAGCTTTTTGGCCTGCGCGACCACCGCGTCGGCCCACGGCTGATAGCCATAGCCCAGATCACACACGCCGATGCCGCTGGTAAAGTCGATATAGGCGTTGCCCTCGGGGTCATAGAGGGTGGCGCCCTCGCCATGGTCGATGGCCACAGGGAAGCGGCCATAGGTATTCATGATGTACTGGCCCGTCAGGGCCTTGATCTCCTGAGAGGTCATGTCAGTTCTCCTCCTTTTTCAGCATGGTGCCGATGCCGCGGTCCGAAAGCAGCTCAATCAAAATGGAGTGGGGAATGCGGCCATCCAGAATGTGGACGCGCTCCACACCGCCGGAAATGGCGTCCACGCAGCACTGCATCTTGGGGATCATGCCGCCGGAAATCACGCCCTGCGCCACCAGTCCCGGCACGTCGTAGGTATGCAGCACATGGATCAGCGTCTCCTCGTCGTGGGGATCGCGCAGAAGGCCCCGCACATCCGTCAGCAGGATCAGCTTTTCGGCGTGCAGCGCCTCCGCCAGTTTGGCGGCTGCGGTATCGGCGTTGATATTATAGGCGGTGTCGGCATCGACACCCTGGGCCACGGTGGAAACCACCGGGATATAGCCCGTCATCAGGGCGTTTTCCACAGGCGCGGGATTCACGCCTGTGATGTCGCCCACAAGGCCGTATTTCTCGTCCAGCTGAACCGCCTGAAACAGCTGCCCGTCCATGCCGCAAAGGCCGATGGCCTGCCCGCCCAGACGGTTGAGCTGGGCCACCAGATTCTTGTTGACCTTACCGCAGAGAATGGACTGGACCACGTCCATGGTCTCCTGATCGGTATAGCGCAGGCCGTCCACAAATTCGGACTTGTGGTTGAGCCGCTTGAGCATATCGCTGATCTCCGGCCCGCCGCCATGCACCACCACCACGCGGATGCCAACAAGGCTTAAAAGGATGATGTCGCTCATCACGGCCTTGCGCAGCTCTTCCGAGACCATGGCGTTTCCGCCGTATTTGACCACAATGGTCTTGCCTGTGAATTTTTGAATATAGGGCAGGGCTTCCACCAGCGTCCGCGCCTGCTGCTCATGGGATGACATGAAATTCAGCTCCTTCTGCTAATCTTGCCGCAGCGGATCAGGTGCGGTAATCGCCGTTGATCTTGATATAATCGTAAGTAATGTCGCAGCCCCAGCAGGTGCACACACCATCGCCATCGCCCTCGCCCATGGTGATGTTGATCTCCACATCGTGCTCCGTGAGGATCTTCTTGGCCTTGTCCTCGTCGAAGTCGAGACCCCGGCCCTGCTCACACACGGCAATGTCGCCCGCGGCACTGGCAAAGTGCACATCCACCTTCTCCGGGTCGAACTCCGCGCCGGAATAGCCCATGGCGCACAGCACCCGGCCCCAGTTGGCGTCCGCACCGAAAATAGCGGCCTTGGTCAGCGTGGAGGAGATGACGGACTTTGCCACCGTCTCCGCCTGCGCCTCGTCCTTTGCGCCCTTCACCGTGCAGGTGACAAGGTGCTTGGCGCCCTCGCCGTCGCTAGCCATTTTCTTGGCAAGCTCCGTGCACAGCGCCCGCAGCGCCTCCAGAAATGCCGCGTAGTCCTCGCCCTTTTCCGTGATGACAGCGTTGCCCGCCATGCCGTTGGCCAGCACCATGCAGCTGTCGTTGGTGGAGGTATCGCCGTCCACGCTGATGCGGTTGAAGCTGACGTTCACCGTTTCCAGCAGGGCGGTGCGGATCATCTCGGGGGAAATGGCGCAGTCGGTGGTCAGGAAGCAGAGCATGGTGCCCATGTTGGGATGGATCATGCCGCTGCCCTTGGCAATGCCGCCCATGCGGACCGTCTTGCCGCCGACCGTGGTCTCCACGGCCACTTCCTTTTTGGCAAGGTCCGTGGTCATGATAGCGTGGGCCGCGGCGTCGCTGGCCGCGGCAGAGTGTTCCAGCGCGGCCACCAGCTCCGGCACACCGTCCTCAATGACCTTCACGTTCAGCGTCTGGCCGATCACGCCGGTGGAGGAAACCAGTACATCCTCCGGCTTGCAGCCGAGGGCGGCAGCCGCCGCCTGACACATCTTCACGGCGTTTTCCTCCCCCTGCGGAGCGCAGGCGTTGGCATTGCCGCTGTTGGCGATGATCACCCGGGCGCGGCCGTCGGCCAGATGGGCCTGATCCACATGGATGGGGGCAGCCTTGACCACATTTTTGGTAAACACAGCGGAGGCGGCACAGTCCACGTCGGAGACGATCAGCGCCACGTCCTTTTTCCAGTTGGCGTGGGTCTTCACACCCACGTGAATCCCGGCAGCCCGGAATCCCTGCGCGGCGCACACGCCGCCGTCAATGTATTTCAACATCTGTCACACCTCATTTACAGGTTCAGTCCTGTTTTTCCTTTTATCCTAGCACCAAACAGCTTCTTTGTACAGTTGGGTCGGAAATGCTTAAACATTCAATCCTGCGGTCTCTTCAAAACCCAACATCAGGTTCATATTCTGCACCGCAGCGCCGGACGCGCCCTTGCCCAGATTATCAAACAGGGCGATGATGGTGAACTGCTCGTCGTTACCTGCCACGATCAGTTCCAGCGTGTCCCTGCCCGCCTGCGCGTTGGCATAGAGCTTGGCGGTATCCGTGCCCTCCGCCACATGTACCATCTTCTGACACGCGTAGTGCTCCGCCAGCTTCTCACGCACCTGCTCCAGCGTGGTCACGCCGTGGAGCATGCTCATATGCAGTGGAATGGTGGTGGCCATACCTTTATAATAATCGTCCACGATAGGGGTAAAAACAGGCTTGTACGTCAGGCCGCAGATGGTCTGCATCTCCGGCAGGTGCTTGTGGGTCTGGCCCATGCCGTAAGGGCAAGGGGCAAACAGCGCTGCGGCCTTGTCCGGTGCCTCATACTGGGCGATCATCTTCTTGCCGCCGCCGGAATAACCCGTGAGGGAAAAGGCCGAAAGACAGGCATCTCTGGCAACCATCCCTGTGGCCACCAGCGGATACACCACGCTGATAAAGCCCGTGGCATGACAGCCGGGGTTTGCCACCCGGCTGGCCTTTGCGATGGCCGGGCGCTGTTCCCGGTTCAACTCCGGGAAGCCATACACCCAGCCCGGAGCAACACGGTGGGCTGTGGACGCATCGATCACCCGGGTGGTGGGGCTTTCGATCAGCTCCACCGCCTCGATGGCCGCTGCGTCCGGCAGGCACAAAAACACGATATCCGCCGCATCCATCAGCTTTTTGCGCTCGGCAGGGTCCTTGCGCTTTGCCTCGTCGATCAGCAGCAGGTCAATGTCATCGCGGCCGGAAAGGCGGTCATAGATCTGCAATCCGGTGGTGCCGTCCTTGCCGTCAATATATACCTTCGGTTTCAATGGGAACATCCCCTTATCTTTCAGCAATTATTTGGTGTGCGCGGCCACAAAGGTCTCAATGGCCCCGATCTGGCGGGTGGTCTCGCTGACGGCGGGGCCGCCGTAGCTTGCCCGGAGGGCCATGCAGTTTTCCAGCTTTAGCGCTTCATACACGTCCTCATCGAAAAGCTCGGACACGGCCCGAAGCTCGGAAAGCGTCAGCTCCTCCAGCGTTTTGCCCTGCGCCGTGCAGGCAGCCACCAGATGGCCCGTAACGGTGTAGGCATCCCGGAAGGGCATACCTTTTTTGGTCAGGTAATCGGCGCAGTCGGTGGCGTTGATAAAGCCCCGGCCCGCCGCCTTGCGCATATTGTCGGTGCGGACGGTCATGGTGTCGATCATGGCGGCAAACACAGGCAGGCACATTTCCACGGTGTCGATGGCGTCGAACACGGGCTCCTTGTCCTCCTGCATATCCTTGTTGTAAGCCAGCGGCAGGCCCTTCATTACCGTCAGAAGGCTCATCAGGTCGCCGTAGACCCGGCCGGTCTTGCCCCGCACCAGCTCGGCAACATCGGGGTTTTTCTTCTGGGGCATGATGGAGCTGCCCGTGGCATAAGCGTCGTCCAGCTCCACGAATTTAAACTCCCAGCTGCACCAGAGGATAACCTCCTCGGAAAAGCGGCTCAGGTGCATCATCAAAATGGACAGAGCGCTCATCAGCTCCAGCGCATAGTCCCGGTCGGAAACGCCGTCCAGCGAGTTGCTCATGGGCGCGTCGAAGTCCAGCGCCTTCGCCGTCTCCCAGCGGTCGATAGGATAGGTGGTCCCCGCCAGCGCGCCGCTGCCCAGAGGGCACTCGTTCAGGCGCTTCATGCAGTCCTCCAGCCGGGTCACATCCCGGGAAAACATGCTGGCATAGGCCATCAGGTGCTGGGCAAAGGAGATGGGCTGCGCCCGCTGCAAATGGGTGTAGCCGGGCATCACGGCGGTCTGGTACTTCTTCGCCTGACGACACAGCACCGTTTCCAGCTCCAACAACTGCCCCACCATGGTGGGGATCTGCTCCCGGACGTACATCCGGAAGTCCAGCGCCACCTGATCGTTGCGGCTGCGGGCGGTGTGGAGCCGCTTGCCCGCATCGCCGATGCGGGCGGTAAGCAGGGCCTCCACGTTCATGTGAATATCCTCATTGTCGGCGGTAAAGGTCACCTTGCCCGCCTCGATATCCGCAAGGATGCCCTGCAGCCCCGCCGTAATGGCGGCCACATCCTCCTGCGAGATCACGCCGCAGTCGCCCAGCATTTTCGCGTGGGCCATGGACCCGGTGATGTCCTCCCGGTACAGCCGCTGGTCAAAGCTGATGGAGGCATTGAGTTCATTTACCAGCTCGTCCGTTTCCTTCTGAAACCGACCACCCCAAAGTTTCATATCGTTGTCCTTTCACCACGAACGCGGGGCGAAGAGTAGTTCTCCGTCCCGCAGCCGTGTTTTTTCTTTTCAAAGAAGCGCGTGCTCTTACAGCTTGCCCTCGTCCCGCAGAGCCAGCACCGTGTCGGGCAGGCCCCAGAGGTTGATAAAGCCCGTGGCGTTGGTCTGGTCGTAGTTGCTCTCGTTAAAGGTCACCAGTTCCTCGGAATACAGCGTCTCGGGAGAGGTGATGGAAGCGGTGATCATGTTGCCCTTGTAAAGCTTGAGCTTCACAGAGCCCGTCACATGCTCCTGCGTCTTGTCGGCGAAGGCGCTCAGAGCCTCCCGCACGGGGGTGAACCACTTGCCGTTGTAGATCAGGTCGGCAAAGTCCACAGCCAGCTTGCTCTTCATGTGGGCGGTGTCCTTGTCCACGGTGATCATCTCCAGGCACTGATGGGCCTTATAGAGGATGGTGCCGCCCGGGGTTTCGTACACGCCGCGGTCCTTCATGCCGACCAGACGGTTTTCCACAATGTCCAGCAGGCCGATGCCGTTCTCGCCGCCCAGTTTGTTCAGCTTGCGGATAATGTCACTGCCCTTCATCTTCTCGCCGTCCACGGCAACGGGCACGCCCTTTTCAAAGTCGATGGTCACATAGGTGGCCTTGTCCGGCGCGGTGACGGGGGAGACGCCCATCTCCAGGAAGCCGGGCTTTTCGTACTGGGGCTCGTTGGCGGGGTCCTCCAGATCCAGACCCTCATGGCTCAGGTGCCACAGGTTCTTATCCTTGGAATAGTTGGTCTCGCGGCTGATCTTCAAGGGCACCTGATGCGCCTCGGCATAGTCGATCTCCTCGTCACGGCCCTTGATCTCCCACTCACGCCACGGGGCAATGATGGTCATATCGGGGGCAAAGCGCTTGATGCCCAGTTCGAAACGCACCTGATCGTTGCCCTTGCCGGTGCAGCCGTGGGCGATGGCATCGGCGCCCTCGGCCTTGGCGATCTCCACCAGCTTCTTGGCAATGATGGGCCGGGCAAACGCAGTGCCCAGCAGATACTGCTCGTAGCTGGCGCCCATCTTCAAGGAGGGCCAGATCACGCTCTCCACCATCTCGTCGGTGAGATCGGCAATGTAAAGTTTGGAAGCGCCGGTCTTGATGGCCTTTTCCTCAAGGCCCTCCAGCTCGTCGCCCTGGCCCACGTCAGCAGCCACGGCAATGATCTCCGGGTTGTTGTAATTTTCCTTCAGCCAGGGGATGATGATGGATGTATCCAGACCACCGGAATAGGCAAGCACGATTTTCTTGATTTCTTTCTTATCCTTTTTCATAACGGGTTCCTCCCTGCTGTTGTTTTTGTTGATGCATGAATTATACGTCCGTTATGAATATTTATGCAAGTGTAATCTTGCACAACATTTACCGACATTTTTGGTCTGTTTTGCATATCCTGCCGAAAACTCCCAGTAAAACCACCCCGGCGAACACTTTACCCTCCGCTTCTCCCCCCACCCTGCATTCACTGTATGCATGCGTACTCATGCCGAACATTCACGCCGCTTCTCTGCCAAAGCCGCCCCGGCGCGGCGCTCTCCGCTCTCCGCGCCCCATGGCATGGAAGCCGAAGGCACTGTATAATTATGTTCACCACTCTGTTCACCTCTTGCGCCGGGGCGGCTTTGCCGTTATAATGTCATTACACATTATCAGACACAGGGGGAACCGCTATGAACACCCGTATCGAACACGACACCATGGGCAATATCGCCGTCCCGGCGGAGCGCCACTGGGGCGCACAGACCC
>CAKSVQ010000027.1 GCA_934504065.1 uncultured Dysosmobacter sp. | reverse complement strand
GTCCAATGGTGATGGCAGGCTCCATAATGGCCAGCAGGCGATTGGTCAAAAGCTCCACCTCGCTGTTAAAATACTCGCCTACCACGTCCAGCGTTTCGATCAATGTGCCGGAGTTTTCGCCCACACCGATCATTTCCCGCAGCATGGGGGGGAAATACTCCACACCCTCCATGCCCTCGGCCACGGTGCGGCCCCGCTCCACGTTCTGGCGCACCTTCCCGGCGGCCAGCGAGAACATATAGTTGCCCGCCACCTCTCCGGCCACCGTCAGCGCCTTGGGCACAGGCAGACCGGAAGAGAGCATGGCCGAAAGGGCGGAAGCAAACTGCCCGGCGGCATTCATGGTGTGCAGCCGCCGCAGGGGCGACCGGGTGAGGGAAAATTCCGCAATGGCAATGCGCCCTTTTTCCGTGCGGCGGAACGTGTAATATGCAATGCCAAACAAGGCTATTACGATCAGCATCAGCCACCACCACTTGATGAAGAAATGGCTGGTGTTGATGAGCCACTGGGTAATAACGGGCATTTCCGTGCCCAGACTTGCAAACGTATCAGTAAATGCCGGGACAGCCTTGATCATGATAATGGCCACGACCACAATGGCGGTGATGATGACGATGATGGGATACGTCAACGCGCTGGCCATTTTCGCCTTGGCGGCGGAGGAGCGCTCATAGTACCCCTGCAAGCGCTTCAGGCAGGACTGCAGCGAGCCGGACTCCTCGCCCGCCCGCACGGTCTCGATAAACGTGGCGGGGAACTGCACATCCTGATTGCTCTCC
The DNA here is from genome assembly GCA_934504065.1 of uncultured Dysosmobacter sp. Lineage (GTDB taxonomy): Bacteria > Bacillota > Clostridia > Oscillospirales > Oscillospiraceae > Oscillibacter. The sequence goes on along the minus strand of CAKSVQ010000027.1, from coordinate 19,817 downwards.
AGACTGTCTGCCATGGAGCGGCCTGCGCCCACCTCTTCGGTGGCCTTTTCCAGCGCCCGGCGCAGCTGCTTGTTGCGCACCTGCGCGGCCACCATTTCCAAACACCGCAGCACCGTGAGCCCGGAGTCCAGCAGAATGGAAAACTGGGAACAGAGCATGGCCAGCTCCTTTTCCTTGATGGCGGTGTTGAGGGGGCGGTTGAAAAAGCCCTCGCGGGTCTCCTTCACCGGCTCGATCTTCGTGATGATCGAGCAGCGCTCCCGCAGCTGGGACACGGCTTCAAACTCGTCATAGGCGCGGATGATGCCGTTGACCTTGGCGCCCTCCGGCGTCAGGCCCCGATAGCGGTAGGTGGTCATGCCGTCCCCTCCTTTCCTCTAAGCTTCAATCAGTCCTCCGCGGTGGAGGTGATAACGCGGGCGGCTTCCTCCGCCGTGGTGATGCCCCGCAGCACCAGACTCTGGCAGCTTTCCCGCATGGTGGTGAACCCGTTTTCCCGGGCGGCGGCCAGCAGCTCTTCGCTTTCGGCATTCTTGCCGATGAGGCTTGCCAGCTTGCCGTTGATGACTAAGATTTCCAGCGCCGCGCGGCGGCCGCTGTATCCGGTGTGGTGGCACTCGGGGCATCCCTCGCCCTTATAGAATACCGTGCCGGGTTCCTCCGGCAGGCCCAGCGCCGCCAGCTCCTCGCCGGAGGGGGTGTAAGCTTTTTTGCAGTGGGGGCAGATCTTGCGCACCAGCCGCTGGGAGATCACGCCCCGCATGGCGCCGGAGATCAGCCACGGCTCCACGCCCATGTCCCGCAGACGGGCCACGGCGGAGATGGCATCGTTGGTGTGCAGCGTGCTGAGCACCAAGTGGCCCGTGATGGCGGCGCGGATGGCGATGTGGGCGGTCTCGCTGTCTCGAATCTCGCCCACGGCGATCACGTCCGGGTCCTGACGCAGAATGGAGCGCAGGCCGCTGGCAAAGGTCATGCCCGTTTTTTCGTTGATCTGGCACTGGTTCACGCCGGGAATGTAATATTCCACCGGGTCCTCCAGCGTGACGATGTTGACCTCTTCCCGGGCAAGGTCCTGGATCATGACGCACATGGTAGTGGACTTACCGGAACCCGTGGGGCCCACCAGCAGAATGACGCCGCCGCTGTTTTTCAGCAGGGCGGAATATTTTTCAAGGTCGCTGCCCTCAAAGCCCAGCCCGGCCTTGGTCAGGCTCTGGGAGGACTTGTCCAGAAGACGGAGCACCAGCTTTTCGCCATACACCGTGGGCAGGGTGGAAATACGCAGGTCCAGCACGTGGCCTTTCACCGTGACGGTGGTGTGGCCGTCCTGCGGGACGCGGCGCTCGGCAATGTCCATGCTGCCCATGATCTTCAGGCGGGAGACCACCATGTTTTTCAGGTCCGTGGGCACGGTGAGCACCTGCCGCAAAAGGCCGTCCACCCGCATCCGCACGATCATTTCATCGGCCTGCGGCTCCAGATGGATGTCGCTGGCGCGCTCGTCAAAGGCGCGCTCGATCAGGGCGTTGACAAACTGGATGGTGGGGGCGGAATTGCCGCCCTCCGCCCCGGCGGCCGGGGCGTTCTGGGGCGCGGCCACGGCGCTGACGCCCACCTCGCGCTTCATTTCCTCCACGATCTTGGCCGTGCCCTCGCTGCTGTAAAGCCGACTGACGGCCTGCTCCACCGCCCTGCGGGCGGCGATCATGGGAATGACCCGCTTCTGGGAGGCAGACTTGACCTCCTCCTGCGCCACGAAGTCCAGCGGGTCGCTCATGGCAAGGAACAGCGTGTCCGCCGAGACCCGCACGGGGACCACGCAGTATTTCCGGGCAATGTTTTTGGGCACGAACCGGGCCAGCTCCACGGGGATGGAAACGGAGGTGAGGTCGATAAACTCGATGCCCAGCTGAATCTTCAGCGCCTCGATCAGGTTTTTCTCCGTAATGAAGCCGTTCTGGATCAGCACGTCGCCCAGACGCTGCTTGGTGCCTTTCTGCTTTTCCAGCGCCTTTTCCAGCTGCTCCTCCGAGATCGCCCCAGTGCTGACCAGCAGGTCGCCCAAACGCATATAGGCCATTCGTTTCACCCCAAATCCCAATGAAATTCCAACATCCGCCAGTCCGCAAAAAACAGACCGACCGCTCTCTTTTTTGAAATTGCGGCCAGTCTGCCATGTGAACGGGTCGTTCATTTAGACACTGTAGCTTTGCGTCCCTGCCTTTCGGCAGGTTTGCCCATCGGTATCTGATTTTTTAATCGGTTACGTTCAAACGCACCTCAAGTAATTGTATCGTAAAGCAAAACCGTTTCCTTGTCAAGTGCAGCCCACTAAAAAACGACAAATTTTTGCCGGATTCACCGGGGCTTTTTTGTCGAAACGGAAAATACGACGCACTTTAACGTCAAAATTGGTCATACGACCGCACCAGAGATAAGACTTCGGCGTGTATCTCCTCCACGGTGCGCATTTCGCCGCCCCGGCAACAGTCCACCTGCCGCCACCCCAGCTTTTCGGCGCAGTAGGCGGCGGCCTCCCGGCTGCGGGAAAGATAGTCCACGTCCCGTTCATGGATGTCCTTTTTGCTCTCGTCCCCGTGGTAGCGGGCGGTCATCAGCCGCTGGCTCACCTGCGGGTCCACATTTAAATAGAGCACAAGGTCCGGGGCGGGGATGCCCAGCTTGCGGTACTCAAAGTCGAACAGCCAGCTTAAATACCCGTCCCACTGCTCCCGGGGGAGCTTGCTGCACTGGTGCACGGCGTTAGAGGTGGTATAACGGTCGGCCACCACCACGCCCCGGGCATAGTCCGCCCCCCAGTCCTTTTTAAAGGAGGCGTAGCGGTCCACAGCGAAGAAGGTGGACGCGGCGTAGGCGTTCACATCGTCGGGGTGGCTGCCAAACTCCCCGGCAAGATACATCCGAATGGGCGCGGAGGAATCGCTTTCATAGCAGGGGAAAGACACCCGGCGGGCCGGAACGCCCGCCCCTTGCAGCGCCTGCGCCAGCAGAGCGGACTGGGTGGCCTTTCCGCTGCCGTCCAGCCCCTCGATCACGATCAAACGCCTGTTTTCCATGTTCGTTCCCCTCGCCTTTCTCATACCATTTTATCATCCCTTCCTATTATACTATTTCGCGGCGAAATGACAAGAAAAAAATCGACGCTCCGGAAAGGAGCGCCGATTCAGGCTGTCAAAAAAGTCTATGTAGACTTTTTTGATAGCCTTTCTAATGCCTCGCTTTTTTGTCTGCTGTGCAGTCCAAAAAGCTGCCGCTGCGCGGCGCAAACGCCCGCGCTTGCGGGCTTTTTGCAGGCATTCGATCCAACACGAAGGGGCTCCCGCCCCCTCGTACTCCCCCTGCTAAATAGAATCTTTTTCCGTCAAACAGAGGTTTTTCGACATGCTGAATCGACGCTCCTTTCCGGAGCGTCGATTCGGGCAAAGCTTATTGCAGCCACTGGAACATACCGGGGCTCTTTTCGCCGTCCAGCAGCGTTTTGGCGGCGGAGAGCATCTGCGCCGCGTCGGCACGGGTCAGGCTGCGGGCCATGGCGTCGCTGCCAAAGCTGCCCGCCTGCAGCACGTTCAGCGCCTCCATGTTGCCCACCGCCTGCGAGGCCCACGTGGGAGCCGCGTCCCGGTCGGCGTACCACACGTCCACCTCCACGTCGCCTAAGTCCAGCAGGCGGTCCAGCACGGTGGCGGCTTCGTTGAAGGTGATGGGGTCATCGCCCTGAAACGCCGCGCCCTCCGCCGTCGCCTTACCGCAGACGATGCCGTCGGCTACTCCGGCGGCGGCATAAGCCTTGGCCCACGTGGGGATGGCTTCATCATCACAGAATCCGGTCACGGTGACGGGGGTAACGCTGCGGCCAGCCGTCTCCATGGCCAGCGCCAGAAATTCGCTGCGGGTGACCTGCGCGTCTGGCTGGAAGTAATACTGCCCGCCCAGCTTCGTCCCGGTGAAGATGCCCTCCTCCGCCAGACGCTGGGCCGCGGCGGCTGCGGCGGAGCCGCCCATGTCGGCATAGGTCACGCCGGAGCGGGTCTTTTCAATGCGCACGGTGACGGTGGCGGGCAGAGACGTGCGCCCGGCGGCGTCCGACGCGGTGTAGGTGAAGCTGTCAACGCCTGTGGCGCCGTCGTCCGGGGTGTAGGTGAAGTCCGCGCCCTCCACGGTAACGCTGCCCTTCCGGGGCGTTTTCTCCACAGCGAAGGTCAGCTCCCCCTCCTCCGCCGAGGAGGCCGCGAAGCTGCCCTGCACCGGGATGCCCCGGTATGTCTGCACCTCCACGTCCACGCTCTTCGGCGCGCCCGCCTCCGCCGCGGGCTGCTTCTTCCCAAACAGCGCCTGCGCGCTGCCGCCCAGACATACCGCCGCCGTCAGCACCAACGCCGCGGCGCGTTTCCATGTGTTTGCTTTCAAGGTACTCTCCTCCTGTATGATTGATACAGGGCTAGTTTTTTCCGGCGGGCGAAAAATATTCCGGGACATTCTGCCAAGTGGCGCAGCCACTTGGCAGAGGAGGTTTCGCTGCGCTCTGCGCCTCGGTTGGCCGCTGTAAGCGGCCAATTCGACGCTCGCTCCGCGCAGAGTGTTTTCTGCCACGCGCATGTCGCGGCAGAAAACGGATTTCACGGCTTTCACGTCTGCGGACGTGAAACTCTGCGAGGCTCTTTCGACGAGGTTATCTCAACAAGTTAAAAAATGCCGGGACGCCGAAAACTACTTCGGCATCCCGGCTGGAAGTTTTTATGGAATTTACGCCCGGAGCATCCTGCCGGGGCGGCGCATGACCGGCGACCGTTTCTTGATGCTGGACACCACGCCCATCGCCGCGTACAGCGTGACGATGGACGAACCGCCATAGCTGAAAAAGGGCAGTGTGATGCCGATGACGGGCATGACGAACAGGCACATCCCGATGTTGATGATGGTCTGGAACATCAGCATGGCCGCCATCCCCACGCACACATAGCTTTGAAACGGCGTTTCCGCCCGCCGGGCCACCAGCAGCACCCGGATGATGATGGCCGCCAGCAGCAAAATCACCAGCGCGCAGCCGATGAGCCCCAGCTCCTCGCCGCACACGGCGAAGATCAGGTCCGTGTGCCGGGCGGGCAGATTCGTGCGGTAGCCGCTGTGGGTCTGGGTGCCGTGGAGATACCCCTGCCCCGTCAGCCCTCCGGAGCCGATGGCAAGCAGGCTGCGGGACTGCTGCCAGCCCTTGCCCAGCGGGTCGTAGCTATGGTCGAAGACCACGATAAAGCGGTCGAGCATATATTTCATGGAGGAGGGCACAAGGTCTAATAGAAACACCGCCGCGAACACCGCCGCGCCGCCGCCCACCACCAGCACGAACCACCGCAGGGCAAACCCCGCCGCAAACGTCATGGCAAGAAAGATGAAAAAGAACACCAGATCGTTTCCCATGTCGCCGGAGATGACGAAGTAATACCCCATCAGCACCAGCGTGTGCCCCGCCACCAGCGCGGCGGAATGGAAGGACTTTAGGTCCCGCTTTTCCACCCGCAGCCACTCGATCTGTTTGGCCAGCAGCAGCACGAAGGTGATCTTCACCACCTCCGCCGGGCCGATGCTCACCGGGATGCCGGGGAATTTCAGCCACGCGGTGTTTCCCGTGTTGTCCGACTGGCCAAAGGGCGTGATGAGCAGGCCAATGAACACTGCGTTGAACAGCGCCAGCCATTTCCACTTTTTCATCAGAATCTCAAAATCCACCATGGAAAGGGCGATATACACCCCCACGCCCAGCAGCATGGCCGCGCACTGCACGCCCACATAACGCACCACCCGGGCCGCGCCCAAATATCCGGTGGCGCTGAAGATCAGCGCCACGCCGTACAGCGTTGCCGTGCAGCACAGCGCCAGCAGCACCAGATCGGCCTGATGGAAAAAATCGCCTAAAATTTCTTTAAAACGGTGCAGCATACCCAAGAAAGCCTTTCCAAACGCGCAGTAAATTTCATGGTAAGTATACCACAGAAAAAAAGTTTTGTAAACGCGGGGAAACCTCTTTTACAGTTTGTTCAAATGTGGTATACTCGGACTGCTGGGAAAGCCGCAGGGCTTTTTCCGGAGAGAATCACAGTTTACAAAGGCGGTGGCTTTTCATGGAATACCTCTCCCGCAGCGAGGCGGAAACGGAAACGCTGGGCGCGCGTCTGGCCGCCGTGCTCTCCCCCGGCGCGGTGGTGGCCTACCGGGGCGGTCTCGGCATGGGCAAAACCGCCTTCACCCGGGGGCTTGCCCGGGGACTGGGGTACACGGGCCGGGTCACCAGCCCCACGTTCACCATCGTCAATGAATACGAGGGCGGACGGCTGCCCCTGTTCCACTTCGATATGTACCGCCTGCCCGACGCCGACGCGCTCTTTGACATCGGCTGGGAGGATTACCTTGACCGGGGCGGCGTGTGCGCCGTGGAGTGGAGCGAACAGGTGGCGGACGCCCTGCCGCCGGAGACGGTTTACGTCTCCATCTCCCGCCGCCCGGAGGATGACCGGGCCAGAACCATCACCTTGGAAGGAGTCGAACTCCCGTGAAAATACTTGCGCTGGAGACCTCGGCCAAAGCCGTCTCCGCCGCCGTCAGTGAGGACGGCAAAATTCTCTGCTGCGGGTATCAGGACACCGGACTGACCCACAGCCGCACCCTGATGCCCATTGTGGAGCACATCCTGAAAAACACCGGACTGACCGTGCAGGACTGCGATGCCATCGCCGTGGCCGCCGGGCCCGGTTCCTTCACCGGCATCCGCATCGGCGTGGCCGCCGCCAAGGGGCTGGCATTCGCGGCGGATAAGCCCGCCGTGGGCGTTTCCACGCTGGCGGCCATGGCCCGGGGCGTAAACCTCTTCGATGGGCTGATCCTCTGCGCCATGGATGCCCGCCGCCAGCAGATCTACAACGCGCTGTTCTCTTCGGAGGGCGGGCAACTGACCCGGTTGACGGAGGACCGCGCCATTTCTCTGGAGGACCTTGCCCGTGAGATCGGCGGCGACCCCCGGCCCAAGCTTGTGGTGGGTGACGGCGCCCGGCTCTGCCGCGACTATCTCACCACTGTGGGCATCGCCTGCCACCTGGCCCCGCCCCAGCTTGTGATGCAGAACGCCTGCGGCGTTGCGCTGGAGGCGGAAGCCGTCGCCGCCGCTGGCGGACTGGTCACCGCGCAGGCACTGGAGCCCGTTTACCTCCGCCCCGCCCAAGCCGATCGGCTGCGGCAGCAAACAAGTGCACGACCCTGACAACAGGTAATATACAGAACAAAGGAGACACGATTATGACTGGTAAAGTACATATTATGGATCACCCTCTGGTCGCCCACAAGATGACCATCCTGCGGGACAAGAACACCAGCGTCAAGGACTTCCGGGAACTGGTTTCCGAGATCGGCATGCTCATCACCTATGAGGCCACCCGCGACCTGCCCCTGACCACCAAGGAGGTGGAGACCCCCATCTGCAAGACCGTGGCTCCCACCCTCAAGGGCAAGAAGTTTGCGGTGGTGCCCATCCTCCGCGCGGGTCTCGGTCTGGTGGACGGCGTGCTGCGGATGGTTCCCGGCGCGCGGGTGGGCCACATCGGCATGTTCCGCGACGAGGAGACGCTGGAGCCCCATGTGTACTTCTGCAAGATGCCCAAGGACATCTCTGACCGCGACATCATGATCGTCGATCCCATGCTGGCCACCGGCGGCAGCGCCGACGCCGCGATCACCGAAATGAAAAAGCGGGGCTGCACCAACATCAAGCTGATGGTCCTGCTGGCCGCGCCCGAGGGTATTGAGCACATCCAGAAGGTCCACCCGGACGTGAGCATCTACTGCGGCGCGGTGGACGACCACCTCAATGAGCACGGCTACATCGTCCCCGGCCTCGGCGACGCGGGCGACCGCATCTTCGGCACCAAGTAATTCTTTCCACCGACAAAGCAAGCCCCTCATCCGTGAAAAACACGGATGAGGGGCTTTTTCAGCCGATTCAATAAATTTGCGTGTAAATGCCGATCCAGTGCAGCGCCGCCCCACCCAGCACAAACAGGTGCCAGACGCAGTGGTCATACTTCCGGTTGCGGGCAAAGGGGATCATGCCCAGCGTATAGATGATCCCGCCGACAAGGATATACCACAGCAGCGCCCGGGCATTGCGGTAAAAGGTTGGCAGGAACATCAGTCCGCTCCAGCCGATGAGGAAATAGAGCGTGAAGTGCAGCGCCCGCCAGCGCCCCGGGCCGAACACCGCCACGGTGCTCACGCCGAAGAGGATCACGCCCCACTGCACGCAAAACAGCGTCACGCCCAGCGTCCCCCCGATATAAACCAGAAGGATCGGCGCGAAAGTGCCGCCGATCAGCAGGTAAATGGAGGTATAGTCAAACCTCCGGCACACCCGCTTGGCCTTAGAGCCTGTGGGCATGGCGTGGTAGATGCAGCTCATCAGCATCATCAAAAACATACTCACGCCGTAAAAACAGCTGGCCAGCACCTCCATGCCCGTGTGGGAACGCAGAAGCAGCAGCACCGTGGCCCCAGCCGCCAGTGCCGCGCCCACGCCATGGCTGGCCGCGTTGAACAGTTCCTCGCCCCGGGTCAGCACGGGCGGCTCGTTCCGCCTGCGGGCGATCACACGCCGCCGCAGCCGCCGCATTTGCTTTGCAGTCAATACCGCTTCCATATGGTCTATCCTCCTGTCGGATTTATCAAATCTTGTAATCTGATTTTCAATATCATATTATACAGTTTGCTTTCCATTTGCAAGTAGTATTTTGAAAATTTTCTGTGAAGATGCACGGTAAAACTTCCCTGCCGCAAATACAGGGAAGTTTTTTGGCCTGATAAACAGAAAAACCGGAACGGTCGGCTGAATCAGCCACACAATTCCGGTTTTCCTGTTAGCCTGTCAAAACGCAAAGGGGAAGTTGAACGCTTCTCCTTCGGAGAACCCAGACGCACCTGACGTCTCAGTAACTTGAAAGCTTGCGCCATCCCATCCATCCACCTTGATGATCCCTTTTACGCTTCCATCATCCGATGTGAACGCCAGCTCTCCATTTCCATGATCGACAAAAGTTCCTTCAATCTCGCCCAGTCTGTAAATGGAGAGTATCGCTTTATCCTCTCCTTCCCATCCCTGACGGGTAATTAAGGCGCTGTATACTTCTCCGGTTCCCTGATCGTCCACAAACCAGCCATACTTTTCTGATCGTTCCGGAAGGGCAAAGGTTTCTCCTTTGATCTTTGCCAGTGCATTTGCAAGGACATACGCTCTGTTCCTTGTAATTTCCTCCAGAAAGGAATTCTGAAGGAGCGGGTACATGCTGCCGTTTTCTTCACTGGAGCCAACTGCCAGCAAGGTTACTTCCTCCTTCATGGCGGCCCAGTTCTTCTGTTCTTCAAGAATGTTCGCCGCTGTCTGCTGCTCCGCAGAATCACGAAGCCTGCTCCAAAGATCGTTTAATTCCGTATCCCATATTGTGAAAAGCCATTTGGAAGACACGTTCATTTCTCCCTGCGTTTGGGCCGTCTCTGCCAGCGGAGTGTACTTTTGGATGATCTTCTCCACATTCTCCAGTTCCTCTTGCAGGGATGCGGAGCTTGATACCATATCGTCCACATCTTCCTTGATCTCCTCGGAATAGTCATATGTGAAATCGATTTTCAGAGCATCATTCCATTTAACAGCATCATTTTCTCCGCTTGCAGCGTCGGGCTGTTCTTCAACGTGAGAAAATTCGCTTTCAGTGCTTGGGCCGTTACTCGCTGTGTCCCCTTTGCCGCAGCCAACGCAAAGTCCAGCTATCAATATCCATGTCATCATGATATAAATTCTTTTCATGTGGAAAGCATACCCTCTCTTTCTTCACCTTGAAGCCTGACAGCACATGGAAACCCGGTGTGCAAAAAGCCCCATGCCCAACACCTTACCGTGCGGACATGGAACTCTTTTCTTTTCGGCCTGCTCTTTATTTCTTCATCAGCGGTACGCCCGCGTGCCACGCCTGCCCGACTTTTTCTCCAATGGCGTAGTAGCCGTTGTGGTACGGGTCATACGCAAAGGCATTCAGCTTCGCGGCATCCACCTTGCCGTTTTCGTCCAGCACAGACTCGTCCGCCAGCACGCCCACGATCTCGCCGAGGACATGGTGGCCGTAGACCTCCATCTTATCCTCGACGACCCTGCACTCCAGCGTCAGCGGGAACTCCTGCACGATGGGAGCGTCCACCTTTTCGCTTTTCACTGCGGTCAGGCCGCTGCGCTCAAATTTGTCCGGCATCCTGCTGCCGCTGGCGATGCCGAAGAAATCGGCGGCTTCCATATGGGGAATGTCCGCAATGCTCAGGGTAAACGCGCCGCGCTTTTTGATGTTCTCAGAGGTTTTATGGCCCTCTTCAATGTTCAGGGAAACCATGTTTTCAGCGCAGATGCCGCCCCACGCCATGTTCATCACATCAACGGTATCCCCCTCGCCGTAGGTGGCGATCATCAGCACAGGCATCGGGAACAGATAAGGATTGACACCCAATTCTTTTTTCATGATAACATTCTCCGTTTACAGTTTGAATTCTCTCAAATCATAGCACATATCTGCAAAAGCACAAGTCCTCTTCACCCGGCCTGCGGCCGCTTTCGTCATCCGTTCCAATATTCCGTCTTTCCGGCAAGGCCGATGCTTTTACTGGAAAAGACCGGGTCCTTCCCCGCGGCGCGCTGGGCCGTATAGTCCCGCAGGGCGGCCATGGCCGCGCCGGACAGGCGGCAGATCGACGGCAGGTTGATAAGCACCATGCCGCCCATCAGCACATCCGCCATGTCCCACACCAGCGTGAAATCCATCTGCGCACCCAGAAACACCACACCCACCGCCGCCAGACGGAACAGCGCCAGTTCCCAGCGCCGGGCGTTCCGCCGCAGCAGATACTGGAAGTTGCTCTCGCAGTAATAGTAATTACCGAGGATGGTGGTAAAGGCGAAGAGCAGCATGGCCCCGGTGATGAACCAGTGGCCAAAGGCCCCAAAGGTCCCCGCCAGCGCCGCCTGCACATAGGGCACGCCCTTGAGCGCCGCATCCGGCTCCACGCCGGAGCAAAGGCACAAAAACGCCGTGGCCGAGCAGATGAGCAGCGTATCAATGAACACGCTGAGCACCTGCGCAAGGCCCTGCTTGACCGGATGGGAGACCGACGCGGCCGCCGCCGCGTTGGGCGCGGAGCCCACGCCCGCCTCGTTGGAAAAGAGGCCCCGCTTCACGCCGTACATGAGGGAAGAGCCTGTGAAGCCGCCGAAGATCGCCTGAAAATCAAAGGCGTTTTGGAAGATCGCCGCCAGCACGCCGGGCACCAAACGCCAATGCAGCAGGATCATCACCATCGCCATCAGCACATACGCCCCACCCATCACCGGGACCAGCACCCCGGTGATGGCCGTCAGCCGTTTGCCGCCGCCGAAGATGCACAGCGCCGTCACCACCGCCAGCGCCGCCCCGGCGATCAGCGGCGTGCGGGCGCTGAAAAAGGAATAGCCCACAAAGGAATCCACCAGATTGAAAGAGGCCACCAGATTGAACCCCACCATGTAGGTGGCGATAAGCAGCAGCGCAAACAGCGCCGCGAGACGGCGGCTGCCGATGGCCTTTTCAATGTAATACGCGGGGCCGCCCCGGCTGCCGCCCTGCCCGTCCGGCACCTTATAAATTTGTGCCAGCGTGCACTCCACAAAGGCCGTAGCCCCGCCCAACAGGGCGATGGCCCACATCCAGAACACCGCGCCCACGCCGCCAAGGCACAGCGCAACGGACACGCCCGCGATATTGCCCGTGCCCACCCGGGAAGCGGTGGAGACCATCAGTGCCTGAAAGGAGCTGACGCCCCCTTCCCCGCTCTTTTCCCGCACCACCCGGAAGGACTCCCGGAACAATCGAAACTGGACAAAGCGGGTGCGGACGGTGAAATACACCCCCGCCGCGATCAGCAGAATGACCAGCAGATACGTATAGAGCCAATCGTTTAAGGAAGCGATCAGTTTTGCAAGCATAAAATTATAGTTCCCCTTCTCATTTGAATCCTTTCCAGCATACCAGAAAAGGCCGCCGGTTGTCAAACCGCGCCGAAAACAGGCGGGCGGCTGGCAAACTGTACAAAATCTGCCTAAATTTTTTTCAGGTTACCTGCTTGCATTTCAGGTGGTTGTCCTTTACAATAAAATCACAGGGAACGTGATAGCTGCAACGAAGTGCTTCGCGCACGGGCTGACGCCTATCATTTCTCATGGATAGGCGTTTCAAGCCAGAGTTGGTTTGAAGCGTCTTTTTTTGTTATTCGAATGCAACATTGAAGGAGGTTTCTGTATGATCTTACTGGCAAACGGCAAGGTGATCACCCGGGACCCTGACGGCGCGGGATACCTGAGCGACGGCGGCGTGGTCACGGACGGCGGCAGGATCGTGGAAGTCGGCGCCACGGCGGAGCTGAAAGCCAAATACCCCCAGGCGGAGTTTGTGGACGCCCACGGCGGCGTGATCATGCCCGGCCTTATCAACGCCCACACCCATATCTACTCCGCGCTGGCCCGTGGCCTGAGCATCGACGGCAACAACCCCACCAATTTTTATGAGGTGCTGGACGGCACGTGGTGGGCCATTGACCGCAACTTGGATCTGGAGGCCACCCGCGCCTCCGCGCAGGCACTGATGATCGACAGCATCAAGCAGGGCGTCACCACGATCTTCGACCATCACGCCTCTTTCTGCGAAATTCCCGGCTCTTTGATGAAGATCGCTGAGGTCGCCCGGGAATTCGGCATGCGGGCCAGCCTCTGCTATGAGGTCAGCGACCGGGACGGCGAGGAAAAGTCCATCCAGTCCGTACAGGAAAACAAGGACTTCATCGACTACTGCGAGAAAAACCCCAGCGATATGCTCAAGGCCATGTTCGGCGGACATGCGCTCTTCACCATTTCCGACAAGACCTTTGACCGCATGAACGCCGCCAACAACGGCCGCGTGGGCTACCACATCCATGTCTCCGAGGGCATGAACGACGTGTATGACAGTTTGCAGAATTATGGCCGCCGTCCCGTCCAGCGTTTGCAGGACCACGGCATTCTGGGTGAAAAGACCATTCTTGGCCACTGCATCCACGTCAACACCGCCGAGATGGACATCATCAAGGCCACGGATACCATGTGCGTGAACAACCCTGAGTCCAACATGGGCAACGCCGTGGGCATCTCCCCCGTGCTGCAGCTTTATAAGAAAGGCATTCTCATCGGCATGGGCACCGACGCCTATACCAACGACATGCTTGAATCCATCAAGGTGGCCCTGTGCTCTCAGCGGCACAACGCATGCCTGCCCAACGTGGGCTGGTGCGAGGTCACGGATATGCTGTTTAAAAACAACGCCAAAATGGCCGCGCGGTGCGGCTTCCCCACGCTGGGCGTTTTGAAGCCCGGCGCGGCGGCGGACGTGATCGTGATGGACTATAAGCCCTACACCCCGTTCTCCGACGCCAATATCGACGGCCATATGATCTTCGGCATGACCGGGCGCCAGTGCCAGACCACCATGATCAACGGTGAAATTCTGATGCGCGACCGGGTGCTGACCAAAATCGACGAGGAAGCCGTCAACGCCCACGTGCTGGAATCCGCCAAGCGGCTGTGGGGCAAGCTGAACCACCGCAGCTACTAAACCGTCGAAAAAGTGCCTGTCCGCCGTGATGTCTGCGCGGCGGTGTGCGCCCTGCGGGGCGCAGCAAGCGAAGAAGGACGGAGAGGAGCACGTTCTTCTTTGCATCACTAGAAGGAGGAACTACCATGTCTGAACTGATGACCCCCATTCCCTTCCGGGAATTGATGACCTGGATCACCACGGAATACCAGCGCGACAGCTCGGTATTCGGCGTGCACAAGCCCTATCGGGCGGGCGTGAAAAAGCTGCCCATTTTCGGCGAGACCATTGAAACGCCTTTCGGTCCCGCCGCCGGCCCCAACACCCAGCTTGCGCAGAACATCGTTGCCGGATACTTCGGCGGCGCCCGGTTCTTCGAGCTGAAAACCGTGCAGAAAATGGACGGCGCGGAGCTGGCTGCCTGCATCTCCCGCCCCTGCATTCTGGCCGAAGACGAGTGCTATAACTGCGAATGGTCCACGGAGCTATACGTGCAGCAGGCCTTTGAGGAATACGTCAAGGCGTGGTGCGCGCTGAAGATCATGGCAAAGGTATATGGCCTTGGCGACCCCAACGGCTTCGTCTTCAACATGTCTGTCGGCTATGATCTGGCGGGCATTCAGGGCGAGAAGATCGACACGTTCCTAAACGGCATGATCGACGCCAGCGCTACCCCGGTCTTTCAGGAGTGCATCCGCGTCCTGAAGGAATTCTTCCCCGCCGAAAGCGATTATATTGATACCATCACGCCCCACGTCTCCGGCAGCGTCACGGTCTCCACCCTGCACGGCTGCCCGCCGGACGAGATCGAGCGCATTGCCTCTTACCTGCTGGAGAAAAAGCACCTGCACACCTTTGTCAAGTGCAACCCCACCATTCTGGGCTATGAGACCGCCCGCTCCATTCTCGATGGCATGGGCTATGATTACATCGCCTTTGACGACCATCATTTCAACGAGGACCTGCAATATGCCGACGCCGTGCCCATGTTCCACCGCCTACAGGCGCTGGCCGACGCGCAGGGGCTGGAGTTCGGCTTGAAGCTTTCCAACACCTTCCCCGTGGACGTAAAGGCCCATGAACTACCCAGCGAAGAAATGTACATGGCGGGCAAGTCCCTCTTCCCCCTGACCACCACCATGGCCGCCCGCATCTCCCGGGAGTTCGGCGGCAGGCTGCGCATTTCCTATGCCGGCGGCGCGGACGCGTTCAACATCGACAAACTCTTTGCCTGCGGCATCTGGCCCATCACCATGGCCACCACCGAGCTCAAGCCCGGCGGCTATCAGCGCTTCGTCCAGATCGGCGACAAGCTGGACGCCATGGACTTCAAGCCTTTCACCGGGGTGGATGTGGGCAAGATCGAGGCGCTGGCGATGGCTGCCCGCTCTGACAAGTACCATGTCAAGGACATCAAGCCCCTGCCCCGCCGTAAGCTCTATGAAAAAGTCCCCCTGACGGACTGCTTCACCGCACCCTGCAAGAGCGGGTGCCCCATCGGGCAGGACATTCCCGAATACATCGAGCTGTGCCGCAAGGGGCAGTACGCCTCCGCGCTGCGGCTCATCACGGAAAAGAACCCCCTGCCCTTCATCACCGGCACGATCTGCGCCCACCGCTGCCAGACCAAATGCACCCGGAATTTCTATGACGAGTCCGTGCAGATCCGCGCCACCAAGCTGGTGGCTGCCCAGCGGGGCTATGCAGAATACATGGCGAAGATCACCTCCCCTGCCCCGGTCACCGACGGGCGCAGGGCCGCCATCATCGGCGGCGGCCCCACGGGTATGTCCGCGGCCTATTTCCTTGGCCGGGCCGGAATTCCCGTCACCCTTTTTGAGCATGCCGACAAGCTGGGCGGCGTGGTGCGGCAGGTCATTCCCTCCTTCCGCATTTCCGATAAAGCCATCGACCGTGACGCCGCCCTGATGGAAAAGATGGGCGTGGAGGTCCGGCTGAACACCCCCGCCCCCTCTGTCGCCGAGCTGAGGGCGCAGGGCTACACCCACATTTTCTTCGCCGTGGGTGCGTGGAAGGCCGGACGGCTGGACATTCCCGGCAACGTGGTGCCCGTCATCGGCTGGCTGAAGGACCTGAAAGCAGGCAAGGACGTTTCTCTGGGCCATGTGGCCGTGGTGGGCGGCGGCAACACCGCCATGGATGCCGCCCGGGCGGCCCTGCGGGCCGGGGCGCAGTCCTCCACGCTGGTCTACCGCCGGACGAAGAAGTATATGCCCGCCGACGCGGAGGAACTGGAGCTGGCTATTGCCGACGGCGTGGAATTTTTGGAGCTGGTGGCCCCTGTGGAGCAGGCGGACGGCCATCTCAAGTGCGAGAAGATGAAGCTGGGCGAGCCGGATGAAAAGGGCCGCCGCAAGCCCGTTCCCACCGGGGAATTCGTGGAAATTCCCTGCGACACCGTAATCTCCGCCGTGGGTGAAAAGGTAGACGCAGGGCTGTTCACCGCCAACGGCATTGAAGTGGACGAAAAGGGCATTCCCGCCTTCAAGACCAATCTGGAGGGCGTTTACGCCGGAGGAGACGCCATGCGCGGCCCCGCCACGGTGGTGGAAGGCATTGCCGACGCGCAGGGCTTTGCCAACGCCGTGATCGGCGAAGCCCACAAGTTCGCCATCCCCGCCAGCGCCAGGGCCACCCGGGCCGAGGCCATTGCCAAAAAGGGTATCCTGTGCGAATCCGCCAAGTGCGAGGGCGAGCGCTGCCTGACCTGCAATGTGGTCTGCCAGACCTGTGCCGACGTGTGCCCCAACCGGGCCAATGTGGTCGTTGCGCTGCCGGATGGCCGCCATCAGATCCTGCACGTGGACCGGATGTGCAACGAGTGCGGCAACTGCGCCATCTTCTGCCCCTATGACTCCGCTCCCTACCGGGATAAGTTCACCCTGTTCCTGACCCGTGAGGGCTTCGACGAGAGCGTGAACAACTCCGGTTTCCTGCCCCTTGGCGGCCGCCGGGTGCTGGTGCGCCTGAACGGCAAGGTCTTCGAGGCCGATCTGGACGGCAAAAACGACCTCCCCGCCGACATCGAGGTCTTCATCCTCACCGTCCTCACCAAGTACACGTATCTCCTGTAATAGCGCATACGCGCTCGCAGAAATGCAAGCATTTCTGCGAAAAGGGATGCAGTCCGCCGCGCGCACTCGCTACGCTCGCACACTTGCGGACTAAGCGGTGTTTTTTCCGAGGCGCATGTCCCCGGAAAAAACGGAATTAAAATTTTTTCCGTCATCTGCGGATGCCGGAACTCTGCGAGGCTTTTGCGCACGACGATTGCGAGATGTGCTTTATCGAAAAGCTGGCCGCCCCGGTACATCACAGTACCGGGGCGGCCTTTATCTTTCATCTTTCGTCTTATTTCTCCAGCAGCTGCCGGATGCCCTGCACCGAGCGTCCCATGTCCCGTCCGTCGGCATAGCCATGGCTGACCGCCAGCGCGTCCAGCTCTTCCAGATCACAGCGGCAGATCGGGATGCCACCGCGGAAAGCGTAGCTGGAAATGCTGACCTCGTCCACATCACTGCTCAGTGCCAACAGCAGCCGCGCACCCCGTTCCAGCGCCGCCTGCTGCTCCGCGTCAGGAATTTCCACAAAGGCAAGCTCCACGGCCTGTTCATAGGTCACCACCTCGTAAGCCCCGTCCACGCCCAGCGCAGAGAGAATGGACCGGATACCAGAGCTGTCCGCCTGCGCCACCGGAGCCATGGCGTACAGCCGCTGGCCCAGATCGTCCAGCTGTTCCAGACTTCCATCCCCGGAGACCGCCAGACGCAGCACCGACGCGCTGTCATATCCCCGCAGGGCCTGCGCCGCCCCCTGCTCTTCGATCGCTGCAAGCTCCGGCGCGGCGCTTCCGGTGCAAACAACGCCCAGGATCACGCTGCCCTCTTCCGGCAATTCCACACGCTCCTGCCGCCAGACAGCGGACACTACATCCCCTCCCGCCAGCAGGCCGGGGTAGGATGCTGTCGTGCCGTCCGCCATGGAGATCGTCAGGCCGGAGAGCGCGGCGGCCTCCATGGAAAATTTCCCGTGCCGCGGCGTCACGCCGCCCTGATCCTCCATGGTGCCCAGCACCAGCGCGGAAAGCGGCAGGGTGCACACGCCATTCTCATAGGTCTCCTGACAGATGGCGAAGGACCGGGTCCCGTCCGTAAACTGGTAGTGGAAGTCGCCGCTGCCGTCGCCCGTCACCCAGCCGCTGTCCGGAGCGCTTTTCCCCGGCAGGGCCCACATCACCGCCGCCAGAACCACTGCCGCGGCCGCCAGCATCAGCGCCGCGAACCGCAGCCGTCTGTTTACTTTCATACCGTCCTCCCTGTTCTTTCCGCCCATCGGGCTTTTCTTCATGGATGGAATTCACCGCATTTCACGTATACTGAAAAAAGGCGGCCTTTTTCAGGCCGCCCTTTTGCTTCATTTTTCCTTGCTGCCCGGCGCTTCGCAGGGCTGATAGGCAGAGGTCAGCACCTTTTCAAACACCGGAGCCTCCGGCTTTTCGATGCGGCGGAGGATCTGCTCCCCCGCGGCGGTGCCCAATTCCTCTACCGGCTGGACGATGCAGTCCATCTGCTCGGCATAAAGCTGATAGAAGTTGGAATCATAATCCACAAAGCTGACAAGGTCGATGTCCTTTGCCAGCTGGATGCCCTTTTTCTGGAGGTAAATAATGGTCTCCCACGCCATCAGGCCCTGACAGACGATAATGGCGTCGCACTTTTCCTCCAGCAGCTGGTCCAAACAGGCGGGGGCGCTGTTTTCCATGGAGTCGCCGTAGCGGATCAGGCCCTCTTCCTGAGCAAGGCCGCAGTCGGCCACCGCCTGCTGATAGGCGGAGATACGCTCCTTCGTAGAGGACAGCCGGGGCAGGCCGCCGATGATGCCAACCCGCCGTGCGCCTTTTCCCGCCAGACGGCATACACTGCGGTAGATGGGCTGGAAGTTGGACACGCAGATGGAAGAATACTTCTTCGTATCAAAGGTGCGGTCCACCAGCACCACCGGGAAGCCCGCGGGGATCAGCTCGTCAAAGCGCTGGAAATCCTCCATGGTGCTGGCCACCAGCAAACCGTCCACCAGTCCCGCCGTCAGCAGGCGGATGTTCGTCTCCTCCCGTCCGGCGTCCTCCTTGGTGTTGGCGATGATGAGATAGTAGCCGTGGGCCGAGAGGTAGTTTTCCACCGCCTCGATCATCGTTCCGAAAAACTTGTTGGAAATATCGGGCACAATAAAGCCCACCGTCTTCTTCTTGCCCGTGCGGAAGCTGCGGGCCGAGGCGTCCGGCGTGTAGCCCAGCTCCGCAATGGCCTGATAGACCTTTTCCTTTGTCTCACCGGAAACATAGCGGGTGTTATTGATGGTGTGGGACACCGTGGCAGTGGAAACGCCCGCAAGGCGCGCCACGTCGCTGATGGTCACTTTCATCTGCCTTCCCCCTTTGCGCAACTGAATTTTCATTTGCGTAATCAATTATTTCTCATTCAGTATAGGACATTGGCGGGTATCCGTCAAGGTTTTTTCCCCTTTTTTCAACGGATATTTTCAAAAAAGCCAAACATTATTATTAAAATTACACAATTCGTCTTTTTGATTGTTATTTGAAATGACAGTTGCCAAAAGAACGCAGGTGTGCTATCCTATTAAACAGATAATTCATTAAGCAAATCGTTTGCGCAATCGTTTCTACGTTCCCTTTGCGTATCCAAAGATTTGAAAGGAGTATATTCTTATGAAAGCCAAGATCGGTATCAATGGTTTCGGCCGCATCGGCCGTTTGGTGTTCCGCGCTGCCCTGACGCACGACGATGTTGAGGTCGTCGGCCTGAACGACCCCTTCATGAATCCCGAGTATATGGCCTATATGCTCAAGTATGACAGCGTGCACGGCAAGTTCCCCGGTGAGATCTCTGCTGAGGACGGTGCGTTGGTCGTCAACGGCAAGAAGTACCCCGTTTTCACCGCCATGGAGGTCAAGGACATTCCCTGGGCTTCTGTGGGCGCTGAGTATATCTGCGAGTGCACCGGCAAGCACCTGACCAAGGAGCTGTGCCAGGGCCACATCGACGCAGGTGCCAAGCACGTGGTCATGGGCGCTCCCTCCAAGGA
>CAKSVQ010000026.1 GCA_934504065.1 uncultured Dysosmobacter sp. | reverse complement strand
ACCTATGTGGGCATCATCCAGCAGGCCCGGGCCTCCGGCATGAAGGAGTTCCCCATTCCCTACGCCCTGACCAACTGCCATAACAGCCTTTGCGCCGTGGGCGGCACCATCAATGAAGACGACCACGTCTTCGGCCTCTCCGCCGCCAAAAAGTACGGCGGCATCTACGTGCCCGCCAACCAGAGCGTCATCCACTCCTACGGACGGGAGCAGATGGCCCGCTGCGGGGCCATGATCCTCGGCTCCGATTCCCACACCCGCTACGGCGCCCTTGGCACCATGGCCGTGGGCGAGGGCGGGCCGGAGCTTGCCAAGCAGCTGCTGAAAAACACGTGGGACATCCCCTATCCCAAAACCGTGCTGGTGTATCTGAAAAATACCCCGCCCCGGGGCATCGGCCCCCACGACATCGCCATCGCTCTTGTCAAGGCGGTGTTTGCCAGCGGGTTTGTGAACAACTGCGTGCTGGAATTCTGCGGCCCCGGCATTGCGGGCCTGCCCATCGACTTCCGCAACGGCATCGACGTGATGACCACCGAGACCACGTGTTTAAGCTCCGTGTGGGAGACCGACGACGTGACCCGCGGCTTTTACGAGACCCACCAGCGCCCCGGCGACTTCCGTGAACTGCACCCCGGCAACGGCGCGTGGTACGACAAGTATATCGAGATCGACCTTGCCCGGGCCGAATCCATGATCGCCCTGCCCTTCCACCCCTCCAACGCCTACACCATTCATGAGTTCCTGGCAAACGCCGAAGAAATTCTCTCCGCCGTGGAGGCCGACGCCCAGAAGCGCTATCCCAAGGCCCACGTCCACCTGACCGACAAAATTCACGACGGCGGCGTGTGGGCCGATCAGGGCGTCATCGCCGGGTGCGCGGGCGGACTGTTCGACAACATTCAGGAATCCGCCGACATTCTGCGGGGCGGCAGCTGCGGCAGCGGCTATTTCACGCTGGACGTGTATCCCACCAGCGTGCCTGTCAGTCTGGAACTGATGAAGACCGGGGCCACCGCCGAGCTTCTGGAGACCGGAGCGGTCATCAAGCCCAGCTTCTGCGGGCCCTGCTTCGGCGCGGGCGACGTTCCCTCCAACAACGGCCTTTCCCTGCGGCACACCACCCGCAACTTCCCCAACCGGGAGGGCTCCAAGCCCGCCGAGGGGCAGTTTGCAGGCGTTTGTTTGATGGACGCCCGCTCCATCGCCGCCACCGCCCGCAATGGCGGCAGGATCACCGCCGCCACCGACGTGGACTATACCCCCGTCCACCGGGACTATCACTTTGACAGCAGCGTGTATGCCAAGCGGGTGTACAACGGCTTCGGCAAGGCGGACCCCTCCGTGGAGCTGCGGATGGGCCCCAACATCACCGACTGGCCCAAGATGCAGCCCCTTGCCGAAAACCTGCTGGTGGAGCTGGCCGCCGTGCTGCGCGACAGCGTGACCACCACCGACGAGCTCATCCCCTCCGGCGAGACCTCTTCCTACCGCTCCAACCCGCTGCGGCTGGCGGAGTTCACCCTCTCCCGCCGGGAGCCTGCCTATGTGGGCCGGGCCAAGGCCGCAGCCGAGGTAGAGCAAAGCCGCCTTGCAGGCGGCAGCCCCGAAAAGCTGCGCGCCATCCTTGCCCGGGTGGGCGACGCGGACGCGCTGATGAAGACCACCCAGTTCGGCTCCTGCGTGTTTGCCAACAAGCCCGGCGACGGCTCCGCCCGGGAGCAGGCGGCCTCCTGCCAGAAGGTGCTGGGCGGCTTTGCCAACATCTGCTATGCGTTCGCCACCAAGCGCTACCGCTCCAACTGCATCAACTGGGGCATTCTGCCCTTCACCCTCGACGCGGGGACGGACTTCCCCTATGAAAACGGCGACTGCGTGTTTGTGCCCGGCATCCGGCAGGCCATCGAGCGCGGCGAGGAGGACATTCCCGCCAAGGTGCTCACCTCCGGCGGCGAAGTGCGCGACATCCTGCTCCACGTCCGGGGACTGACCGAAGACGAAAAGCAGATCATTCTGGACGGCTGCCTGATGAATTTTTATGCGAAGAGGGCTGAATAATATGAAAAAAATTCAAATGACCACGCCGCTGGTGGAGATGGACGGCGACGAGATGACCCGCGTGCTGTGGGGCATGATCAAGGAAAAGCTGATTTTGCCCTTTGTGGACCTGAAAACCGAATACTATGATCTGGGGCTCCTGCACCGCAACGAGACCGAAGATCAGGTGACGGTGGACGCCGCCCTTGCCACCAAACGGCTGGGTGTGGCCGTGAAGTGCGCCACCATCACGCCCAACAAGCAGCGCATGGAGGAATACCCCCAACTGACGAAGATGTGGAAGTCCCCCAACGGCACCATCCGCGCCATTCTGGACGGCACGGCCTTCCGCGCCCCCATCGTGCTGCCGTGCATCAAGCCCGTGGTGAAGAACTGGGAGGCCCCCATCACCATTGCCCGCCACGCTTACGGCGACATGTACAAGGCCGTGGATCTGGAAACGGACGAGGCGGGCGAGGCCACCCTCACCTTCCGGGGCGAGAGCGGCAAGGAGACCACCCTCAGCGTGCAGAAGGTGGACGGCCCCGCCATCTGGCAGGCCCAGCACAACACCGGGCGCAGCATCCGCGCCTTTGCCCGCTCCTGCTTCCAGTACGCCATCGACCAGAAGCAGGACCTGTGGTTCTCCGCCAAGGACACCATCGCCAAGGGCTATGACGGGGCGTTCAAGCGCATCTTTGAGGAAGAGTACGAGACCACCTACAAGCCCCAATTCGAGGCGCTGGGGCTAACGTATTTTTATACACTGATCGATGACGCCGTGGCCCGGGTCATCCGCTCCAGGGGCGGGTTCATCTGGGCGCTGAAAAACTACGATGGCGACGTGATGAGCGACATGGTGGCCACCGCCTTCGGCAGCCTTGCCATGATGACCTCGGTGCTGGTCTCGCCGGACGGCACCATGGAGTTTGAGGCCAGCCACGGCACTGTCACCCGCCACTATTACCGCTATCTCAAGGGGGAGAAGACCTCCACCAACCCCATGGCCACCATCTTCGCGTGGAGCGGCGCGCTGAAGCGCCGGGGTGAGCTGGACGGCCTTGCGGACCTCGTCGCCTTCGGCAAGGCGCTGGAGGATGCCTCCCTGCAAACCCTGACCGACGGCGTGATGACCAAAGACCTGCTGGGTCTGGTGGAGCCGGGCTTTTCGGCAACGGGCGTGGACAGCGAGACCTTTTTGGACGAGATCGCCCAGCGTCTGCGGGAAAAGCTGGCTTAACTTCACCGATGCAAGCGCATCGGTGAGGTTGAGAAGGATTCGCTGCGCTCCGTGCCTCGGTTGGCCGCTGTGCGGCCAATTCGACACACGCTTCGCGCAAGGTGTGTTCTGCCACGCACATGTCGCGGCAGAACACGGATTTAACATCTTTCGCGTCTGCGGATGCGAAACTCTGCGAGGCTATTTTGACATACTCAAAGCTCCCCCGGTGCAATGCACCGGGGGAGCTTTTTGCATAAAGATTCAAAACTTATTCCGTTTTCCCGCCGCTCCGCTCCACAAATTCGCAGATGCGCTCAAAGGTCTCCTGACTTAGATCGTGCTCGACCTTACAGGCGTCGATGGCGGCCTGCTCCTCTGGCACGCCCAGCTGCTGAAACAGCCGGGTGATGACCCGGTGGCGGCGGTAAATGCGGGTGGCCACCTCCAGCCCCGTTTCATTCAGAGTGATCTCGCCGTCCGCCGCCATGGAGATATAGCCGCTCTGGCGCAGCTTTTTCATGGCAATGCTGACGCTGGGCTTGGAATACCCCAGCTGGTTGACAATATCAATGGAGTGCACCGACCCGTTTTGCTGCTGCAAGATCAGAATGGACTCCAGATAATCCTCCGCTGATTCATGGATGACCATAGGCCGCCCCCCTTTCAATATACTTTCACAAAAGTGACTTCGTCACTTTTGTGAAGTGGATTCGCTTCGCTACGTGCCTCATGACTGCTACGCAGTCATTCGACACACGCTTCGCGCGTAGTGTTTTTTCCGAGGCGCATGTCCTCGGGAAAAACGAATTTCACGGCTTTCGCGCCTGCGGGCGCGAAACTCTGCGAGGCTTTTCAGCGAGACTTTTTCGATAAGCTGTTTAATTGTTTAGTATAGCAGGTCCGCCCGGGTTTGACAAGCCTTTATCTGGAAAATATGCATTTTTTATGGTTGCCATTCCCTCTTTGCCCTGCTATAATAAAAATTTAGTGAAAATTTGAAGATGCGAGGTTCAATATGATGGAATTGGAAGCAATGTACCGCCAGCTGGGCGTGAGCCCGGCGGTGTATCAATACGGCGAGGACATCCTCTCCGCCCTGCGCCCCCGGTTCGACGCCATCGACCAGACGGCAGAATACAATCAGGCCAAGGTGCTCTTCGCCATGCAGAAAAACCGGGTGAACGCCACCCACTTCGCCGCCACCACCGGATACGGCTATAACGACGAGGGCCGGGACAATCTGGAGCGGGTGTACGCTGACGTGTTCCACACCGAGGCGGCGCTGGTGCGGCCCCAGATCACCTGCGGCACCCACGCGCTGACGGTGGCCCTTTCCGCCAACCTGCTGCCGGGGGACGAGCTGCTCTCCCCCGTGGGCGCGCCTTATGACACGCTGGAGGAGGTCATCGGCATCCGGGAGAGTAAGTGCTCCCTCAAGGAGTACGGCGTGACCTACGCCCAGGCCGACCTGAAACCGGACGGCAGCTTTGACTATGACGCCATCCGCTCCAAGATCAACAGCCGCACCAAACTCATCACCATCCAGCGCTCCAAGGGGTACGCCACCCGCCCCAGCTTTTCCGTGGCCCAGATCGGAGAGCTGATCGCCTTTTGCAAGCAGGTAAAGCCCGACGTGAAGGTGATGGTGGACAACTGCTACGGCGAGTTCGTGGAGCGGCTGGAGCCTTCGGATCTGGGGGCCGACATGGTGGTGGGCTCCCTCATCAAAAACCCCGGCGGCGGCCTTGCCCCCGTGGGCGGCTATATCTGCGGAACGAAGGAGTGCGTGGAGCGCTGCGCGTACCGCCTGTCCGCCCCCGGCCTCGGGCAGGAGGTGGGTGCGAATCTGGGACTGATGCCCGCCTTTTATCAGGGCCTGTTCCTCTCGCCCACGGTGGTCTCCGGTGCCCTCAAGGGCGCCATCTTCGCCGCCAACGTCTATGAAAAGCTGGGCTTTGCCTGCGTGCCGGGCGCGGCGGAGGACCGCCACGACATCATTCAGGCCGTGACCCTTGGCAGTCGGGAGGGCATGGTGGCCTTCTGCCGGGGCATTCAGGCCGCCGCCCCGGTGGACAGCTACGTCACCCCGGAGCCGTGGGCCATGCCCGGATACGACAGCGATGTCATCATGGCCGCAGGCGCGTTCGTACAGGGCAGTTCCATCGAGCTTTCCGCCGACGGCCCCATCCGGGAGCCTTACGCCGTCTATTTTCAGGGCGGCCTGACGTGGTACCACGCAAAGCTTGGCATTCTGATGAGCCTGCAAAAGCTGGTGGAGGCGGGCCTTGTGCAGCTGCCGGAGCGCGGTGTGTAAGAACGGATTATTCGTTTTGTATGCATAAAAATACAGAGTGAAACAAAAAAATTTTTCTCTCCGCCCGCGGCGCCGACCACCCGGCGCCGCGGCCTTTACACTAACACTAACACTAACACTAACACTAACACTAACACTAACACTAACACTTACACTTACATTAACAGTTACACTAACACGCGGCCAACCGCGGCCAACCTCCACCAAACGGGATTATGTAACCCATTTTCCTCTCTTTCCCCTCCCCGGGGAAATTTTTTTTGGAAATTTTCCGGTTTGTTGCACGTTTGTGTGCAACATTTGGCCTTTGGGCGCCATGGTTAGGGAGGGATTTTCCATGGCTGAAAAAAAGAGCTTTTTACTGTACTTCGATTCCTATCCATCCATCGCCCTGCTGCCGCCGGACCAGCGGGGGTGGCTGTTCTCCGCCCTGTTTGCTTATGCCATGGCCGCGGCAAAGCAGCCGGAGACGTTGGCGGAGGAAATACTGGACCAGTTCCCGGACATGGGCGGCGAGGCCCGGATGGCCTTCCGCTTTCTCAGCACCAGCATCTGCCGGGACACGCAGGAGTGGCACCGCCGCTTCCGCCGCAAGACTGCCGCCGGGGAGGGGGACGCCCGTAAGCCGGACCACCCCAAAGCCGGAACGGCAGACGGCGGCGTGGACGAGAGCCTGCGGCATTACGTGGCCCTGCTGAACCGCCCGAAAAAGGAGTAAGCTCCTTGACGGAACGTAAAACAGGCCCCGCAGAAAAAAACGCCCCTTCCCCGTTTTGGGGCGCAGAAAACCGCCCCTCTTCCAAAACGGAAAAGGGACGGTCTCAAAAAACCTCGCAGAGTTTCGCGCCCGCAGGCGCGAAGCCACTTATTTGACCTCCAAAGCAGCCGAGTACAAATCGTTCTTGGAAAGGCCCGTGTGCTGGGCCACTTCTTTGGCGGCGTCCTTCAAGCGCAGTCCCTGCTCTTTCAGGGCCAGCACCTGTGCCACGCCCTCTTCCAGCGTGACGGCGGCGGCTTCCTTCGGCGGCGCGCCCTCCACCACCAGCACGTATTCGCCCTTGGGGGTGTTTTCGGCGTAGTACGCCACGGCCTGCCCCAGCGTGGTGCGCACCGTCTCCTCATGCAGCTTGGTCAGCTCCCGGCAAAGGGAGATGCGCCGCTGGGGGCCAAAGGCGGCGCACAGGTCCTCCAGCGTGGTGCGCAGCTTGTGGGGCGCTTCGTGGAAGATCATGGTCCGCTCTTCCCCCAGCAGGCTTTCCAGCCGCTCCCGGCGGCTCTTTTTGTTCACGGTCAGGAATCCTTCAAAGGTGAAGCGGCCCGTAGGCAGGCCGCTGACGGCCAGCGCGTTCACCGCCGCGCAGCAGCCGGGAATGGCCAGCACCTCCACGCCGTTTTCCGCGCAAAGGCGCACCAGGTCTTCGCCGGGGTCGGAGATGGCGGGGGTGCCCGCGTCCGTCACCAGCGCGCAGGATTCACCGCCCAGCAGCCGCTGCAAAATGCTCTGCCCGGCGGTGACGTGGTTGTGCTCATGATAGCTGACCAGCGGTTTTTTGATGCCGAAATGATTCAATAGCTTCACGGATACCCGGGTATCCTCGGCGGCGATAAAGTCCGCCTGCTCCAACGTTTCCACCGCCCGGGGGGAGAAATCCCCCAGATTGCCGATGGGGGTGGCCACCAGATACAGTGTGCCGCTCATGGCGATCCCTCCTGTTGTCGAAAATAAATGGCGTCCACCTCGGCGGTGGGCGCGCCGTCCTCCCGCTGCAGCAGCAGCGGCGCTTCCACTGTGAGCCCCGGCCTGCCGCCCCGCACGGCCTCCACCAGCACCAGCGAGGGGGCCGCGGCGGCCCGCTTGCTGACCCAGCGCAGCCGCTTGGGCTCTAATCCCGCTTCCCGCAGGGCACACAACAGGTCAGTGAGCCGCTCCGGCTTGTGGACAAGGCACAGCCTGCCGCCCCAGCGCAGCAGATAGGCCGCGGCGGCGCAGAGCTCCGACAGGGTGCACGTCTGCTCCGACCGGGCGGCGCGGCGGGCGGGGTTCGGGCTTACAAAGCCGCTGCCGCCGGGATAATAGGGCGGGTTACACACGGCCAGATCGAACGCGCCGGAGGGGAAGCGGCCGCGCACGCAGCGGATGTCCCCTTCTTCAAAGCGCAGAACGTCCGCCACGCCGTTTTCCTCCGCCGCCCGGCGGGCAAGGCGGATGGCGGCGGCCTGTATGTCGATGCCCGTGACGGTGAGATGCCGCTGGCGCTGCAACAGCAGCAGCCCCAAAAGCCCCGTGCCGCAGCCAAGATCCACGACCCGAAGCCCCGGCTTCAGCCGGGGCAGCGCGGAGAGGAGGAACGTATCCGTGCCGGGGCGGAAGAGCGCGTCGTCATAGACCATGCGCAGCCCGCCGGGGCAGAGCGCTTCCCAATGCTCCACGGTGGTGTCCCTCCCTTCTTCCATGCCCCTGATTATACCGAAAAAGCGTCCCGCGCGCAACCGCTTTTGCCCAAAACGCTTCCATGAACCCCAAAACTGTGCTATACTGATAAAAATACCCCCACGGCGGGGGCTGCTGGAGGAACCTGACATGACGATACTTTCCGCACTAGGCATTTTCAATTATGCGCTGGTGCTGATCTATGGGCTGTTTCTCTCCACGTCCATCGCGGGCGGATGGGAGACGAAGCGCCAGAAATGGACCATCATTGCCCTGTGCCCGGTGTTTTTGCTGATCCAGAGCATTTTCTGGCTGAACCTCGGCGCGGGGGTAACCAAGGAGTTCTATCCCCTCATCGTGCACCTGCCGCTGGTGCTGATACTGGTGTTCGTGCTGAAAAAGCCTGTGGGCGTGGCGGTGGTGAGCACCTGCACGGCCTACCTCTGCTGCCAACTGCCCCGGTGGGTCAACATCATGGCGGCGGTGCTCACCCGGTCGGACCTGTTGGGCGAGGTGCTCTACACCCTGACCATCATCCCCATGTTCTTCCTGCTCCAGCGGTATTTCGTCAAGGCAGCGTATGACGCCATGACCTGCTCGCCCAACGCGCTGCTGCTCTTTGGCAGTCTGCCTGTGGCCTATTATCTCTTCGACTACGCCACCACCATTTACTCGCAGGCGCTGTACGCGGGCATTCAGGCCCTGAACGAGTTTTTGCCCACGGTGCTCATCGTGTTCTACGTCATCTTCCTCGCGGCCTATCACGTGCAGACCCAGCAGCGCACCGAGGCGGAGCTGCAAAACACCATGCTGGAGGAAAAGCTGAAGCGCTCCGGCGTGGAAATGGCCGCCCTGCGCCGCTCCGAGACCCAGACGGCGGTCTATAAGCACGACATGCGCCACCACCTGAACATGATCAACGGCTTTCTCTCCGCCGAGAAGCCGCTGATGGCGGCGGCGTATATCCGCAAGGTGCAGTCCGACATCGAGGCCATCACCCCCAAGCGCTACTGCGAAAACGAGACGGTGAACCTGCTTTGCTCCTCCTTTGAGGAAAAGGCCCGGCATTTGGGGGTGGAGTTACAGGTGGACGCCCGGCTGCCCCGGCTGCTGTCCATTTCCGAGACGGAGCTTTGCTCCGTGCTGTCCAACGCGCTGGAAAACGCCCTGCGCGCCGCCGCCGAAGCGCCGGAAAAGTGGGTGACGCTTTACTGCGAGGTGCGGGGGAACAAGCTGCTCATCGAGGTGAAGAATCCCTACCGGGGCAAGGTGACGATGGTGGACGAGCTGCCCGTCTCCGGCCGGGAGGGCCACGGCTACGGCTGCCGCAGCATCCGCTCCATCACCCAGAACCGGGGCGGACTGTGCGCCTTTCAGGCGGAGAACGGCATCTTTTTGATGAGACTGGTCCTACCGGATTCCTCAAGCAAGTGACTTCGTCACTTGCTTGAGGAGGGGGATACGCTGCGCTCCGTGCCGCATGGCCGCGCAGCGGCTATGCGACACACGCTCCGCGTAGAGTGTTTTTCCCGACGTACATGCCGCCGGGAAAAACGGATTTCATGACTTTCACGTCTGCGGACGTGAAACTCTGCGAGGCTTTTAAGACAAGCGAGGCACCCCGTCATTTTGGCGGGGTGCCTCGGCTTGTCAATGCACTGGCTTTTTAGTTTTTCAGGCTGTGCAGCGGGGCGGGGATGCGGCCGCCGCGGGCGATGAACGCCGCGCTGGATTCCGGGTGCACCGGCATCACCGGGGCCGAGCCCAGCAGGCCGCCCATCTCAATGGTGTCGCCCACGGTCTTGCCGGGGGCGGGCAGCAGGCGCACGGCGGTGGTCTTGCAGTTGACCATGCCGATGGCCGCCTCGTCGGCAATGATGGCGGAAATGGTCTCCG
The DNA here is from genome assembly GCA_934504065.1 of uncultured Dysosmobacter sp. Taxonomy (GTDB): domain Bacteria; phylum Bacillota; class Clostridia; order Oscillospirales; family Oscillospiraceae; genus Oscillibacter. The sequence goes on along the minus strand of CAKSVQ010000026.1, from coordinate 10,734 downwards.
CCGGGGTGTGGCCGGGCACGGCGATCATGTCCAGTCCCACAGAGCACACGCAGGTCATGGCTTCCAGCTTGTCCAGGCACAGCGTGCCCTGCCGGGCGGCGGCGATCATGCCCTCGTCCTCACTGACAGGGATGAACGCGCCGGACAGTCCGCCCACGGAGGAGGACGCCATCACGCCGCCCTTTTTCACTGCGTCGTTCAGCAATGCCAGCGCCGCCGTGGTGCCGTGGGTGCCGCAGACCTCCAGCCCCATCTCCTCTAAGATGCGGGCAACGGAATCACCCACCGCCGGGGTGGGGGCAAGGGAGAGGTCCACGATGCCAAAGGGCGTTTGCAGGCGGCGGGAAGCCTCCTGCGCCACCAGCTGGCCCATGCGGGTGACCCGGAAGGCGGTCTTTTTCACCGTTTCCGCCACCACGTCGAAGGGCTGGCCCTTGACGGCCTGCAAGGCGTGGTGCACCACGCCGGGGCCGGAGACGCCCACGTTGATGACCTTTTCCGCCTCGCCCACGCCGTGGAACGCGCCCGCCATGAAGGGGTTATCCTCCACGGCGTTGCAGAACACCACCAGCTTCGCGCAGCCAAGGCCGTCCTGCGCCTCGGTAGCCTTGGCGGTGGCCTTGACGATGCGGCCCATCAGGGCCACGGCGTCCATGTTGATGCCCGCTTTGGTGGAGCCCACGTTCACGGAAGAGCACACCAGCTCCGTCCGCGCCAGCGCCTCGGGAATGGAGCGGATCAGCTTTTCGTCCGCCGCGGTCATGCCCTTTTGCACCAGCGCGGAATAGCCGCCAATGAAGTTCACGCCGCAGGTGTGGGCCGCCCGGTCCAACGCCATGGCAAAGGGAACGTAATCCTCTGTGTCGCTGGCCCCGGCCACAAGGGCCATGGGCGTGACGGAAATGCGCTTATTGACGATGGGGATGCCAAACTCCCGCTCGATGTCCTCCCCGGTCTTCACCAGCTTTTCGGCATACCGGGTGATCTTGTCATACACCTTGTCGCAGGCCCGGCGGGGATCGGGGTCGCAGCAGCTGAGCAGGGAGATGCCCATGGTGATGGTGCGGATGTCCAGATGCTGCTGGTCGATCATTTCAATGGTGGAGAGAATCTCCTGTTGATTCAGCATGGCGCTCCCTCCCTTAGATGCGGTGCATGGCGTCGAAGATCTCCTGCCGCTGGATGCGGATGACGATGCCCATGCTCTCACCCAGCGCCTCCAGCTTCTCCCGCAGGTCCGCCACGGGGGCGGTGGCCTTGTCCAGGTCCACGGCCATGACCATGGTGAAGGAGCCTTGCAGGATAGTCTGGGAAATATCCAGAATGTTCACTTGATGTTCCGCCAGCAGGGCGCACACGGCGGCAATGATGCCCACCTGATCCCTGCCGATCACGGTGACGATGGCGTTTTTCATACGATAAAATCCTCTCCAATATATATTCCGGGAAAGGGACGCACTTTCCCGTGCGTCCCTTTGTGGGTTTTCTTCTCTTACACCTCGTCGAAGAACTTGGCGTGAACGGCCTTGACGGCGCGGTTCACATCGTCCTCGTCCAGCAGGACGGAGACGCGAATCTCAGAGGTGTTGATCATCTGGATGTTGATGCCCGCCTCATACAGCGCCTCGAACATCTTGGAGGCCACGCCGCAGTTGCTCATCAGTCCCGCGCCCACGATGGAGACCTTGCCGATGTGCTCGTCGGCCTCGATATGGTCGAACTTCAGCGCTTCCTTGTGCTCATTGAGGATGTCCTCCGCCTCCTGCAGGTCCTTTCTGTGCAGGGTGAAGGTGATGTCCTTGGTGGCCTCACGGCCGATGGACTGCAAAATCACATCCACGTTGATGTTGTGCTTGCTCATCAGGTCGAACACCTGAAACGCCACGCCGGGGTTATGCTGCAGTCCGATCAGGGCAATGCGGGCAATGCTGGTGTCCTTTGCCACACCTGCAATATTCGTCTTTTCCACTTTGGTGACCTCCTTAACTTTCGTGCCGGGCTTGCGCTCCAAGCTGGACACAACTTCCAAATTCACTCTGAATTTCTTTGCCAGTTCCACGCTGCGGTTGTGCAGCACCTGCGCGCCCTGAGACGCCAGCTCCAGCATCTCGTCATAGGTGATCTCTTCCAGCTTGCGGGCGTTGGGCACGATGCGCGGGTCGGTGGTGTAAACGCCGTCCACGTCCGTATAGATCTGGCACAGGTCCGCCCGGAAGGCGGCGGCCAGCGCCACGGCGCTGGTATCCGAACCGCCCCGGCCCAGCGTGGTCACGTCGCCGCTGCGGTCCACGCCCTGAAAGCCCGTGACGATGACGATGCGGTGCTGGTCCAGCTCAGACTGGATGCGCTCGGAATCGATCTTGCGGATGCGCGCGTCGGAATGGACGTTGGTGGACTGGATGCCCACCTGCCACGCCGTAAGGGACACGCAGGGAAGGCCCATGGCCTCCAGCGCCATGGCGCACAGGGCCACGGAGATCTGTTCTCCGGTGGACAGCAGCATATCCATCTCCCGCTTGGAGGCCCGGGGATTGATCTCCTCGGCCTTGGCGATGAGATCGTCGGTGGTGTCGCCCTGGGCGGAGAGGACCACGATCACGTCGTTGCCCTGCAAATACGTCTCGGCGATGATGCCCGCCACATTGCGGATGCGCTGGGCGTCCTTCACCGAGGAACCGCCGAATTTCTGTACGATCAAACTCATTTCGTTTCCTTCTTTGCTTCAAATTGGGGTGGGGTCTTCGCCCCATTCTATGCGCCCTGCGGCGCTTACGCCAGCACCCGCATACAGGCCAGCACGTTCAGGCATTTGGACTGCTGCTCGGCGTCCTGCCCGCTGATGCGGTCGGTGAGGAAGGCGGTCTCGCCGTCCTCGCTGAGCACCTCCACCTGCCCGAAGGCCAGCGCCGCGTCGGTGAGGCTGCCCTCGATGCGGAAGTAATAGCGGGTGTGGAGCTCCATGGGGTCTTCAAAGCCGTTGGTGTCGGCCACCCAGCCGATCTCCTCCCGCTTGGGGCTTGCCTGCAGGCACTCCATCACGTCGGCCACGCAGGCGGAGGCAGTGGGCAGCTCGCCCGCGCCCTTGCCGTAAAACATCACCTCTCCGGTGGCGTTGCCCCGCACCACCACGGCGTTATACACGTCCTCCACGTTGGCCACGGGATTTTCCTCCGGGATGAGGTGGGGGGCGACGTAGGCCGTGCGGCCTCCGCCGGGCAGGCGCAGCGCCCGGCCCAGCAGCTTGATGCGGTAACCCGCCCGCTGGGCGATCTTCACGTCCCGCAGGGAGAGTTTGGAAATGCCCTCCATGGGCACGGCGGCCGGGTCCACCTGATGGCCGAAGGCAAGGTCGGCCAGAATGCAGATCTTGCGTCCGGCATCGATGCCCTCCACGTCGGCGGTGGGGTCGGCCTCGGCATAGCCCTTGGCCTGCGCCTCCCGCAGCGCGTCGGAGAAGAAGGCCCCTGTGCGCACCATGCGGGTGAGGATATAGTTGGTGGTGCCGTTCAGAATGCCGTAAATTTCGTCGATGCGGTTGGCGGCCATGCACTGGGTCAGGGGATGCAGCACGGGGATGCCGCCGCCCACACTGGCCTCAAAGAGGTAGTTCACATTTTTCTTTTTCGCCAGCTCCAGAAGCTCGCAGCCATGCTCGGCCACCAGCTGCTTGTTGGCCGTGACCACGTGCTTGCCCGCAAGCAGGGCCCGCTTGGTGTATTCATAGGCGGCCTCCACGCCGCCGATGGTCTCCACCACCACGCGGATGCTGTCGTCTTCCTCGATGGTCTTGAAATCGTCGGTCATCAGCTGGCGGTAGGGGCCGTCCTTAAAGTGGCGCACCAGCACGGCCTTCACCTGCAGCGGCTCGCCCAGCTTGTGCTCGATCTGTCTGGCGTTTTCCGCCACCACCTTGGCCACGCCGGTGCCCACCGTGCCAAGGCCCAGAATTGCAATTTGGATCATGTTCTCTCTCCCTTTTCTCAGCCTGCCAGAATTTCAAACTTCACCACGCCGTCCAGCCCGGCCACATCGGCCAGCAGCTGCTCCAGCGATTCCGCCATTTCGCTGGTCTCGGCGGAGATCGTCACCGCGGCGCAGCCGTTGGTGGGAATGGACTGGTTGATGGTGAGGATATTGGCGCCGGAGGTGGCAAACACCGACAGCACCCGGCTCAAAACACCCGTATTATCCTTGAGCATGGCATAAAATGTGATGATATGCTCGGACTTCATGTCGTTAAAGGGCTGCACGGAGTCCTTATACTTATAAAACGCGCTGCGGCTGATGCCCGCCAGCCTTGTGGCGGCGCCCACGGTGTCCACCTCGCCGGTCTGCATCATGCGCTTGGCCTCCGCCACCTTCACAAAGATCTCCGGCAGCGCGTCCGCAGCCACAATGTAATATTTGATCGATTTACCCATTTCGTCCGCCTCCTACGGTCAAATGTCTTTCGACGTTGACCATAGTACCATATTTTCCGCCTCGGCACAACCAAAAACCGCAAATTTCTTTTGGCGGAAACGTAAATCTTTTGGACAGATGCCCGCCAGCGGTGGGCATTTTGCCAAAGTGGGCGGGCATTTTCCCTGAAAAGTGCCGTCCGCCGAGGGTGCGCCCCCTGTCCATGCCATGCGGACGGGATGTTTTTCCCATCCCCACGTTGCGTCCGGGGCGGCGATTGTGGTATAATGGCGCATGTTGCCGCAAACCCACATTTTTACAGGATTGGAAGGATCACATGGACCACTCAAGCAAGCTCACAGGCTGGCTGTTCGCCGCCTTTACCATCACCGTCTGGGGCACCACCTTCATCGCCAGCAAGGCCTTGCTGGAATATTACACCCCCTCGCAGATCATGCTGGTCCGCTTCACGCTGGCCTACTGCGCGCTGCGGCTGCTGCGGCCCAAGTCGCTGCCGTTGTCCCGCCGTCAGGAGCTGGGCTTTGTGCTGATGGGCCTTTTCGGCTGCTCCGTCTATTTTTACACGGAGAACAGCGCCCTGACCTATACGCTGGCCTCCAACGTCAGCATCATCGTGGCCGCCGCGCCCATTTTCACCGCCATCCTCGCCCACTTCGCCGGGGAAGAGCGCTTCCGCCGCAGCACCCTTGCCGGGTTCGTGGTGGCGTTTTCCGGCGTGATCTTAGTGGTGTGCAACGGCACCTTCGTGCTCAAGCTCAACCCCCGGGGCGACCTGCTGGCGCTGGGCTCCGCCGCCTGCTGGGCGGTCTATTCGGTGCTGCTGCGCAAGCTGGGCCGGGACTTAGACCCCATCCTCACCACCCGGCGGACGCTGTTCTGGGGCATCGTCACCTCCGTGCCCATGGTGCTTTTCGAGGGCGCGCCCTTCCCCACCGCGCCCCTTTCCACGCCGCTGGTCATCGGCAACTTCCTCTTCCTCGGGCTCATCGGCAGCGGACTTTGCTACATCCTCTGGAACAAGGCGTTTTCCATTCTGGGCGTGGTGGCCACCAACAATTTCGTCTATCTCAACCCCTTTGTCACCATCGTGGCCGCCCATTTCTTCCTGGGCGAGCGCATTTCCCCGCTGGCGCTGCTGGGCGCGGCCCTCATCACCGTGGGGGTGGTGGCCTCCCAGTGGCAGCCCAGAGCTGTTGGGGGGAAGTAAGAGAGAAAATAGCAGACCCGCCCCGTGCATTGCACGAGGCGGGTTGCTTTTTGCCGATTCGTATGGTATATAGTAAGAAAAGCCTCGCAGAGTTTCGTGCCCCAGGCACGAAAGCAATGGAATCTGTTTTTTCCGGCGGCATGTACGTCGGAAAAAACTCTCTGCGCGGAGCGTGTGTCGAATTGGCCGCGTCGCGGCCAACCGAGGCACGGAGCGCAGCGGAACCCTTTTCAATCAAGTGGCATGGCCACTTGATTGAGGTAAAAAAAGTAACCGCCCAGCCCAACAAACTAGCGGTTACTTCTTGTAACACAATAGAGGGCTAACCGTCTGCCGACAGCACCTCTGGTTATTTTTAGTATAGTACACCGTAGTGTCATTGTTAACAGGATTTTGCACGCTGGCGCGGCCCGCCGCAGAAAGGACAGAGCTTATGTATTACGGATGGAACATGATGGACCTGCTGATCCCCCTTGTCTGGGTACTGGTGTTGGGCTTCATTCTTTTCACGCTGGCGCAGAACGTGCGCACGTGGAACCGCAACAACCACGCCGCCCGGCTCACCGTTCCGGCCACGGTGGTCACCAAGCGCACGGCGGTCCGCCGCCACCGCCACGCCGTGGCCGGGGACGCCACCGGGGCCCACGGATACACCCACTCCTCTTCCACCTTTTACTATGTGACCTTTCAGGTGGAAAGCGGCGACCGGATGGAGTTTTCCGTCAGGGGCACGGACTACGGCCTGCTGGCCGAGGGCGACGACGGCCGCCTCACCTTTCAGGGCACCCGCTTCCTCTCTTTTGAAAGAACAGTTTAAAGAATCCCTCCGGCTGGGCCGGAGGGATTCTTTACTGTTGAAAAAGTGGCCCAGCCACTTGATGGATTTTATCTCGCTATGAATTGCAGGTTGCCGTCCACGCGGCCGCCGATGCCGTTTACGTGGCAGTTGTCAGAAAACTGCCAGTAGTTCATCTGATAATAGAAGGTGGGATACAGCTTTTCCGACTTATCGCTCTTATACTCCGGATACCAGCACAGATACGGCGCGATGGCCCCCTGATCGTACTTGATGTAGCTGACATACTGCCCTGCGTAGATCATGGGCGTGTAGCCCGCCTCCCGGACGCGCTCGCAAAAGGCGATGGCGCAGGCGGTGGCCATTTCCGGCGCGGTGCCGTAGACCCGGTAGGTGGCGTCGTGCATCTCCCAGTCGTAGGCCACCGGGCCGTCGATCTCATGGTCCCGCAGCAGTCCGATGACGAAGTCCGCCTCCTCGATGGCCTCCTCCACCGTGATGGCCTGGGCGAAAAAGTAGACGCCCGTTTTCAGCCCCGCAGCCATGGCCCCGTCGATATTCCGGGCATAAAACTCATCGGCGTTGATGGCCCCGCTGCTGGTGCCCCGGAAGCCCGCCCGCACCATCACAAAGTCCACGCCGTCGTCCCGCACCGCGTCCCAGTCGATGGTCTGACCCTCGGTGGCCCGGTTCTGGAAGGCGGATACGTCAATGCCGAAGCGGGTCTTGAAGTCGCTGCCCAGATATTCCAGCCGCCCGCTCTCGTCCCACGCGAAGTCGCCGGGGTAGAGCCCCAGCGTCTTCCGGTTTTCATAGATGGGGATGCTCTGCCCGCCGTAGAGGAACGTGCCCCCGGTGGTAGTGCCGGGCGTATAAACTTCACCGGGCTGGATAGCGGGCACTGTGGGCTCTTCCGGCGTCTCGGGCGTCTCCGGGTTTTCCGGGGTTTCCGGCTGGGGGGCCTCTTCAAAGACCGCGCCGCCCATGTTGCGGATGTGGCCCTGCACCGTCACGTTGGAGAGGACGATGCTGCCCTGCACCCCCGGCGCCACGATCAGATCGCCCGCCACGGTCATGTCCCTGAGCGACGCGCCCTCGGCGCAGTTGACCATCAGCGTGCCGCCGATGTCGCCGGAGAGGGTGTCCTGCGTCTGCACCAGCGTGTCGATCATATTGCTGAGGATGTTGATGATCTCCGCCCGGGTGATGGGGTCAGTGGGGCGGAAGTTGCCGTCCTGGGCGTCGTTCACATAGCCCCGGGCGGTCATTTCCGCAAGGGCCGCCCGGGCATAGTCCGCCACCTGCGCCTCATCGGCGTAAGAGAGGGTGGTGGTCTCCCCCTCAATCTGGAAGGCCCGGGCGATCATGGTGACGGCCTGCTGGCGGGTGATGGTGTTGCCCGCCAGCGCCTGTCCGTTGTTGCCCAAGTACACCCCGGCGGCGTGGAGCTTTAAAATGGCGTCCTCCCAGTAATTGCCCGCAATGTCGGAAAACGTGCCCTCCGGGGAGACGGACTGAAAGTGCAAAAAGCGGTCCATGATCCCGGCGAAGGCCCCCCGGGTAATGGAGGCGTCCGGGCGGAAGGTGCCGTCCTCATAGCCCTGGATCAGGTGGTATTCCCCGCTCCATTTCTGAATGCTGTCCTCCGCCCAGTGGCCGGAGGTATCAGTAAAGGCCAGCGCGCTTCCCGCAGCCAGTGCAGCGCCCAGCGCCGCGGTGGCCAGCCATTTGAAAAATCGAATCCCGTGCATGGATAGTCCCTTTCTGTCGAGCCTTGTCGAACCTGTTGTCAAAAAAGTACCGCAGCCGCAAAGGGCTGCGGTATCCTGCCGCAAACTACGTACAGCGCCTGTGGATATTATACAAAACCCATCCCGGCAGGTCAATATGCCGGATAATTTTTATGAGACTTCCCCAAAGTGGCGTAGCCACTTTGGGGAGGAGGTTTCGCTTCGCTCCGTGCCTCATGACCGCTGCACAGTCAATGTTGTACCACCGTCGCGGCGATACGATTCCCGGCGCTATCCGCGCCGCCAATCGTGCCGCTTCCTCGAAACAGCCTCGCTTCATCCGCCGCTGGCGGCGCTTCGGCTGTTTCCACTTCGCGCAGAGAGTTTTCTGCCACGCGCATGTCGCGGCAGACTGGGCAGCCGTTAGCGGCTTTGCCGCTTTACGGATGCCGCGTACCCTTTACGGGTAACACATTCCTTTTTTATGCTTTCGCGTTTCTGAACGCGAAACTCTGCGAGGCTTTTTCGACAGGCTGAAGTTTTATGTCCTTTATTTATAAGACGTTTCCATGGTTCGATTTGTTTCATGTTCTGGAATAATCAGCGAAACGCTGAATATCCGATTCCCGTTTTGTGCAGTTTCCCGAAAGGCAAGGTGCACACCGTCCCGGCCGCGTGGCATGGAGCCGTCCCGGGCGATGGCGTCCTCCCGGAAGACCGACAGCGCCAGCCCCACCAGCGCCAGCTGCACAATGGCGGCAAGGTTGCCCACCACCAGCGGCGGCGAGACGGAAAAGAGCACATAGCCCATGTTCAGCGCCGCGCCGCAGGCAGCCTGCACCCCCAGGGACAGCAGCACCGCCCACGCCAGCAGCCGTCCGCCGCGGCACTTCTGCCGCAGGGTCTTCCACAGCAGCACCCCCAGCAGCGCCGCCAGCAGCCCCAGCAGCAAACAAAGCGCACCCCAGCCCAGCTTGTAGACCACCGTGGTCAAAAACAGGTCCTGATTCCATCCCGGCACCGTCTGCTCAAAGGAGTATGGGCCCTCCATCACCGTTCCGCTGCCCCAGAGCCGGGCGGCGGCCAGCGCCTTGCGGGTCTGGATGGCCTGATACCCGGCCCCCAGCGGGTCGTTCTCCGGGTGCAGCAGCATCACCAGCCGCTGCAAAAAGACGCCCTTTGCGAAGATCAGCCACGCCGCGGCGCAAAGGCCCGCCGCGCCGAAAGCGCCCACGGCTGCCAGCGTTCTTCCCCGGCCAAGGCCGAACCAGTCCATGCACCCGGCGGCAGCCAGCAGCGCCGCGCCCACCGCCAGAAGCTGCGCCGCGCCGAAGAGATACGGCGCAAGGAGACACACCGCCAGAAGCGGCCCGCCGCCAAGCAGCGCGGCAAGAAAGCCCGTACAGCCCTTTTCCCGCCACCCGTACAGCCAGAGGGCATACACCGCCGGATACAGCAGCACCACATACCGGGTGTAGTACGACGCGCTGTTCACCCGGGGCGAAAGGGCCAGCGCCAGCAGCCCCAGCACCACGGCGGAAACATACACGCCCCGCGCATGACGCAAAAACCACGTGTAATCCAGCAGGTACATCCCCACCAGCGCCACGCCGCCCAGCACCAGCGCCAGCGCCGTGCGCAGGGGGTTGGCGGCGTCATAGCCGCTGCCTGCCGTCAGGTACACCCGCAGCGCGCCGCCCAGCAGCGTGATGCCCAGCGCCAGCAGCAGCGTGCCCCACTGGGGCCGGGGACGGTGCACCCGGTCCAGCGCCACGCCCACCTCCACCGGGTCGCCCATTTCCTCCACCGCGCGGCGGCAGGCGGTCTCTTCCGTCTCGCCTTCTGCAGCAAAAGCGGCGGCCTGATCGCTCAAATGGCCCTCCAGCTCCCGCAGCACCACCGCCCGGGCCCGCTTCCAGCGGATCTGTTCGCCCACGGCGCGCAGATAGTCCTGCACACGATCAGCCAAAGCAAACGCCCCCTTTCAGCACCCGGTCCATCGCCTGGGCATAGCTCTTCCAGTCTGCTTCCTTTTCCCGCAGGGTCTTCTCCCCCACCCTTGTCAAGTGGTAATAGCGGCGGGACTTGCCGCAGCGCTCCTGCTCATGGGCGGTGACCATGCCCTTTTCCTCCAATCCGTGGAGCAGGGGATACAGCGTACCCGCCTTGAGGTGAAAGGTATCGTCGCTGCGGCGCTGCAATTCCTCGATCATCTGATAGCCGTATTTGTCCCCGTCCTCCAGAAGCTTTAAAACCAGCAGCGCCATGCTGCCGGAAAGCAGATTCTTCTCCATGCCGGACCTCCTTATCCTATATCGTTCATCTATATATCGGTTGTCTATATAATAGATCGGCAGTCGATATATGTCAAGCATAAAAACCTCCCGCGCATTGGCCGCATGGCGGTGGGCCAAAGCACGAAGCGCAGCGAAACTTCCGTGAAAAAGTGACCTTGCCGCTTTTTCGCGGGTCTTAAATATGGTATACTCGGCTTAGCTCAATCAATCGGAAGTTGCAGAGGAGAATGTACTATGAAATGTCCATATTGCCAAGAAGAAATGCAGCTGGGCTATATCCCT
>CAKSVQ010000025.1 GCA_934504065.1 uncultured Dysosmobacter sp. | reverse complement strand
GCCCCACGCAAAAGCACGCCACCGATGTGCAGGCGGCGCAGATCACCACGCCCCGGAAGCTGCGCCAGAGCCGCATGGCTGTCAGCGCCGGAAAGATCACAAGGGACGAAATGAGCATGGCCCCCATCATCCGCATTCCCAGCACGATGGTCAGGGCCGTCAAAACGGCCAGCAGGGTGTTGTACCGCTTGACCTTCAGCCCGGTGGCGCGGGAGAAGCTCTCGTCAAAGGTGACGGCGAACAGCTTGTGGTAAAAGAGGATGAACAGCGCCAGCACCGCAAGGCACAGCACCACCGCCAGCCCCACATCCGCCTTGCTCATGGCCAGCACGCTGCCGAACATATAGTTGTCCACATCCGTGGTCATGCCCGTGGTGCAGGAGATGACGAGGATGCCCACCGCCAGCGAGGAAGCGCTCATCACGGCAATGGCCGCGTCGCTGTTCCAGCGGGGGTTATCCGCCACCCGCAGCAGCAAAAACGCCGCCGCAATGACCACCGGGATGGAAAACCACAGCGGCGTGATGCCCAGCGCCACGGCAATGGCCAGCGCGCCGAAGGAAACATGGCTGAGACCGTCGCCGATCATGGAATAGCGCTTGAGCACCAGCGAAACGCCCAGCAGGGCGGCGCACAGGCTCACCAGCACCCCGGCGATCAGCGCCCGCTGCATGAAAGGATAGGAAAACATGGTGAGAATGTTCACGGTTCCACCTCCCGGAAGCGCCGCCCCTGGGGGGAGGCCAGATAGTCTTCCACCGTGCCAGAGAACAGGTCGCCCCGGCGGCCGATGTGCAGCACGCTTTTGGCACTGCGCAGGGCGGCGCGCAGGTCGTGGGTCACCATTACCACGGCCATGCCCTCCTCCCGGTTGAGATAGCGCAGGGTCTTGTAAAGGTCCTGCGCGGCGGCGGGGTCCAGCCCGGTGATGGGCTCGTCAAGGATCAGCAGACTGCTGGCGGCGCACAGCGCCCGGGCCAGCAGCACCCGCTGCTGCTGCCCGCCGGAAAGGTCCCGGTAGCTCTGGTCCTTCAGCTCCAGAATGCCCAGCTTGCCCAGGTTCATCAGCGCTTCGGCTTTCTGTGCGGCGGAATAGAAAAAGCGGAAGCCAGCGCGGTTGAGGCAGCCGGAGAGCACCACCTCCATCACCGTGGCGGGAAAGTCCTTCTGCGCCCGGGTCTGCTGGGGCAGATACCCCACCGCGCCCTGCCGCAGCTCCGGGGCACGGAGGATTTCGCCGCTCTGGGGCGGCAGCAGGCCCAGAAGTCCCCGCATCAGCGTGGATTTGCCGGAGCCGTTGTCGCCCACCACACACAGGTAGTCCCCCTTGCGTACGGTGAGATTCAGGTGGTGGACGATGGTCTGGCCCTCGTATCCCAGCGATACGTCCCGACAGACGATCAGTTCAGTGGGTCCCATGGGCTTCCTCCTCTCTGGCGCAGGCGCTGCAAAGCCCGGTCAGCACAGTCTGCCGGGGATCGACCAGAAAGCCGTGGTCGGCGGAAAGATGGTCGCACAGGGTCTGCAAATGGCTGCAATCCAGATGGTCCACCCGGCCGCAGCGGCGGCAGCGCAGCAAAAAGCAGCCGTGCGCCGGATGGGGGTGGGGGCAGTACTGGTACAGCGCGCCCTCTCCGGTCTGGATGCAGTGCACCTGCCCGGCGGAGGCCAGCTGCTCCAGCTGGCGGTAGACCGTGGCCAGCCCCACCGGGCTTCCGACGCCGCGCAGGCGCTCGGCCACCTCGCCGGGGGTGAGGGCCTCGCCGCCCTCCAGACAGTGGAGAACGGCCCGGCGCTGTTTCGTGGTGTATGGCATAGGGGTACTCCTTTGAATTTGAGAATTATTTTCATATTATGACGCGGCGCGGGAAAAAAGTCAAGAGCAGTTGCAAATCCGCCCGAAACAGGATATGATGAAAACAACCTAAACGAAAGTGAGGATGATCCTAATTATGCATATTTCTCTTGTCATCATGGCGGCGGGGCTGGGTTCCCGGTATGGCGGCAGCAAGCAGGTGGACGGCATTGGTCCCCACCATGAGATTTTGATGGAATATTCGGTTTACGATGCCCTGCGGGCGGGCTTTAACAAGGTGGTGTTCATCATCAAACCGGAAATGCGGGAGATGATGGAAAACCTGTGCGGCTACCTGCGCAATAAAACGGCCAAGGACGGCAATCCGGTGGAAGTGGAGTTTGTCTATCAGGACTTTTCCTCCGTGCCGGACTTTTATACCATTCCCCCGGAGCGGACGAAGCCTTTCGGCACCGTTCACGCGCTGCTGTGCGCGGCGGGCGTGGTAGACGGGCCGTTCTGCGTCATCAACGCCGACGATTATTACGGCGTGGACGCTTACCAGTCCATGTATCAGGAGCTTTGCCGGATGCCGGAGCAGGGTCGGGCCGCCATGGTGGGGTATCTGCTCAAAAACACCGCCAGCCTCCACGGCACGGTGTCCCGGGGCGTGTGCACGGTGCAGGGCGACAAGCTGGTCTCCGTCCGGGAGGCGCTGAAGGTGCAGCTGTATCCCGACGGGACGCTGCGGGATCTGGCTGAGGACCGGGAGCTGCCGCCGGACACCGTGGCATCTATGAACTTCTGGGGCTTCATGCCCTCCATTTTCCCGGAGCTGCGGCAGTATTTTGAAGAGTTCCTGCGCCATCAGGCCGGGGACGACATCAAGGCCGAGTGTCTGCTTCCGGTGATGGTGGGCGAGCAGATGCAGCAGGGGAAGCTGGAGGTCTCCGTGCTCCATTCAGCGGAGCAGTGGTTCGGCATGACCTATCAGGAGGACCGGGCCACCGTGGCCGCCGCGCTCCAGCGCCTGCACGACGAGGGACTGTATCCCGCCAGCCTGCGGGAGTAATTCCGATTTTAAAATTCAGCCTTCCCGCACTGCGGGGGGCTGAATTTTTTTGATAGAATTTGTTACCGAAATTTTTGCATTTTGTTTCGACTTTTTCCCCCTGTTTTCGTCTATAATATAGACAGAAAAAAAGGGGGGCGGGCGTATGCCGGGAAAACGGGTGAAAAAGAGAAGATCGTGGCTTCCGGCCGTGGGGCTGATGCTGGTGTGCACATGGCTGCTGAGCGCCCCCATGCGCAGCGCGGCGGCAGACTCCCCGCTCTCCGGCGCGGCGGCGGAGCCTGCCCTGCCGGAGCAGGAGCCGATCGTGGTGCAGGCAGTTCCCGACGGGTCGGGGCCGGAGGACGTCGCCCCATCCCCGCAGGCCTTTGCCCCGGTGCCGGAGAGCGATGCCGTGGACGATACATACTTTGAAGACGCCGCCTTTCTGGGCGATTCCCGGACGGAGGGCTTCCAGCTTTACAGCGGTTTGCAGACCGGGATGTATTACGACGCGGTGGGCGCCACGGTGGAATCCGTGTTCACCAAGGATGTGGAGACGGACACGGGGAAGATGCCCTTGCTGGACGCCATGGCCGGAAAGGAATTCGGCAAAATCTATGTGATGCTGGGCGTCAACGAGCTGGGCTGGAACAAGGTGGAGACATTTTCCGGCCAGTACGCCAAGCTGGTGGACCGCCTGCGGGAGGACCACCCGGACGCGGTGGTGATCCTCCAGTCCATTCTTCCGGTCAGCGCCAAACAGGAGGAAAAGAAGAGCTATGTCAACAATGCGCGCATTGCCCTGTACAACGAGGCCATCCGCCGTCTGGCGGAGGAAAAGGGCTGCCCCTTTGTGGACGTGGCGGAAGCCGTGACGGACGAGAGCGGCTGCCTGCGGGCGGAGTGGAACAGCGACGGCGTGCATCTGAATGTGGCAGGCTGTCAGGCGTGGCTTGCCTACCTTCGGACGCATCCGGTGAAATAGACTCAGAAATGCAAGCATTTGCGAAATGATGGAAATGGGGCATCCATATGGCGGATAAGATCAAAGAAGCGTACCGCTCGTCAAAGAACCTATACGATGACGTGCTGACACAGGGGAATTTTTTCAGCAGGCTTTATAGCAAGGTGTTCTGGAGCGGGACGGACGACAGGGAAATTGCGCGGAAGGTGCTTTCCTACATACCGGATGATTTCCACGGCGCGATTTTGGATGTGCCTGTGGGAACAGCTGTGTTTACCGAAAGAAAATGGAGATCACTGCCGAATGCACATGTCATCTGTCTTGACTGCAGTGAAGACATGCTGGAGCAGGCAAAAAAGCGGCTGCGGGGAAGCGACAAGGTGACTTTTGTGCGGGGCGATGTGGGAAGCTTGCCCATGGCGGACGCTTCTTTTGATGTGGTAGTGTCCATGAATGGGTTTCACGCCTTTCCCGATAAGAAACGGGCCTTTCGGGAGACATGGCGGGTTTTGAAGCCCGGCGGCAAATTGATCGCCTGCTTTTATATAAAGGGCAAATCCGGGCTCACCGATTGGCTTGTGGACCATGTCCTTTCCCCAAAAGGCTGGTTCACGCCGCCCTTTCCAACGGAGGAACAGCTGCAAAAGAGCCTGAGAGAGCTGTATCAGGAGATCGACTTTCATGTGGATGGCTCCATGGTGTATTTCTGCTGTACGAAACCATAAGCGCGGATACGTGGCAGTTGGAAACTGCAAAGGAGATTTCTGGCCTGCCAAACGGGCGTACGGCGGAAAAACGGGGGCTTCTCAAATAAAGCCTCGCAGAGTTTCACGTCCGCAGACGTGAAAGGTATAAAATCCGTGTTCTGCCGCGACATGTGCGTGGCAGAACACACTTTGCGCGGAGCGAGTGCCTCATGGCCGCATGCGACCATGAGGCGCAGAGCGCAGCGAATCCTTCTCGAGGAAGTGGCAAAGCCACTTCCTCGAAAGTTAAAACAGGCAGGCGGGCGATCCATCGGATCGCCCGCCTGCCTGTTTGATATAGAGAAAGGAGAGGGAAAATGGTGTGTGTCTATCAAGCTTCCTGCTTGATGGGTCCATCATACAGGGGGGCGGGGCGAAAGTCAACCGCTTTGGGCAACCCTTCACAATTTGTTTACAAGAATGGGGATTCTCTGGGTTTTCGTTCACAAAACGTTCAAAAAATTTGCTGTTTTCGCGGTTGACATTTAAAAGGTAGCGTGCTAATATTTAGCGTGCTAATTATTAAGAAGGGGAAACGGAGGACGTATCATGGAACACCCATGTGAAAGACTTGGCTGGGAAAACGCGCCGCTGGGGCCGCTGCTGGGCCATGCGGCGCACCTTGCCCGGGAACGGATGGACGCCCGCCTTGGGCGCTTTGATGTGACCCCGGCCCAGACCCACGTGCTGCTGTATCTGGGCGGGCAGCAAAAGCCCACGCCCCAGCGGGCGGTGGTGGAGCATCTGCGGGTCAAGCCCCCCACGGCCAACGGCATTTTAGAGCGCCTTGAGGAAAAGGGCCTGATCCTGCGCGCCGCCGACCCGGCGGACCAGCGGCAAAAGCGGGTGAGCCTGACGGAAAAGGGGCGGCGGCTGCAAAGCAGCATCAGCGCCACCTTCGGGCAGGGCGAGGAGATGATGGTGCGGGGACTGACGACAGAGGAGGTCACTGCGCTGCGGGCGCTGCTGATCCGTGTGATCGGGAATCTGGAGGAGGATCGAAACCTATGATGAAAAAACTCTGGCCCCATATGAGGCCGTATTCCAAGTGGATCGCCTGCGGCGTGGTGTGCAGCGCGGCGGAGGCGGTGTTCGAGCTGCTGATCCCGCTGGTGATGGCGGACATCGTCAACATCGGCATTGAGACCGGGGACCAAAGCTATATCCTGCACAAGGGCGCACTGATGGCGTGCATGGCGCTGGTGTCCCTGAGCTTTGGTGTGGGCAGTGCGGTGTTTTCCTCCATTGCCGGGCAGGGCTTCGGCGCCAATCTGCGCCGGGCGGAGTATGAGCACATCCAGAGCTTTGCCTTTTCCAACATTGAAAAGTTCTCCACCGCGTCGCTGGTGACCAGGCTGACCAACGATGTGAACAATATGCAGATGACGCTGATGATGGGCATGCGGCTTCTGGTGCGGGCACCTGTGATGCTGGTGGCGGCGCTGGTGCTGTCCATGCGCCTGAGCCGCCAGCTTAGCAACGTGTTTCTGGTGGCCATTCCGCTTCTGGCGGTGTTCATCGCGGTGATCCTCACCAAGGCGGGGCCGCTGTTCCGGTCTTTGCAGGAGCGCACGGATGCGCTGAATCTGGTGGTGCAGGAAAACCTCACGGGCATCCGGGTGGTGAAGTCTTTTGTCCGGGAGGGCCATGAGGAAGAGAAGTTTGCGGGGCGCAACAACGCCTTGAAGGAAAGCTCCATGCGGGCCTTCGGCATGGTGGTCATCAATATGCCGGTGATGATGCTGATCATTTACAGCACCATTATCGCGGTGATGTGGTTCGGCGGCAAGATGGTCTATGCCGGAACGCTGCCTGTGGGCGACCTGACGGCCTTTTTCACCTATATTACCCAGATCTTGATGTCGCTGATGATGGTGTCCATGATGTTCATGATGATGACCCGCTCCATCGCCTGCGCCCGCCGCATCGTGGAGGTGCTGGAGGAGCGCCCCGCCATCACGGACGCTGTGGCCAAGGCCGACGCAACGGTGGAAAACGGCAGCATCGACTTTGACCATGTGTTTTTCAAGTATCATGAGAGCAGCCCGGAGTGGGTGCTGCAGGATGTGTCTCTGCACATTCCCAGCGGCGCCACCGTGGGCATTCTGGGGGGCACCGGCAGTGGCAAGACCACGCTGGTGAGCCTGATCCCCCGGCTGTATGAGGCGCAGAAGGGTACGGTGCAGGTGGGCGGACGGCCTGTGGCGGACTATACCATGGAGCACCTGCGCGACAGCGTGAGCGTGGTGCTGCAAAAGAACACCCTCTTTTCCGGCACCATCCGGGAAAATCTGCTCTGGGGCGATGAGCACGCCACGGAGGAAGAGTTGTGGCAGGCCTGCCGCGCCGCCTGCGCCGACGAGTTTCTGGAGCGGATGCCCGACGGGCTGGATACCGACCTGGGGCAGGGCGGTGTGAACGTCTCCGGCGGGCAGAAACAACGGCTGTGCATCGCCCGGGCGCTGCTCAAGCGCCCGAAGGTGCTGATCCTGGATGACTCCACCAGCGCGGTGGATACCGCCACGGACGCGAAGATCCGCAAGGCGTTCCGGGAGCTGCTGCCGGACACCACCAAGCTGATCATCGCCCAGCGGGTGACCTCGGTGATGGACGCCGATGTGATCCTTGTGATGGACGGCGGCGCGGTGGCGGCCCAGGGCACCCATGAAGAATTGCTGAAGACCTGCGCGATCTACCGCGAGGTCTATGAATCCCAACAGGAAGGAGTGAGCATCGGTGGCTGAGAATACAAGACGCGGCCCGGGACGGGGGCCGGGAGGCCCCGGCGGTCCCCGAGGGGGCTTCCGCAAGCCCAAAGATCTTCGGGGCACGCTGCGCAAGCTGATGCGCTATCTGGGGAGGTACAGGGCGCATCTTTGCGTGGTGGTCGTGCTGCTGGTGGTCAGCTCTGCCTGCTCGGTGGCGGGCTCTTATCTGATCCGCCCGCTGATCAACGACTATATCCTGCCCGGTGACTTTGGCGGCCTTGCCAGAATGCTGGGCGTGATGGCGCTGGTGTATCTTGCCGGGGCGCTGTGCTCTTACGGCTATGCCCGCATCATGGTGCACGTGGCGCAGAACACGGTGGCCTCTCTCCGCGCCGACCTCTTTGGCCGGATGCAGAAGCTGCCCCTGAAGTTTTTCGACACCCACACCCACGGCGAGCTGATGAGCCGCTATACCAACGACATTGAGACCGTTTCCGAGGCGCTGAACAACAGCTTCGCCAGCCTGATCTCCTGTTCGCTGACCTTTGTGGGCACGATCGTGATGATGCTGGTGCTCAGCCCCATCCTCACCGGGATCACCGCCTTGATGCTGCTGGTGATGCTGGGGGTGGTCAAGGTCATCGGCAGCCGCAGCCGCCGCTATTTTGCCGACCAGCAAAAGGCCATCGGCGCGGTGAATGGCTATATTGAAGAGATGATCGAGGGCCAGAAGGTTATTAAGGTCTTTAACCACGAAGATGCCGCCAAGGAGGGCTTCCGGGGCCTGAACGAGACCTACCGCGACGCCGGAACGAGAGCGCAGGCATATTCCGGCGCAATGATGCCCGCCATGGGCAACCTCAGCCACATCAACTATGCCCTGACCTGCTGCGTGGGTGCGCTGCTGGCCATCCGTACCGGGGATCTGGGCGGGCTTGCCGCCTTCTTGCAGTATACCCGGCAGGTCAGCCAGCCCATTACTCAAATTTCCCAGCAGGTGAACACCATTCTCTCCGCCGTGGCCGGCGCGGAGCGGGTGTTTGAGGTCATGGAGGCGGAGTCGGAAGTGGACGAGGGTAAGGTGACGCTGGTCTGCGCCGAAAAGAAGCCGGACGGCACGCTGGCCGAAACCGCCGCGTCCACCGGAACGTGGGCGTGGAAAAAGCCGGACGGCACGCTGACAGAGCTACGGGGCGACGTGCGCTTTGACCATGTGGTCTTCGGATACGACGACCGCAAGATCATCCTGCATGACGTATCCCTCTTCGCAAAGCCGGGGCAGAAGATCGCCTTTGTGGGCTCCACCGGAGCGGGCAAGACCACCATCACCAGCCTCATCAACCGTTTTTATGAGATCCAGTCCGGCACCATCACCTATGACGGCATCGATGTGCGGGACATTGCCAAGGACTCCCTGCGCCATTCACTGGGCGCGGTGCTGCAGGATACTCACCTCTTTACCGGAACGGTGGCGGACAACATCCGCTATGGCCGTCTGGACGCCACGGAGGAAGAGGTGGAGGCCGCTGCCCGTCTGGCGGGGGCGGACAGCTTTATCCGCCACCTGCCGCAGGGGTATCAAACGGTACTTACCAGCGGGGGCGGCAGTCTCAGTCAGGGCGAGCGGCAGCTTCTGAACATCGCCCGGGCGGCCTGCGCCGATCCCCCGGTGCTGATCCTTGACGAGGCCACCTCCTCCATCGATACCCGGACGGAAAAGCTGATCGAGCGGGGCATGGACCGCCTGATGGCGGGCAGGACCGTGTTTGTCATTGCTCACCGCCTGTCCACTGTCCGCAATGCCAAGGCCATCATGGTTTTGGAGCAGGGCAGCATCATTGAGCGGGGCGACCACGACGACCTTATTGCCCAGCATGGCCGATACTATCAGCTATATACCGGGCAGCTGGAGCTGGACTAAACAAATATTTGCGAAAGAGCCTCGCAGAGTTTCACGTCCGCAGACGTGAAAGTGATGAAATCTTGGAATTACAATATAAGTGCAACATGAAAAAAGAAGTGGACTCACAGAGAATCCTTCACTAAAATGGTGTTTGCGGACAACCAGAAGGAGGGAAACCCTGTGATCCACTACAAACACCTTAACATAGAAGAGCGAGAAAGTCTATACCTGGGTATCAATCAGGGAAAGAGTATCCGCCAAATCGCGGGAGAATTGAACCGCGCACCATCGACAATCAGCCGGGAATTGATCCGCAACAAAGTCAGCCACAGACCATATAGCCCATCGAGAGCCCAACGCCGCTACAAGCGGAGCAAGAAGAACTGCGGCTGTAAGCCGATTTTAGCGAATGACGAAAACCTGAAACTCGTTCGAGAACTGCTTTGCAGGGAATGGTCGCCAGATGAGATCGAAAATCGGTTAAGACAGGAGAAAAATCCGCTGAAAATCAGCGCTGCCACGATTTATCGTGCTTTAAAAAATGGCCTGATGGATGGAAGAGCGCTGAGCCACATCCGAAAAGCTGACCGCTGCGCATTCCATCTGCGCAGAAAAGGGAAGCCGCGCAAAGCGAACGGAAAAGTCAACAAACAGGGGCAATATGAGATACCCCACGGGATTTCTGAACGCCCGGAAGCGGCCAAACTGCGAAGCGAACTGGGACACTGGGAGGGCGATACAGTAGAAGGTCGAAAGGGTGGCGCGCGGTTTGTTACACAGGTGGACAGGAAAAGCCGCTACCTGTTGGCGGCCAAGGTTCCGAATGGCTCTTCGGAAGCAGTCAGAGACGCCATGATCCGTATGTTCGGCCAGATTCCCATCGAGAAGCTACGAAGCATAACACCCGACCAGGGGCATGAGTTCGCAAAGCATCGAGAAGTAAGCACTGCCCTGCATGGTGTTCCATTCTATTTTGCCGACCCCTGTTCACCGTGGCAAAGAGGGACTAACGAAAATACCAACGGTTTCCTGAGGCAGTATTTCCCAAAAGGGACATCTTTTGATAATGTTTCCGTTGAGTATCTTACGGATGTCGTCAACAAAATTAATTTTCGTCCCCGCAAATGCCTGAACTGGAAGTCTCCCTTTGAGGTCTTTTTTGGCCTTGTGTTGCACTTAACTTGACAATCCAAGAATTAGTTTTCTGCCGCGACCTGTGCGTGGCAGAAAACACTTTGCGCGGAGCGAGCGTCGAATTGGCCGCATTGCGGCCAAACGAGGCGCAGAGCGCAGCGGATTCTTCTCGAACAAGTGGCAAAGCCACTTGTTCGACGATTTCGGACAGAGAGCACGAAAACATGCTCCCTGTCTGTTTTTGCTGCGATTATTTAGAGACGTCCCGCGTGATGCTGACGCTTTGCCTTGCATAGAGGTTCTCGTTCAGAATGAGCCGCACCACGAATTTCACCAGCGCCGGAATGGGCGTGGTATAGCCCCTGGCCGCTTCGCCCTTGCACGTGAGAACGCACTCATCCTCGCCGCCCTCGCCCAGATAGCCGGGACGGAGGATCGTGTAGTTCAGGCTGCTTGTTTCCACAACATCCGCCGCCCTGCGGTTGGGGATTTGGGCAGGCTCGTTGTCCAGATTATCCTCGCCGTCTATTTCGTCTGGAATCTCATTGTAAATGCCCACGGCAGCCATGAAGATCAGCCGCTCCACACCCCGCTCCTCCATGGCCGCCACGATATTTTCCGCAATTTGCGGCAGCGCGTCGCCGGAAATGGCGCAGTAGACCACATCCTGCCCGGGCAGGACCGCTTTCAGGTCTTCGGGATTTCCAGCGTCGCCGTTGACTGCGGTGATGCGGTCCGTGTCGGCGTACACATCCTTTGCGTGGCGGGCGAACAGGGTGAGATGACAGTTTGTGTCAGATAGCAGCTTTTGGATGACGGCGATGCCCTTTTGCGTCAGGAAGCGGAGCAGGACCTGCGCCGGAGTTTTGCCGTATTTTTCGGCAAGTGCCAGTACAGCCGATTCGCTGAACATTTCATTTCGATTGCCCTGCCCCAGCGGCGCGTAGGCCATGTGGGCCACGTTCTTTTTGTCCATCCAGCCGCGCTCTGGGCTGCGCTGGCAGTAAAGGTTGGTTTCGATCTGGTTCACTGCCGGAATGACCTTGTTGTAGGCGATCAAATCGAGAAGCTGGTCCGGCTCAAAGTTGGAAACGCCGATGGCGTGGACTTTGCCGCCCTCGTACAGCGTTTCCAGCGCACGCCACGCCGCATAGTAGTTGGCAAAGGGCCAGTGCAGAAGCAGCAGGTCGATATAGTCGGTCTGTAAGTTGGCAAGGGACTGCATGACGGTCTGCTCCGCGTTTTCGTAGGATTTGAAGTTTACCTTGGTGACAAGAAACAGTTCTCCGCGGTCCATGCCGCTTTGCCGAATGCCTTCGCCGACCTCCTTTTCATTGCCGTAGGCCTCTGCCGTGTCGATCATCCGATAGCCGCTTTCGATGGCCGCGGCGACGGATCTTACGCAGACCTCGCCGCTGAGCATGAATGTGCCAAAGCCCACCAGCGGCATCTGCACGCCGTTATTTAACGTCAAATATTCCATGTTCTTCCTCCAAGACCGAATTTGCATAGACGGGTTTTCTATGTTAAGATGATTCTAACAAGTTCGTGTAACACGCAAGTTCGTGTAACACGAAGTCAAGCGGAAATTTTGGAGGGACGGTCATGGAGTATACCATCCGGCAGATGGCGGAGCTGTTCGGCGTTACAGAGCACACGCTGCGGTTTTATACGGACAGGGGCCTGCTGCCGTGCAGGCGGGACGGCGGCAACCGCCGGGTGTTCGACGAGGAGTCTGTGAACTGGATGCAGGGCATTCAATGCCTGAAGGGCTGCGGAGCTTCCCTTTAGGACATTCAGGAGTATTGCCGACTGTGCCTTTTGGAGGGATCGGAGGAAAATCTGCGGGCGCGGTACGCCATCATCCGCAGGCAGCGGGAAGAGGCTTACAAGCGGTTGGAGGAAGCCAGAGCCACGGTAAAATACATGGAGGACAAGGCGGCCTATTACGAGGCCATCCTTGCGGGCCTTGCCCCGGACGACACGAATCCGAAGAACTGGACGGATGAGAACCGCCCCCGGCATTAAGCGGCGGCCAGCGGGTGAAACATACCGAAATTCGTGGTTGCCACGGCGGGGCGGGTGTGCTACACTGGGTGGACATCCATGATGCAGGGGGCGTGAGCGCATATGGCGGCGCAGAAGGATCTGACCACGGGCCGGATCGGAAAACAGATGCTGATATTCAGCGTACCGCTGATTTTTTCCAATTTGCTGCAGGTGCTGTTCAACATGGCGGACGTGGCGGTGGTGGGGCGCTTTGCCGGGACCACGGCGCTGGGCTCCGTTGGTTCCACCACGATTCTGGTGACGCTGTTTACCGGGCTGCTCATCGGCCTTGCCAACGGCGTGAACGTGATGACGGCGCTGTATTACGGCGCGAAGAATCAGCGGGAATTGCAGCGCACCGTGCACTCGGCGCTGCTGGTGTGTGCCATCGCGGGCGTTTTGCTGCTGGTGGCGGGCATTGCGTTTGCAAGGGCCATCTTGCAGCTGCTGGGCACCAAGCCGGAGCTGCTGCCCGGGGCGGTGCTGTATCTGCGCATTTATTTTCTGGGTATGCCCGCGCTGGGGGTCTATAACTTCGGCAACGCGGTGTTCAGCGCCGTGGGCGATACCCGCAAGCCGCTTTACTACCTGTCGGCTGCCGGGGCCGTGAATATCGTGCTGAATCTGGTGTTTGTCATCGGGTGCCATCTGGACGTGGCGGGCGTGGCCATCGCCAGCGTGATGTCCCAGTATATTTCGGCGCTGCTGATTTTGCGGGCGCTGTTCCGGGCGGGGGATGCGCCCTTTGGCCTGCACCTTGCGCAGGTACGGCTGGACCCGGTGCGCACGAAGGCACTGCTGCGGCTGGGCGTTCCCTCCAGCCTGCAAAGCGGCATTTTCGCGCTGGCCAACCTCTTTACGCAGGCGGGTGTGAACAGCTTTGACGCCATTGTGGTAGCCGGCAACTCCGCCGCCACCAATGCCGACGCCATGGTCTATGACACCATGGCTGCGTTTTATACCGCGTGCAGCAGCTTCATCGGCCAGAATCTGGGGGCGGGGAAGAAGGACCGCGTCCGCCGCAGCTATCTTGCAAGCGTGGGGTATTCCTTCGGCTTCGGCCTTGTGCTGGGACTGACGCTGCTGGCGCTGGGGCCGCAGTTCCTGTCGCTGTTCACGAAGGACCCGGCGGTGGTGGAGAGTGGAATGTGGCGGCTGCGGGTGATGAGCGTTTCCTATGCCTTTTCCGCGTTTATGGACGCCACCATTGCCGCTTCCCGAGGGCTGGGGCGCAGTGTGGGACCCATGGTGATCGTGATCCTCGGCTCGTGCGTGTTCCGCGTGGTGTGGATCTATACGGTGTTTGCGTGGTTTGGCACTATCACGTCGCTGTATCTGCTCTACATTTTCTCCTGGACGATCACGGCAATCGCGGAGATCATCTATTTCATCCGGGCCTACCGGAAGGAGACGGCGGGCATGGAGACGCCGGAGCGCGTCCGTTCATAAAGATGCAACTGAAAAAACTGCCGCACGGTTGATACCGTGCGGCAGTTCAGTTTTTTATTGTTTTATAAAGCTTTTTCGTAGCAGTTCAGGTTTTCGTGGATGAAGCCCTGAAAGAAGAATTCGGCTTTTCCGGCGTACCGATAGCCAAGGGAGGGGTAGAGCCTGTTGGCGGGGAGATTGCCCTCCCACGTATCCAAGCGCATCACGGTCCGCCCCAGACGGCGGGATTCCTCTTCACAAAAGGCGACCATCTCTCTGGCGCGGCCTTTTCCGGCGGCGGAGGGATGGATGCAGAGGGTGTGGATCACTCCCACCTGCGCTCCGTCCGCCGGGAGCGTCCAGCGGATGGCGGCATACTCCGGCAGCTGAACGCTGTTGAGCGTGACCACGCCCCAGAGAAAGCCGTCTTCTTCTCCCACATACAGCTCCCCGGTTTCCAGAGCCTGCTGGGCGGTGTCCGGGGTGGGGTATTTGCCCCGCTGCCAGTTGGTGTATACCGGGCCGCGCTCCTCTTGATCCAGTATGGCGTCATAAATGGCGGCAATGGCGGGGAGGTCGCGCTGGACAGCCAGTCGAATGCACATCGATACAGACCTCTTTTCCTGTGTGTGCGGTGCGCGGGTCAGTTCCCCTGCTGAGAAGAATCGTTCTCCGTGCCGTCCGCGGGCTTCCGGGGATCATCAGAGGGCTGGCCGCCGTCAGCCGGGGCGCTTTCCCTGGCGGCTTCGGGCTGCGCGGTCTCCTCCGGCGCTTCGATCTTCTCCGAGATCATGTGCACCTTCTTGGCGGCGGGCTCGATGATTTCCGGCTGGGAGGGACGGAAGCCCTCTTCCCGGGAACGGGTGGAGGCGTAAGCATCCTCCACCAGCTCGGGGTCGCGGCCTTCGATGATGGCCACCATCTCCGCTCCGGTGATGGTTTCCTTTTCCAGCAGATAGGCGACAACCTTGTCCATGTCGGCAAGGTTGTCCTCAATGACCTTCACGGCTTCGGTATAGCAGTCCTTGAGGATCTTCTGCACGGCCTTGTCCATGGCGGCTGCAGTGTCCTGCGCGCAGTCCATACCGTAGCCGCCGTCCAGATACTGGTTGCGGCGGGAGGCCAGCGCCATCATGCCGAACTCCTCACTCATGCCGAACATGGCCACCATGTTCCGGGCCACGCTGGTGGCCTCCTGAATGTCCTGCGACGCGCCGTTGGTCATGGTGTGCATCACCACTTCCTCGGCGGCGCGGCCGCCCATGGAAACCATGATCTTTGCCATCAGCTCGTCCCGGGTGCGCAGCTCGGTCTTGTCCTCCTCGGGCATCAGCAGAGTGTAGCCCAGCGCGCCCTGGGTGTGGGGCACAATGGTGATCTTCTGCACCGGCTCGCTGTTTTTCTGCTTATAGGCCACCATGGCGTGGCCCACCTCATGATAGGCCACCAGCTTCTTTTCAAACTCGGTGAGCACGCTGCCCTTTTTCTCCGTTCCGGCGATGACCAGCTCGAAGGCGGCCAGCAGGTCCTCCTGCGTGACCAGCTTGCGGCCCTTGCGCACGGCCCGCAGGGCGGCTTCGTTGACAAGGTTTGCAAGGTCGGCGCCCACGCAGCCTGCAGTGGCCAGCGCCACCTTTTTCAAATTCACGTCCTCAGCCAGCTTGATGTTGCGGGTGTGCACCTGCAAGGTGGCAAGGCGGCCCGCCAGATTGGGCCGATCGATGATGATGCGGCGGTCGAACCGACCGGGGCGCAGCAGCGCCTGATCCAGCACCTCGGGACGGTTGGTGGCGGCCAGAAGGATGATGCCCTTGGTGGGGTCGAAGCCGTCCATCTCCGCCAGCAGCTGGTTCAGGGTCTGCTCCCGCTCGTCGTTGCCGCCCATGCGATTGTCGCGGGATTTGCCGATGGTGTCGATCTCGTCGATGAAGACGATGCAGGGGGCCACCTTGCTGGCCTCCTTGAAGAGGTCGCGGACACGGCTTGCGCCCACGCCCACGAACATTTCCACAAAATCAGAGCCGGAGATGGAGAAGAACGGCACGTTGGCCTCGCCTGCCACGGCCTTGGCCAGCAGCGTTTTGCCGGTACCCGGAGGGCCCACCAGCAGCGCGCCCTTGGGGAGCTTCGCGCCGATCTCGGTATATTTGCCGGGGTTGTGGAGAAAATCGATGATCTCCGTCAGGGATTCCTTGGCTTCGTCCTGTCCGGCCACGTCGGCAAAGGTGACCCCGGTCTGCTTTTCCATATACACCTTGGCGTTGGCCTTGCCCACGCCGCCGATGCCGCCCATACCGCCAAGGCCGCCCTTTTTCGCCATCCAGCTCATGAGAAGGGACATCACCAGCAGAATGATGATGAAGGGCAGGATGTTGATGAGGATCAGCGTCAGGGTGCTCATGGGGGGCTCATACTCGGTGATGATGCGAATGCCCGCGTCCTTCAGCCGGGCGACGGTGGCGTCGTTAGACTCCTTCTGCACCGTGAAAAAGCGCAGGGTGGTCTGCTGTTCCTTGCCGATGGGATTGAGGAAGGTGTAGACCGCGTTGCCGTGGTCGTCCTCACCGGATTTGGTGTAGGTCACGCCCTGATCGTCGGTATAGGCGTAGCCGTCCTTCGGGGTGATGACCAGCGTGGACTCGCTGTTGCTGAACGCCACGGCGTCCACCTTTCCTTCGTCGATCATGTCCAGAAAGTCGCCGTATACCAGCTCCACGGAGGAGGACTGGCGGACGCTGTTTGTCATGTAGTTCCCGGCGTAGCTGACGATGGCCGTCAGCAGCACGGCCCAGCACAGCAGCGTGATGACGCCCCGCCAGTTTCCGCCGGGCTTTCCGCCGCCCTTTTTGGGCTTGTTGTTTTTATTCTGATCCATATCAGGAAAAGCTCCTTTCCAAAGCCGCGCCGTGGCGGCGCAGGCTGCCGCATTTTTATGTTGCAGTATATCACAAAGCGGCCGCTGTCACAAGAACGGCGGCGGTTTTTTTCATGAAGTTTCTGTAAATTTAGCTTTATTGTGCCCCGGCCCTGTGATATACTATCACGGAATACGACAAATTTTTTAACAGCGAGGATCATGACTATGGACGAACAGAAGAAAAATGAACTCACCGCCGGGGCCGACGGCGTGATCGAAGGGCGCAACGCCGTGATCGAGGCCCTGCGGGCAGGTGAGAGCATCGACAAGATTTATATTCTCAAGGGCGAAACGGACAAGACGCTGGGCCACATCGCCTCCAAGGCCCGGGCGGCGGGCATCGTGGTGGTGGACGCCGACCGCCGCAAGCTGGACAATATGAGCCGCACCCACGCCCATCAGGGCGTGATCGCGCTGGCGGCGGTGCGGGAATACGTCAGTGTGGAGAGCATTCTGGAGAGCGCGGCGGCCAAGGGGGAAAAGCCCCTGCTGGTGGTGTGCGATGAGATCTCCGACCCCCACAATCTGGGGGCCATCATCCGCACGGCGGAGTGCGCCGGGGCCCACGGCGTCATCATCCCCAAGCGCCGCAGCGCGGGGCTGACCGCCGTGGTGGCCAAGACCTCCGCCGGAGCGGTGGCCCATCTGTCGGTGGCGCGGGTGCCCAATATCCCGGCGCTTTTGAAGGACCTGAAAAAGCAGGGCGTGTGGGTGTTCGGCACGGCGGCGGACGGCAATACCACCCTGTACGACGCGGACCTGAAAGGCCCCGCCGCCATCGTCATTGGCAGCGAGGGCGACGGAATGACCCGTCTGGCAGCGGAAAACTGCGATTTTCTGGTGAGCATCCCCATGCGGGGCAAGCTCAATTCCCTGAACGCCTCCGCGGCGGCGGCCATCCTGCTGTATGAGGCAGTCCGCCAGCGGATGTAAGCAGGTGCGCGGAATGTCTGACAAACAAGATGAGCTGGATCTGCGGGGCGTTCTGCTGACCGATGTGCCGCCGGAGGGCGAGGAGTATTCGCTGGAAGAGATTTTGGCGGAGTTTGGCGGCGGCGAAACGCCGGAGCCGCTGACAGCGGCGCTGCAAAAGGCCCCGCCTGAGGAAGAACGGACGGAACCGGAGCCGGAGGTCCCCTCCGGCGGGGCGGAGCAAACACCGCCGGAGCCGGAAGAGAAAAAAGAAGAAACCGGGGGGCCGGAGATCGCGGGGGAAGTGCCCGACCCGGCGGAGCCGCCCGCGGAGGAGCTGCCCACTCCGCCCAAGCCCGTTTCACTGGAAGAAGTGGTGGGCAGCACCGTGGACGCGGTGATGGGCGACCGGAGAGAGCCGCTGCTGCGGCCCCGGCGGGGATTGTTTTCCCGGCGGCCGCTGGAGGACACGGAAACGTTGCGCACCCCGCCGGAGCCGGAACCCGAGCCGGAGGTGGAGCCCATCGGCCCGGAGGAACCCTTTGACGAGGCGGCGCAGGACTATCTTGCCCGCTATCGCGCCCGGCACGCCACGCTGATCCCCGCGTTTTTGATCGCGCTGATCCCCACGGCGCTGGCCGCAGTGGAGCGCTATGGTATCGTGATCCCTCTTTGGAACGGCGATGTGCAGTTTCAGAGCATCGTGATCGTAACGTGCCTTGCGCTGTGCGCCCTGCTGTGCAGTGGCGTATTTGTGCAGGCGGCCACGATGATGCTGCGGAAGCGGTGCGTCAGTGAGCTCCTGATCTCTCTTTCCACGCTGGCCGCGGCGGCGGACTGCGCCGTGTGTATTTTCGGCAGCGGCCGCACGGCGGTCATGCCATACGGTGGGGCGGCCTGTCTTGGGCTGGCCTTTGCCCAGTGGGGCGTGTGCCGGGAGTGCCGGGGTATGTACGATACGTTCCGGGCGGCGTCCATCGACGATGAACCGCCGTATCTGGTGACGGATACCGACCGGGGCGCCTGCAAGCAGCAGGGCGCGGTGCCCGGATTTTATACCGCCGCCATGAAGGACAATGCCTCCACCCTCTGGCAGACGCTGCTTTTGCCGCTGGTGCTGGTGGGCACGGTGGTCTTTGCGGGCCTGAGCTCTCTGGGACAGGGCCGGGGCGGAGATTTCTTTTTGAACTGGTCGGCCATTCTGGCGGCGGCGGGCACCTTTGCCCTGCCGCTGTGCTGGCCGCTGCCGTGGTCGCGCCTTGCGCGGCACTTGCAGCAGACGGGCTGCGCCGTGGCCGGCTGGGCCGGGGCGGTGAAGATCAGCCGCCGCCGGGCCATGATCGTCACGGACAGCGACCTCTTCCCACCGGGAACGCTGCGGCTTAACGGCGAGCGGTTTTACGGCGAGGAGCGGCGCACGGCGCTGGGCTATGCCGCCTCGATGGCGGTCAGCGCCGACAGCGGCCTTGCCCGGCTGTTCACCTCCCTTGCAAAGGAGGAAAACAGCCGCCGGGAGACCGTGGACGACTTCAGCTTTTTTGAAGAGGGCGGCTGGTCCGGCACCATCCATGGCGAATCCGTGCTGATGGGCACCGCCTCGTTCATGCGCAAGATGATGGTGCGCCTGCCCGGAGACGTGAATTTGAAGACAGGCGTGTTTCTGGCGGTGGATCGGCAGCTCATCGCGGTGTTCGCGGTGAAATACGAGCCTGCGGAAAACGTGGATTACGCCCTGCGGATGATGCGCCGCAGCCGCGTGATGCCGATCCTTGCCTCCCGGGACCCCAACATCACCCCGGCGCTGCTCAAGCGCAAGTTCCATAAAAGCGTCAAGGTGGAGTATCCTGACCTTACCAGCCGGGTGGCTCTCAGCGAGGCGGGGCACGACCGGGACCTGCCCCGGGCGCTGCTGTTCCGGGAGGGACTGTTGCCCTATGCGGAAACGGTCACTGGCAGCCGGAGAATGTGCAAATCCGTCCGGCGGGCGGCGGAGCTTTCCCTGCTGGGCAGCGCGGCGGGCACGCTGCTGGCGTTTTATCTGGTGTTTCTGAGGGCCTATGAGCTGTTCACCCCGCTGTCGCTGGTGGCGTTTTTGCTGCTGTGGCTGATCCCGGTGCTGCTGGCCTGAGCGGCAGACAAAAAGTAAGATAGAAGCGGCCCTGGCAGGCGGAGAGGTATCTCTCCGCCTGCCATTTTCTTTTTTGGTTTCCTCTTCCAAAATTCGGGGCGGATTTTCTCCCACCTGCCCAAAATGTAAAACCTGCCAAAATTTTTGTTGTATTGCGCAGGGGAATGTTGTATACTTTCTACATTAGGACTGGCGAATCCGGCGCTCCGGCGCCGTCGCAGACCGCAGCACAACATAAGGAGTGGATTACAATGAGCTATTCAGTACAGAACATCCGCAACGTCTGCCTGCTGGGCCACAGCGGCAGCGGCAAGACGGCATTGGCGGAGAGCCTGCTTTATATGACCGGTGCCATCGACCGGATGGGCCGTGTGGCGGATGGCAACACCGTCTGCGATTATGATCCCGAGGAGACGAAGCGGCAGATCTCCCTGTCCACTTCCGTTGCCCCGCTGGAATATAAGGGCTGCAAGATCAATCTGCTGGATACGCCGGGCGCGTTTGACTTCTCCGGCGAGGTGATGGAGGCCCTGCGCGCCGCCGACGCCGCCATTATCGTCTGCTCTGCCAAGGACGGTATCTCCGTCGGTCTGGAAAAGGCGTGGAAATACTGCGAAGAGCGCAATATGCCCCGCTTCCTATATATCTCCAAGACGGACGAAGACAACTCTGACTATAACGCCACCTTCGACGCGCTGCGTGAGCGCTTCGGCAAGAAGATCGCCCCTGTGGTGGTGCCCATCTGGGATGCGGACAAGAAGGTCACCGGGATCATCGACGTGCTGAACAAGCGCGCCTATGAGATGCAGGATCTCAAGCGGGTGGAGATCGAGATCCCTGAGGACAAGGCCGCCGTCGTCACCGAATTTAACGACGCGCTGAAGGAATCCGTGGCCGAGACCAGCGAGGCCTTTATGGACAAGTTCTTCGGCGGCGAGGATTTCACCTATGCCGAAATGATCCAGGGTCTGCGTCAGGGCGTGCGGGAGCTGAGCCTGTTCCCGGTGCTGTGCGGCTCCGCCATCAACTGCCTTGGCAGCCTGATGCTGATGGACAATATTGTGGACCTGCTGCCTAACCCCATGGAGGGCAACTATCATAAGGCCACCCGTGCCGACGGCGAGACCGAGGAATTTGTGGTCTCTCCCGGCGGCGTGCCCACGGCTTTTGTGTTCAAGACCGTTTCCGACCAGTACGGCAAGTATTCCTTTATCAAGGTGCTCTCCGGCGAGATCAAGGCCGACCTGCCCGTGGTGAACAGCCGCACCGGAAACACGGAAAAGCTGGGCCGCCTGTATGTCATGCGGGGCAAGAAGGCCACCGAGGTCAAGGAGCTCAGCTGCGGCGACATCGGCGCTGTGGCCAAGATGGACAAGGTGAAGACCGGAGATACCCTGTGCGATCCGCGCAAGGTGGTGGCGCTGAAGAATATCCCCTTCGCCGAGCCCTGCTATTCCGTGGCCATCGCCCCCAAGACCCGCGGACAGGATGACAAGATCGCGCAGGGCCTGAACCGCCTGAACGAGGAGGATCCCTCCTTCACGGTGACCAACAACGCCGAGACCCACCAGATGGTGCTCTCCTGCGCCGGCGATATGCAGGTGGATGTGCTGGTCAGCAAGCTGAAGAGCCGGTTCAACGTGGAAGTGGCGCT